>CAYNXS010000044.1:0-11671 GCA_964401215.1 uncultured Methanolinea sp. | reverse complement strand
TCGGGGCACAAGGATTAAACGCTTGTGACCTTCACATCGCCATTGATGACACGCATCCCGTGAGCACTTCCCTTTTTCACGAGGCGGGGCAATAGTGCTTGTACGCATGGTCTCCCGTTCCAGCCGGACCCAAAAGATACCCGACAAGGCCGGGAAAGAGCGAATACGCAGGGGCAGCAAGGGGGCAAATGCAGCAATACCTCACGAGGAACCACCGGAGATCATACCCTATACCAACCGGATACTCTGCGGGGATGCGGAGGAGGTGCTTTCTGCCATCCCGGAGGGAAGCATCGACATGGTGATCACGTCCCCTCCCTATAATTTCGGCCATGCATATGCAAGGGATCCCCGTGACGATACGAGGGAGTGGAATGACTATTTTTCGAAACTGCACAGGATCTTTGCAGAGTGTTACAGGGTTCTCAAACCAGGGGGGAGGCTTGCCGTAAACATCCAGCCCCTCTTTTCGGATTACGTCCCAACCCATCACATCATCTCCACCCATCTGCAGCAGATCGGTTTTTTATGGAAGGCTGAGATCCTGTGGGAAAAGAACAATTACAACGCCAAGTTCACCGCATGGGGAAGCTGGAAGTCCCCCTCCATGCCCTATCTCAAATATACCTGGGAGTTTATCGAGGTCTTCGACAAGGAATCGCACAAGAAGGTGGGCAGAAAAGAAGATATCGATATCACAGATGCCGAGTTCAAGGAATGGGTGATAGGGAAGTGGACATTCCCCCCCGAGATAAGGATGCGTGATTTTCATCATCCTGCCATGTTCCCCGAGGAACTCCCGAGAAGGCTTCTCAAGCTGTTCAGTTACCGGGGAGACATCATCCTGGATCCCTTCAACGGTGCGGGGACAACGACCCTGGCTGCCTGGCGGCTTGGGCGCAGGTTCATCGGAATAGACTCGGCCCGTGAATATTGCGACTGCGCCGTCCGGAGAATCACATCCTCGGCCGAGTATGCTGATCGTAACGTGCCCGGGATCCAGGTCATTGACTGGATCTGATAACCCCCGGTTGACGCATCATGGGGCACTTGTCCCCTCGTTTCTCTTTGGGCTGTCAGAAACCGGGGAATGTTACAAACCACTCCCAGATACCTTTCCTGTCATGCTGGCGGGTGACAATGCCATTATGAATCTCCGCAAGCTGGTTGAACCTGTCCACCGTGCTCAAAAGATCAGCCCGCATCTGGTTATACTGCGTGACCTCTGCATTGTACGCGGCAACTCTCCTGTTATATCCGCCGATATCACCGGTGGAAAGAAGCACCTCAAGCGACGACTTCTGGGCATCAAGGACTCCCTTCTTTTCTTCGAGCCTCGTTTCCAGATCCCGGATCTCTGTCTCGATCCCTGCAAGGATCTTCTCTGATTCGTTTTTTAACCGCCAGATGTCTGATGTCTCGTTACAGAGGGTGTAGTTGAGCATGCCGTTTCCGACCGGGATTACCACAGGCAGGGAGGAGAGCACGGTCCCTCCGGCAAGTGTCTCCGGAGGTATTCCCACCAGGCTGACGTTGGTTGTCTCAATATAGGCATACCCGGTATTCCTGTACCCGGTCCCCGGGCAGCCCACACCCACCGCCATGTGCCGTTCCGGTTCAAAATAAAGGAGCGCGGTCCGGTACCCCTCACGGCTGAGAAGGCCTGCAAGGAGGAGGCTCTTGTCATCGCAGTCACCCATCCCGTCCACATACGTCTCAATAGGAAACCTTGGGCTGGTGAGATTCTGGTTCTCGTAGGGGATTGATTGTACGAACACTGCCAGAAGCTCGGCATATTCGTCTGAGTCGAGACGGTTGAGACTCTGTTCGGCCTTCAGGGTGCTGATTACTCCCGTAAAAAATGCATCCTGTGCCGGATCGCTGATAAGAGCATGGTAGATACCATCCCTCCATTGGTGTTCTGCCAGAGCGCTGTCAAAAATGCGGGCACTCTTGTCGGTTGCCCTCGCTCCGGCATAGACCGATGCGTCCACGGATGTGTCCACTTCTACGATCAAATCCTGGAATGCATACATGTATCTCGGGGGGACCGGCATGGAGCCCCCCTCGATCGGAACGATGTGCGGGTACACTGCAGGAGGACCTATGAAGGGAATCCCTTCCAGGCATCCGGCACTGCAGAGCGCTGAAATCGCAACAGAAATAAGCAGAAGGCTGTGCAGGAAGCGTATCTGTATCATGGATTCCCCCCTGTACAGAGATATGCAGGCAAATCTGCCAGCGAGTGCAGTATTGCCGTTGGAGGCACTGGCATCTCATACAGGATATCCTGCCTGAATTTTCCGGTCTCAACCAGGAATCCGGCCATTCCTGTTTTCATAGCGCCTAACACATCAGTGTATGCATCATCCCCAATCATTGCGCATTCTCCTGCGGCAAGCCCCATAGAGTCAAGCGCGGTTTGGAAAAACACCGGTGACGGCTTCCCCACAAGTTCAGCGGTGCTTCCTGTAGCATACTCAAGCGCGGCAACAAACGGGCCGGCCGAGAGCGAGAGCCCGCCTGTGTCCATCCAGGAGCGATCCTTTTCAAGCGCAAGGAGCGGTACACCCGCCTGGATGAGACGGAATGCCTGGTTCATGGTTTCGTAGGTGAAGTGATCCCCTGCATCACCCACTACCACCACATCGGCAGTATCCCATGATCTGACAAGACCTGCGGCCTCGAAATCGAGGTGAACATCTCCTGTTGAGAGCAGAAATATCCTTCTAACATTGCGTGTACGGATCAGGGATGCTGCAGCTACCGCCGGGGTAAAGATACTATCAGGCCGGATATCAAGATGCATTTCCGCGAGCCTGTGCGAGATGCTCGCTTTCGATCTTCGTGTGGTATTCGAGACAAAACGGAAAGGGTAGCCCTCCCGGAAGAGCCATCTGAGTGCGTCCTGTACCCCGGGCACGGGATTTCCCCCTGTGTAGACCGTCCCGTCAAGGTCAATCAGAAATCCCCGGATGGCCATGTTCACAACCCCGGGTTACCCTGCACTACGCTCGGTGTGGTATCGATGCTCTGCCACGAACCGGCGCCGTTTTGGTAAAGGGGTATAAAATTCACCTCGTTTTGATTGGTTAACGCGTGAGAGGATAAGCAGCGCGGTGGGGTTACTCCACTTTCACCGTGCACAGTCAACCCTCAAATGCGGTTCCTCCTGATACATTCTCCAGACAATACCATGACCCTGCCCCTGGCTTTTGAGACTGCCAGCAGACTCTGGCGGGAACGTATTGTCCAGGCCCCGGACTATACCGTCATCAACCATGACAGGATCTTCAGGGCAGGCCTTTCCGGTTCCCCTGTTCTTGAATCGGAGTACCGTGATGTCCAGCGCCTGAAACATTCCCTTCTCCAGAGGTACACGGAGATACCGATTGAGGACGCTCTTCCCGGGTGCATACTGGAAACGCAGGATGGCCCGGTCTACAGCATCACGCGGAGCCACACCCTGTGCCTCCCGGACAGAGATACTGATGGGGTGATGCAGCAGCTTCTCCAGGATCTCACCCTCGTGTACGGGATCGGCAGGCGAAAGGAGAGAGACCTCAAGCGAATGGGATACAGGACAATTCGCGATCTCCTCCATCACCGCAGGTACCAGGACTCAGCACGGGAGATCCTCGCCACGTTGCATGAAGGGTCTCCCGAAGAGATCAACTCCCTGGTGACCAGGTGGCATCCTGCATCCCATCCCCTCTCTCTCTGCACGAACGGGCTCTATGATGCGGAGCGGTTCCTCTTCCTTGACCTGGAGACGCTCGGGATCTACCAGAGGCCGATAATCCTCATAGGCCTCGCCTTTCTGCAGGATGGCCGCCTCGTCACCTCGCAGTATCTGGTGAGGAGCATGGAGGAGGAGCTTCCTGCACTCCTGGCCACGAGGGAATATCTCTCCCGTGACATGGTACTGGTCACCTACAATGGAAGGACCTTTGATGTGCCGTACCTGAAGGAGCGTTATGCCCTGTATGGGGAGGCCTGTGATATCACCAACCCGCACTATGATCTCCTCCATCCATCCAGAAGGCGCTTTAAGGATGCCCTTCCCGATTGCCGCCTCATGACGCTGGAGCAGCGGCTCTTCTCCATACATCGTCAGGAAGATGTGCCATCCATGATGGTTCCCGAATTCTATGAAGCATTCCTCACGTCGCAGAATCCCGGCCCCCTGATCCCCATTGTGGAGCACAACTGCCAGGATCTCGTCTCACTGGCAAGGCTGTTCTGCCTTTTCAGGGAGGAGAACTGATGGGGGTCCAGGACATCCTCCCGGTGTTCTCCGGGGATCCTGACCTCGGCCCCGGTTTCGTGCACATGGAAGAGATCGCTGCCCGAAGCGCACGGTATGGTTCGCTTGAACGTGAACTCCCTCCCCCTATCACGCACTATCTTGACTCCCGGCATATCCGTCTCTATTCCCATCAGTGCGACGCCATTGAAGCATTCCGGGGTGGGAAAAGCATCATCATGACCACCCCCACTGCATCAGGAAAGACCCTTGCGTTCGCACTGCCGGTATTCGAACGGATACTCGAGGATCCCGCGTCAACGTTCCTCTTCATCTATCCCACAAAAGCCCTCACCCACGATCAACTGCGGACTCTGCGGTCGCTTGACGATGATCTCAGGGCGGGTGCCATGACGGCAGTGTATGACGGTGACACAGAAACCGGCAGAAGGCCGCACATACGGCGGACTGCCAGGATCATCCTTACAAATCCGCACGAACTCCACCACATCCTCTCATGGCATCACCAGTGGAGCCGGTTCTTTGCCGGGCTTGGCGGCGTCGTAATCGATGAGGCACACCGCTACAGGGGTGTCTTCGGATCGCACGTAGCCCTCCTCGTACGACGGCTCAGGAGGATCGCGAGGCACTATGGATCAGAACCACTCTTTTTCCTCTCCACCGCAACACTCGCCAACCCTGGCCAGTTCGCTGCCCGGCTCTGCGGTGAGTCCTGTGAAGAGATCACGCAGGATGGCTCACCGCATGGTCCGCGGGTATTTCAATTCTATAACCCTTACCACTCGTGGCCATCCACACGCTCCATGTTTCAGGACACGTCCCTGATCATGGCACGATGCGTGGACTTTGGCCTCCAGACACTCTGCTTCACCGGTTCACGGAAGATCTCGGAGCTGGTCGCAGTCCGCGCAGGTGAGCTGGTATCGGGGATGCACAGTTCGGGACCCCCCCGGATCAGCGCGTATCGGGCGGGGTACCTCCCTGAGGAGAGACGTCAGCTGGAGCATGATCTTCGGACCGGCGTGCTCAGGGGGGTGGTCTCCACCAATGCCCTGGAAGTCGGAATCGATGTCGGGTCACTTGATGGGGTGATCCTCTCGGGGTTTCCCGGCACCATGACGGCAGCATGGCAACAGGTCGGGCGTGCGGGCCGTTCGGGAAGGGAATCGCTTGCGATCCTTGTTGCGTATGCCAACCCCCTTGACCAGTATTTCATGCACCACCCCGAATCGTTCTTTGGGGCTTCCCACGAGCATGCCATCATTGACCTGGAAAATCCGTATATTCTCTCCGGGCAGGTCCTCTGTGCCGGGGCTGAACTTCCCCTTGACTGCGAACGGGACCTGGAATTCTTCGGTCCTGCCCTTCCGGGGATTGTCGCTGCTCACGCCCGTGAATCACTGCTCGGGAAGACACGGAGGGGATGGATTTACTCAGGGAGCAGGCGCGCCCAGGAGCTGGTCGGACTTGACGGGGGTTCCCGGGAAACCTTCAGGGTCCTTTCCGGGGGAAAGGTGATCGAGACCATGGACCGGTCGCAGGCGTTCAGGGAAGCGCATCCCGGCGCAATCCTGATCCACCAGGGGGAGCAGTACCGGGTTGACTCCCTCAACCTCGAGACAAGGACCATCCATGCAACGCCGGTTGAGGTCGACTACTATACCCGTCCCCTGAACACGGTGCAGATACGGGTAAAGACCTGCAGGAACCGGCGATCCCTCCCGGGAGCATCCCTCTGCTTCGGTGATGTGGAGGTGACCGAGCAGTATACCTCCTACAAGCTGCTGAAGGCGGAGACGATGATTGGCATCGAGCCTCTTGACCTTCCACCATACCAGTTTTCCACAACTGCGCTTTGGATCGAGATTCCCCCTGCGGTGGCCGGGGAACTATCCCAACAAGAGTGTGATATTGCCGGGGGCCTTCACGGAATGGAGCATGTGATGATCGGCGTTATGCCATTCCATGTCCTTTGCGATCGCTGGGACCTCGGGGGTCTCTCGGTCCCCTGCGGAGGGGATTCTGGTGACCCGACGGTCTATATTTACGACGGGTATGAGGGAGGGATAGGACTTGCCGAGAAGGGGTATGAGATCTGTGAAAACATACTCGATACCGCCCGCATGCTTGTGGGCGAATGCACCTGCGAGACCGGGTGCCCGTCCTGCATACTTTCGCCAAAGTGCGGGAGCGACAACCATCCCCTTGACAAGGCTGCCACGCTTCTCCTCCTCTCCCTCGTCTTGGGGAAAATGACCGGAAAAAGTGGATGAAAGGCTTATTCTTTGTCCTTGAGGACACAGATCGAGGCAGGCTCCCTCACGACAAGAGCCATGCTCTCAGAAATGGAGAATTCCAGGCTGTCCCCGATTGGACCAATATACCCGATTGTCATATCCTGCCCAAGGACTATCGACGCATAGCGTTTTCCTGAGGCCAGCAGGACTCCCCCGCTTTTCAGGGTTGGTGCCTTGAACACACCATCTGTGATGATGCTTTTGATGTGATCAAGCTCCGTGCTCTGCCCCTGGAGGTACCGGCGGAAGAGAAGGTTGTACCGTGAGGGCGCCAGCGCAAGGCAGTATGGCCCGTGGAATCCTGCCTCATCGAGCCGTATCATACCCTGGATGATGTCGTCTGCGGCCTTCCCGACGGTGGTCCATGATGAGAGTTTGAGCGAGTTCGTCTCGTCCATCGAAAGAAGCCCCGGGTTTTCCATGGCTCCCTCGAAAATCAGGGTATCCTCATTCCTTGCGCATTCCACTGCAGCTTCGGCAGCGGCAGCGGCTGAGAACGGAAGGCCGTTCTGTTCGAAGGCCGTCAGGTCCCGTATCCCCAGGGTGAACGTGGTGCTCACAAGGTGAACCGGCACGAACTGGCTGACCGCCATGCACTCACTCACCTGGCAGTCTTCCAGGGGTACTGACTTGAGGCCGAGACCAAAGGGTCCTTCAATATGCAGCAACCGCCTCCCGGTAAGGATACTCTTTGCTGCATCGGCCATTGTCCTGTCCAGGAGTTCCCACGTCTTGGTCTTTATAGGGGCATCATCCCTTCCAAGGTAATTACTGGTCATGGTATCAGATTCACTCCTTCAGCGAACCGATTGTTCTCGGCTCAGATGATTTCACTTCCGCGGCAGGTTCCTTCTTCCCGGCCGGAAATTTTGCTATCTCTGCCTCTACTTCCGCGGCTCCCTGGGCGTAGAGATCGACCTCGTCGGGGGCAAGTTCCTGGAGAAGCCGTAAAAATTCCCCCGCGTGCACCCGCTCCTCATCTGCGATATCCAGGAGTACCTCTCGTGCCAGATCGTTCTCTATGGACTCGGCAAGCTGGGTATAGACCTGGATGGCTTCATATTCATCAGCAATCATCAGCCGGATAGCCCTGACAAGCTCACTGTGCGTCAGTTTCCGGTCGGCGTTCATTCCAGAGAATGCCGTGGCAAATTCAGGCATGCATATCCTCTTCCTCAATTGACATGGGTTCCATTCCACGAACCCTAGACACGCTTATCTTTTGCCTGCCAGATTAATATGATTCCTCTCCGGGAATATGAAATCCAAAAAGGCCCTGTCGTCCTGTCACATCGCCTGTTGGGGATCATTCTTTGGATATATCGCCGGACCTGTCATCCTTTCCGTCAGCATGGCGTGCAACGACCTGCCGAACGATTTCACTCGAACTGCAGTAGCGATCCCCCCTGTAGCTCCCTATCCTGACCAGCTCTGCAGAGAGTGCCCGCATTGTGAGTTCTGATCGGATCTTCTCCTCGTTGAAATGCTGGTTGAACCCGAACGTGATGACTGCCGGCCGGATCTCCTCTATCGGCCTGAACATGTCGTGGAGATCACCGAGGACCGCGTGATCGACAGGCTTTAATGAGGCAACCATTTTGACCCTCTGCTCCTCGGGAAGGACAGGGTGGGGCTTGTGCCGGACGTTCCGGTCCCGCGCAACAATCACATAGAGCTCGTCGCCATATCGGCGGGATTCTTCAAGGTAATAGAGGTGCCCGGGATGGAGGATATCGAATGTTCCGGTCGCCACCACGCGTCTCACGGGATCACCTCAAGTGCACTTGGTTTCCCATCAGCACGGTAGCACCGCCAGTCATCCCTTGTATAGGGATAGCCCACGATGAGGTGGTAACGCCCGACCCGTGGAAAAAACGAGAGATCTGCATCAGAGGGTGAGAGGTTCCCGTTCGGATGGCTGTGGGCACTCCCGGCGACGTGGGTATCGAGCGGCATCATATCGTACGAAAGGCTGGCGCTCTCTTCGCTGCTGACCGTCCCGGGGAGGAGAAAGATCTCGTGCAGCAGGCCATCCTCCTCCATGATCACGCCTGCGAACTCATACGGGTGCCTGTCCTTCCCCATCTCCAGGAGCAGATCAAGGAGATCCATGCGTATACCCCGTATCTGCATAATGTGTCCATGGTATTTCACAGGAGACGGCATTAAACCATGTGAAAGATTTCGTCTGCCTTTCGAGAACGCCAGGCTTGCATGGGGCCATTGTTAAAACGGCCCGTCCTGCTCAAAACTCCTTCCGAATTGCAGTGCCAGTTCTGCTTTGAAAAGTTCCTTTCCAAGATACGCCGCATGGTCCATGAGTGAGACCTCTCCGGCCGAAAGGATCGCGGAGAATACCGCCGACCACGAACTCCCCCTGTACGCCCTGCCATCGATTTCTGCGATGATCTCCCCCCCGGAAACACCGATACGGAAATTCCCGCATGGATCGTATTCGATATCGTTCTCGGGTGTACCCGCATGGATGCACTCCTCACATTCAATTGGTGGTTCTCTCCTCCTCCTCTTCTCCTTGATGACAAGGAGGTTGATCCCCAGGTCCTTTGCATACGGCCTGCCTCGTGCAAGCACCTGCATCTCGGTGGCTTTGCGCATCTCGCTGACAGAGCCCTTCGTCTTGTCGCTGTGTTCGCTTGTGAAGATCACTGCCGCTCCAACTTCTGCTGCCAGAGCAGCCAGGAGTGCATTCATACCTACCGAATCTGCATCGAGGAGCTCGACCACGTTTCCCGCGCCGAAAAACAGCGGAACATCATATCCTGAAAATCTTCCCAGTGATTCGACCAGGCCTGATCCCGCCGGGGGAATGAGTGGATCTGCGAGGATGCATTCGATCCCACAGTCCCTTGCCGCCTCAAGGTTCGCTGATAACCCCGCCTTCCCGGGGACCACCACGGCTGCCACACCCGCGGCGGCCACTGCGTCTCCCACCCGCGGAATATTCTCCTCCTGGAGGCTCAGCACCACGTCAGCACGGGAGAGGGCGGCGGAAATGAGCGCAGGATCCTGGGTATCAACGGCAAGAGGCCCTTCGATATCCCCAAGGGATGAGAATGCTGATGATACCTGCTCGGGGGTTGCATCGAATCCAAACCCGAGATCCACGATATCCGCTCCGCTGCTGAAGAAATCCTGCACCATGCCCGGAAGATTGACTGCCCGGTGCGCATCCATGATCTCCGCCAGGACTTTCATCCTGGATCCGCCACCGATCTTCACACCCCTGATGGAATAGAGGAACCCGGAATCCCTCTCTGCATTGCAGATGCTCATCGCTGCTTCCTTCTGCCTTTTTTCGGTCAGGAAATCGTCCGCGGGCATTGTCCTTGAGAGCTGAACTTCCGGGAGTTGTGAAAGGATGAAAGAAAGATCTGCCGCATGCCTCGGCCCCCGGAACACGGGAACTCCGTATTTCTCCTCGACATCAGCAAACGATGCAGTACACATGCCGGAAATGATCACCATGTCATATGTATCTTCGGAAAGAAGCGCCGAAAGCTGGGCAGGTGTAAGGAACGAGGCTATCTCTCCGGTGACCGCAACCCGTGCGTCAATACCTTCCGCCGCCTCATGCACCATCTGCTGTGTTGCTCTCCCCGTGGGAAGAAGGATGCGCATAAATCTTCTTAATATCACGGAGGCCAAAAAGTGTATGATCAGATGCTGAACTGCGATCTTCATATCCACACGAACTTTTCACGTGATGGGGAGAGCAGCGTGGAAGAGATTCTCAGCAGGGCCGATTACGTCGGTCTGGATGCTATCGCCGTCACCGACCACGATACCGTTGAGGGTGCGCTTTACGCCATGACAGTCCCGTCACCCGTGGTCGTCATCCCGGGGATCGAAGTCTCCACCCTCCAGGGGCATCTCCTCGTACTTGGTGTGACCACCTGCATCCCCCGGGGTATGGAGGTCGGGGAGACCATACGAAGAGCCCGGGAACTTGGCGGCCTCGTGGTCCTTCCGCATCCCTACCATATCTGGCGGCACGGGGTGGGCAGAAGGAAGCAATCACCACTTGCTGAAGTGGATGCCATTGAAGTCTTCAACAGCAGGTACATCGTGGGGTCGGCGAACCGGAAAGCCGAGCGAATCGCCCGCAGGATGGGAAAACCGTGCGTGGGAGGATCTGACGCCCATAATGCACGGTTCGTGGGGTACGGGAGAACCCTGGTTGATTCATCATGCGATCCGGCATCAATCCTTGCAGGGATCCGGGCCGGGCGGACCGTGGCAACCGGGAAGATGACCCCGCTTCGCACCTATACCCGACAGTCACTCAGGAATACATGGAAGAAATTCACCCGCGGAATGCGCCCCCGGTAAGACTGGCATTCCGGACCGGATACCTGGGCGACCGCTTTTTTGGGTCTCAGCTGCAGCCGGACGTAAGGACCATAGAGGGCGATTTTCTGGCAGCCTGCATCCGGACGGAACTCTTTTCAACACTTCATGATGGCCGTTTCCAGGCTGCGGGTCGCACGGACCGCGGGGTGAACGCACGGGCACAGGTCTTTTCTTTCTCGACCATCTATCCGGAAAGGGCGGTCGCGGCATTGAACTGGCAGCTCCCTCCGGACATCTGGGTGACAGGGTATGCACCGGTGGCTTCGTCATTCAATCCTAGGAACGAGGCGGTCAGCCGCACATACCGGTATTATTTCAGCGAGCCGGATCTCGATGTGCAGGCAATGGATGTGGCTTCCCGTCTGTTTGAGGGTTCCCATGACTTCTCTCTTTTTGCGAGGGTCGAGGGGAAGGATCCCATTAGGACGGTCTCCTCGTCACGAGTGTTCGTGGAGCATGGGTACCCTGTCTTTGACGTGACGGCCGGCAGTTTCCTGTGGCATATGGTCAGGAACATGGCATCTGCCCTTCTCCTTGTGGGGACCGGTTCAGGATCCGAAGACCTCATCCAATCCCGCCTGGAGGGGGATTTGAGTGGCAGGATATCTCCTGCTGCCCCCGAAGGTCTTGTACTCTGGGAGGTGTCGTATGGTTTTTCTTTCCTTCCCCTCACCGTGGATACCCGGACCCGCGAACACCTCACACAACGCCGTCGTTATCACGAAAGGATGTCACT
>CAYNXS010000043.1:0-11901 GCA_964401215.1 uncultured Methanolinea sp. | reverse complement strand
TGTGGGAGAGCCCGGAGCACCTCAAGCAGGCGCTGGCCACCCAGTCGGATCTTGAAACCGCGGTCAAAATGGAAATTTTCGGACCGGAGTGACCTGAGCACTCCTGGCGATTCCGGAGAACAGGTGACATTTCCACCCGCTCCTTCATGTCAACGTCATCTAGGGGAACGCAGGAAAAGCAACATTATCCCAAAGACCCCATAGATCATGGATTTCATATGCGGATACCAATACAGGAGGTCACTCCCGGGATCGGAAAGGCCGAGATCGTGGGCTTTGTCCATGAATTGCGTGACCTTGGGGGATTGTCTTTTCTTTTGATCCGGGATCGCACCGGAATCATCCAGGTGACCGTTCCCAAGAAAAAAGTGACAGAACAGGTGCTCTCGGCGGTGCGGGAGGTCTCAAGGGAGTCTGTCGTCCGGGTCTCAGGGACGGTGAAGGCGATCGAGAAGGCCCCTGGCGGAAGGGAACTTGTTCCCGAGACATTCGAGATCATAAGCCTCGCAGAAAGCCCGCTTCCCCTTGACGTGGTGGAGAAGGTCCCCGCCGAGCTGGATACCAGGCTTGACTCCCGTTTTCTCGATGTCAGGCGACCGAGGGTTGCCGCGGTCTTCCATATCCGGAACGCGTGCATGCAGGCAGTCTATGAATATCTCTTCTCGAGGGGTTTTATCCAGATCACAACACCGAAAGTGGTTGCCGCTGCCACAGAAGGAGGGACCGAGCTCTTCCCCATCGCCTATTTCGAGAAGGAGGCGTTCCTGAACCAGAGCCCCCAGCTGTACAAGCAGATGATGATGGGGGCCGGATTCGAGAAGGTGTTCGAGATAGGCCCCATATTCCGGGCAGAAGAGCACAATACCACCAAGCACCTGAACGAGGCCACCTCCATCGATGTCGAGGTCTCCTATGCCGATCACAACGACGTGATGTCACTCCTGGAAGAGATCGTGATCGCTGCCTACCACAGAGTCGCCGGATCATGCGGGCAGTATCTCGAGCAGATGGAGATTCGGGACTTCCAGGAACCTGCATCCCCGTTTCCCCGTCTTCCCTACGCGGAAGCGATTGAGATTGCCGCAAAGAAGATCGAGGACCCCATCTCATACGGTGACGATATCGGGACCGCCGCAGAGAAGGCCATCGGGGAAGAGATGGGCACCCACTACTTCATTGTGGACTGGCCGACGGCAATCAAGCCGTATTACGCGATGCCTCACCAGCATGATCCCTCGATATGCAGGGCTTTTGACCTGATGCATCCCAGGATGGAACTCTCGTCCGGATCCGAACGTGTGCACCAGCATGACCTTCTTGTCCGGCAGATCCAGGCGAAGGGACTGAACCCTGAGAGTTTTTCGTTCTACCTGACACCGTTCCGGTTCGGGATGCCCCCGCATTCCGGGTGGGGGCTTGGTGCCGAACGCCTTGTCATGACCATGCTCGATCTTCCGAATATCCGGGAAGCAGTCCTCTTCCCGCGTGACCGTCACCGGCTGGTACCCTGATCTGCATGGAACCCTTCACGCATCTTCCCCTGCTTCCCACCACGGTCGTGGGGAGTTTTCCCGTCGAACGGGGATCAGGACTTGGATCCCTCCTGGATCCCCTGAAGCATGCGGTGAAGGTCGCAGTGGATGCCCAGGTCACGGCGGGCATCGATATCATTTCAGACGGGCAGGTCAGGGGAGATATGATCCAGGCTTTCACCAGGCACCTGCCGGGTATCCGGGGCCAGGAAGTGATTGGAAAAGTGCTTCCTGCATCCGGCCCGATCACGGTTCCTGACACCCGGTATGCATGCTCCCGCCACCGCTTTGTGAAGGGCATCCTCACCGGGCCCACGACACTTTCTTACGGCCTTCACCTCTCAACCCCGCTCTACCGCGACCGGACGGAGTGTGCACTCGATCTTGCAGCCGCACTTGCCGCCGAGGCCCGGGCGCTCGAAAAGGCGGGGGCATGCATGATCCAGGTGGATGAGCCGATCCTCTCGACAGGGGCTGCATCCCTTGATGCAGGGAGGATTGCCGTATCCCGGGTTACGTCGGACATAAAAGTCCCTGTCTGTCTCCATGTATGCGGCGATCTCTCGACAATAATCGACAGGCTCCTCGAGTTTCCTGTCGCGGTCCTCGACATCGAGTGTGCGAAGAGTCCGGAAAACCTTGCGCTCCTCGACGGGACTTCCCTCAAGGGGCTGAAAGTCGGTGTTGGCTGTATCGATTCCAGCAGCCCTGCGGTTGAGTCGATCCCCGAGATCAAAGCGAGGATCGAGCACGCGGTCGAAGTACTCGGTGCTCCTACTATTCTCATTGATCCCGACTGTGGTCTCAGGATGCTCCCCATGGATGCAGCGGTCCGAAAACTCACTCACATGGTGACCGCAGTCAGGGAAGTGCGGAAAGATCTTGCCTGAATTCTTAGATGAAAATCGCTGATGCGATGCTTTTACCTTTATTGCCATTGTTGTCCGGGACACCTTGGATATTGTGCGAATGAAAATCGCTGATGCGATTTTCATACCACTCTCGATGTGGTCGAGAGTTCAATCCCCTTCTCAGTGATATTGAACGGGATCAGGCGCTTCGGCACCTGGCCTCTTCGTATCTTGTGGACCGCGAGCTGCCGTTCGATCTCGTTCATGAAGATGACCTCTTTTAACTCGATCACGACGTCAGCAATACGCATGATCCGGATCTCGTCCTGGGAAGAATGGAGGTCGGGATAGATCAGGAACATGATATTTGCATTCCTGGCTGCAATATCTTTCTTGACCTTTCCAAGAAACTGTAAGGCATTGTCGATACCACCACTGCTGATGAGGGTCGAGAGGGAGTCAATCACGATGCGATCTCCCTTGCAGAGGTCTGCCAGCTGGTCTGTGGTCATCCCGGAAGCCGCTATCATCCCGGGTTCGACCTCTCCGTCAATCATCAGGTAACTCCCGGTATTGCTGTCCATACCCCAGAACTGGCGGGCCATGTGGTCGATCCCGGTTAATGGTGAACCCTGTACCACGATCGTCGTACCAAGAGGGAACCCTCCCTCCATCGCGAGATCAAGGCCAGTAATACCGGTGGATCGCCTGCTGTCCTTGGCCAAAGGAGATATCTCCAAAATTAACTATTTCAGTCCCTTCACTTATATTCTTGCCCCGGATCAGGCTTTTTTTGAGTACTCTTCCCGTAATGTGCGGCGCAGGAGCTTCCAGCCATGGACCCGGGGGAGGGTATCCACCTGGAATATTTTCCTTGGCACCTTGTACCCTGCCATCCGGCTCTTGCAGTAACGTGCCATCTCTTCCCCGTCAAGCACTACCCCCTTTTTTACCACGAGGGCAGCGACAGGGATCTCCCCTTTCCTTTCATCCGGGATTCCAAAAATCGCAGCGTCTGCGACTGCCGGGTGCTGGAGAAGGATATTCTCGACCTCCGTTGGGTAGACCTTCCACCCCGACATGATGATCATGTCCTTTTTCCTGTCGGTGATGAAGAGTGCACCTTCAGTGTCCTGGTATCCCATGTCCCCTGTGAGGAACCACCCGCCGGGGAGGAAGGTCTCGCGTGATTCCTCGGGCATGTTCCAGTATCCCTGTGCAACGGATGGCCCACGTAACGCGATCTCTCCTGTCTCCCCGGGGGCAAGAACCTTTCCGGGGTCCGAACTGTCAACAATGCACACCTCGCTGTATCCAACCGGAACTCCGACGCTCTGGTAATGGCGGGTGAGCTCGGGCCTCCCGGGGAGCGTGGCGGTCCCGGTGCCCACGACAATGGTCTCGGAAAGCCCGTATGAATTGGCGATGGGAATGCGGTATCTCCGGTCGAATGCCTCCCATACGGCAGGCAGGAGCTGGCCTCCCCCGCTTATGATGACCCTGACGCTGGAAAGCGCCTCTTCGGTCCCTTCCGGCGCATTGCAGAGCCCGTGGATAACCGGGGGCATTCCGGAGAGGACCGTGACCCCGTATTCCTTCACCAGGCGGACGTACTCCTCCTCCGAGAACCGCTCCATGATCACGTAGGTCCCCCTTGCCCGGAGGACCGCGATTCCCCATGAGATTCCCACGTGGGGCATGGGATATATGCCGAGATAGGTGTCGCCGGGCCGGAGGCCGAGCACCTCTTTTTCGGCTTCAAGTGCCGCCATCCAGTTCCCCTGGGTGAGAATGGCTCCTTTTGGCCTGCCCGTGGTACCCGAGGTGTACTGCAGCTGGCAGGGATCGTCGAACCCGCACGGGACTCCCTCGAGGAAGAGGGGTTCCTTTTCCATCATCTGGTCCCAGGAGATCATCCCTTCACCAGGATCGCCGGTGCAGAGTACGAGATCGATTGAGGGGGCAGAAGATCTCACCTTTTCAACGACAGATCGCCCCTCAGGGCTGCAGATGATGCCCCTGGCACCTGAATTCCCGATGAGATATCCAAGTTCCCCTTCCCTGAGCACGATATTTGCAGGGACCGCGATAGCCCCTATCCTCCACAGGGCAAAGTAACTGACCAGGTATTCCGGGCAGGAGTCAAGGTATATGCAGACCCTGTCGCCTTTTGAGATACCGCGTTCTGAGAGCGATGACGCGAGCCTCTGTACCCGATCAAGAATCTCAGCGTAGGAATACCGGATACCTTTCGAAGGCCAGATCAGGGCACATGCGGAGGGATCAAGAGCATGGTTGTCAAGAAAGGTGGTGAGATTCTGCATAGGGCTCTTTCCTTAAATCTCGTCGGGGATGTGTAATAATACCCGAGGTTTTTGCCCGGGAACATTCCAGGATTCCTCCCTGCCCTTACCCATCGGCAGAGGCGAGCCCGGATGATGGGATGTACCAGGAATTCCGGAACGCGACCTGGCACAAAAAAGGGAGTTTGAGTGGGGTTCTCTTACTGGTATTCCGGGGGCTGGATGTCTTTCGGGAGCCCGCCTTTGAATGACTGCCTGATCCGCTCGTAATTTTCCTTTAACCGGGGGTTCATCGTCGGGTGGACCTTTGCCAGGCTTGCCTCGAAGTGCCGTTCCGCCACATGCTTTGCTCCTTCCCGCATGGCAAAGACTCCGGCTTCCCTGCAGAGAGCCTCGAGATCTGACCCCACGTACCCCTCAGTCCGGGCTGCAATGCCCCTGACAAGTGATCCTAAGGCATCATCCTCGATCAGAAGGTGCTGCGAGTTCATCTTCTCGACAAGGTATTTCCTGATCTGGGGACGCGTGAGTCCTGTTTTCCCCTTCGGGGAGATCCCCTCCGCTGCACGGGTGATATCCCCGGGAAGCACGGTCCTGTCCTTCCCGAGCGATTCGATAAGGTCATCCAGGGCACCCTCATCGAACTTCCCGAGATGCTCCAGGACATTCTCAACGGGAGAGCCCTCCACGGGCATTCCTCTCAGGTGTATTGAGAGGATCTGTACCCGGTCGTCCATGCCCGGTTCCCCTATGTACACGAGCCTGTCGAACCTTCCTGCCCGCAGGAGGGCCGGATCTACCAGCATCGGCTGGTTGGTTGCACCGAGCACCACCACGTCCTTGAGCTCCTCGAGACCGTCTATCTCGGTGAGGATCTGGTTGAGCACGCTCTCCATAACGTGGCTGCCCACTTCTCCCCCTCTCACGGGGGCCAGTGCATCCAGTTCGTCAAAGAAGATGATGGAGGGTGCGACCTGCCGGGCTTTCTTGAAGATCTCCCGAACTGCCCGTTCGCTCTCGCCAACCCATTTCGAGAGGAGCTGGGGCCCCCGAATCGCGATAAAATTGGCCCCACTCTCGTTTGCGACCGCCTTTGCAATCAGGGTTTTCCCGGTTCCGGGAGGGCCGTACAGGAGCACACCGCGGGGGGGAGTTATCCCAAGCTCATCATAGCGTTCTCTCTGTGTGAGCGGGTATTCCACGGCTTCCCGGATCTCCTGCTTTGCTTCAGCCAGGCCACCGACATCCTGCCATGTCACGTGGGAGACCTCGAGCATCACCTCTCTCATGGCACTCGGGCTGACATCCCTGAGTGCATCCCTGAAATCCCCGGGCATCACCACCATTTCATCAAGGGTCTCCTGGGGAATCTCGTCCTCGTCAAGATCGATCTCGGGCAGGTAACGGCGCAGAGCCCGGATCCCTGCTTCCCGTGCGAGGGCTGCAAGATCGGCACCCACGAACCCGTGCGTCTGCTGGCCCAGCATCTCAAGGTTCACCTCAGGGGTGAGAGGCATCCCACGGGTATGGATCTTGAGAATATCGATCCTGTCGGGCTCAGTGGGAACCCCGATCTCGATCTCCCGGTCAAATCTCCCCGGTCTCCTGAGTGCCGGATCGATTGCGTCCACCCTGTTGGTCGCCCCGATCACCACCACCTGTCCCCGTTCCTCGAGGCCATCCATCATGGTCAGGAGCTGGGCAACCACCCGTCGTTCGACCTCCCCTGTCACCTCCTCCCTTCTCGGGGTAATGGAATCAAGCTCATCAATGAAGATGATCGACGGAGCGTTCTGCTCGGCCTCATCGAAGATTTCCCTGAGTTTCTGCTCGCTCTCCCCGTAATACTTGGAGATGACCTCGGGACCCGCAATGGAGATGAAGTGTGCTCCGCTCTCGCTCGCAACGGCCTTCGCGATCAGGGTCTTTCCGGTTCCGGGAGGACCGTACAGCAGAACGCCTTTTGGCGGCTCTATCCCGAGTCTCTGGAAGAGTTCCGGGTGCCTCATGGGCAGCTCGATCATCTCGCGAACCCGCTGGAGCTCGTCTTTTAAGCCCCCGATGTCCTCGTACGAGATCCGCTTTACCCCCTCGACTCCCGCTGCCGGTTTCTCGGAGAACTCGATCTGGGTATTCTTGGTGATGATCACCGCCTGTTCCGGCTCGATCTCCACCACCTTGAAGGGCACGAACTGGGTCTGCAGGAAGGGCAGTCCGCTCGAGAGCGGCACCAGGTCGTTTTTCAGCACGGGGAAGTCAATAAGTGCATTGACAATATGAGGAGTGATGCTGATCGGGACGTTCCGGGGTAAGTCTTCGGGGGGTGCCAGCACCACCCGTTTTGCCTCAATTTCATCCTGGACACGGGAGATCTTGACGGTATCGCCGATGCTCACCCCGGCGTTGATGCGGGTGAAATTGTCGATCCTGATCTTGTTCTGGTTCCAGTCCTCCACAAGAGATCTCCACACCTTGGCAACAGTGCGTCGCTTCCCTTCCACCATCACGATGTCGCCAGGTGAGATCTTCAAAAAAAGCATGGTTTCTGGGTCGAGCCTCGCCTTTCCGCCGCCCTGATCGCCCGGATACGCGCTGTCAACCTTCAGATGGAGTTCAGGCATTAATTTAAAGGTGCAATACGCTGGGATTTATAAGTACCTATGCGAGTCCTGGTTTTTGAGCCGTTCAGGGGAGCTGCAGGCGATATGGTCTGCGGAGCGCTCCTGCAGCTCGGTGCAGACAGAACAGGGGTCTCCCGTGCAATGGCGTCCGTGGTCGCCGAGCCAGGGATCCGTGAGGTGGACCGGGCAGGCATCAGGGCAATCAAGGTGGACACCCATGCCCCCGTCGTCCACCGTTCACTGGCCGAGGTGATCTCCCGTGTGAAGGGGTCCGATGCCCCTCCGGAGGCCATTGCACTCGCCTGCAGGGTGTTCGAGCGGATGGCACGGGGAGAGGCTGCCGTCCATGGTGAATGCTCACACTTTCACGAGGTCGGGGCAGATGATGCCATTGCGGAGGTTATCGGGGCCTGCACGGCACTCCTGTCGCTCTCTGTTGACGCGGTTGTTGTTGAACCGCTCGCGATGGGAGGGGGAACCATCGTCTCCGCACACGGGACGTATCCGGTTCCAACCCCGGCAACCCTCGCCATAGTGAAAGAGTCCGGCCTGATTGTTCTCCCCGGAACACGAGATGATGGAGAGCTCTGCACTCCCACAGGGGCTGCTCTCCTCGCCGAGTTTGCATCTGCCTTCCCCGGGTCACCTGCCAAAGGAAGGATTATTGCTGTGGGATACGGTGCAGGGGATCGCGATACCCCCACCATACCCAACGTACTCCGGGCCACCCTTGTTGAGACCGGGGATGCTGCGGGGGATCACGAGGTCGATGTCATTGAGACCAACCTTGACGATGTCACGGGAGAGGTGCTTGCCACCTGCATCGAGAAACTTATGACCTCAGGTGCCCGCGACGTATGTGCAATCCCCTGCACGATGAAGAAAGGTCGCCCGGGATTCCTGATCCGGGTGGTCTGCCTCCCCAAAGATACCCCCAGGCTCTCAAGGGAGCTTGCATCAGAGACAGGAACCCTTGGTGTGAGATGCCTGCCGTATGTCCACAGGTTTATTGCAGAGAGGGAGATCCGGACTGTGACGCTCACACTCTGTGGCAAACCCTGGGATATCCCGGTAAAGTGCGGGTATATTGATGGTGAAATCTTCTCAATAAAGGCCGAGTCCGGCAGGGTGCAGGAGGTGGCAGGGCACTGTGCCCTTGCTGCCCGCAAGGTCGCAAGACTGGCTGAGGAGGAAGCATGGAAGACGTTTGGGCGGAAGACCTCATGAGTATCCCGCCCCTCCCTTCAGGATCCCCAGAACTGGACATGCTGATCGGGGGAGGTCTTGCCCCGGGCGTCATCACGCAGGTATACGGAGAGCCGGCGAGCGGGAAGAGCACGATCTGTGTCATGGCATCCGTCTCGGCACTCCGTGCGGGAGGCCGCGTCCTCTTTCTTGACAGCGAAGGTTTCTCCGCCGAGCGGTTCCGGCAGATCGCAGGAGCTGATGCTGAGAAACTGGCCGAAAACCTCTACCTCTACGAGCCCGAGGACTTCACCCAGCAGGCAACCATGGTCAGGGGACTGGATACCATGCTCCGCGACGGGGCAGGTCTCCTGGTGGTCGATTCCGCAACGGGGCTCTACAGGAGCCAGCTCGAGAAGGGCCGCGACGCCATGCAGAAACTGACGAACCAGGTGCTGATGCTCCTCGGGTACGCCAGGCGCTACAAAATCCCGGTGCTCATCTCGAACCAGGTCTACACGGATACCCAGCGGAATGTCCTTGTCGGGCTTGGGGGAATGGCCCTCGAACACCTCTCCAAGACCATCGTCAGGGTTGAGAGAAGGGATCGCGTCAGGCGTGCCATTCTCGCAAAGCACCGCTCACAGCCAGCCGGGGCCTGGTTCGATTTCGAGATCACTGCCAGCGGCATCCAGGCATGCAGTCCACCGCAACCGCCCGGAAAGGAAGGTATTTAACCGCATTTTTCGAGATTTACTGGTATGAACCGGCGTCGCCTGGATTTCCCTCTCTCTCCCCTGTTCCTTGGTATTGCAGCGATCTGCATGCTCCTTGCAGCGGGATGCACCGATACTGCTCCCGCGCTTTCAGGCACTCTTGGGGAGGATGCCTGGAAGACCATCGACCTCCAGGATGTCCAGACCGGAGAGCGCTTTTCTGTTGGCTCATTCCCGGGAACTCCGGTGATTCTGTACACCTTCACGGTTTCCTGCCCCATATGCACCCGTCAGCAGCAGGAGATGACGGCGCTTAAGCGCTCACTTGGTGACGGCGTCGTCCTCATCGGTGTTGACGTCGATCCCAGGGAGGAGGCGGAGACTCTGGTGGCCCATATCCGGGCGAACGGGTTTGCAGGATACTATGCCCTCTCCCCGGATGAGATGACTGCATCACTTGTCGACCGGTTCGGCCCGGTCGTGGTCACTCCTGCCTCGGCACCAGTCATGGTGGTGTGCCCGAGCGGTGATGCCCGCCTGCTGGACACCGGGATCAAGTCCGCCTCATCGCTCGCGTCATCGCTCAAGGCAGTGTGCTGAGACGTGGATATCGTTGCTGCCTGGTGGATGGCATTCCTTGCGGGGCTTTACGCCCCTCTCGGGTCACCCTGTGTCATCCCGCTTTTCCCGGGATTCCTCTCGTTCCTGACCGGGACCGGGAGTGGCGGTGATCGCAGGCACTCCATGCTCACTTTCGGAGTGATCGTTGCAGCCGGAGTCATCCTCTCCATGCTTGCGTTCGGGATCATATTCGTGACCCTGGTGCAGGTCTCGCTTGCCAGGTTCCTCTCCATCATTTCACCCATTGCATTCCTGATCCTGGCAGTATTCTCCATCATTCTCATCCTTGATATCGATCTCAGCCGCTGGACAGGAGGGGCCTCGCTTCCCAGGAGCGGGAGGCCGGTTCTCGATGCCTTCCTCTTCGGGCTCTTCTTCGGCATCATCATCCTGCCCTGCAACGCCGTGGCAGTCGTGGCGCTCCTCGCGATAGGGACCACCACGTCTGGGCTTCTTACCAACCTGGGATCCTTCCTCTCGTTCGGTATCGGGATGTCCCTCCCCCTGCTGGTCTTTGCCGGGATATCAGAAGCTCGCAGCAGGGAGATCCTGGCATGGCTCTCCCGGCACCGGAGGGGCGTCAACCTTGTCGCAGGACTGCTGATGCTGGGGGTATCGATCTATTATCTCCTTTTTGTGTTTTTTCCGGTTTTTTGAACAGGGAGCGAGAGGTATTCTCCATGGGTAGAAGCGTTCATCGTGCAATAGGATTTATGGAGAAACGGAGTCCAACGTATAGGTCATCGCTGAAGTCGATAACCCCAAGAAGAGGTATCGCAGGGTAAATGTCAATCGAGCCACTGAAATATTTATCGAGGGGTGTGATTAATCGCTATGATTGAAGGTGATTTCCTTACCCCGAATTTTTTAGATGATTTTTTTGTTCCGAGAGGCTAGTGGAAAATGAATTTGAACCGCCGCCGGGGCGCCCATCGGGGGCGGCGGGGTCTATCCTGCATGAGACGTAAAAACCATACCATGAATTTTTTTCCCTTGATTTTTGTTAAGAGTTTTTCTCAATATCCTCTCCTGATTTGTGACCGGTATAGAGTGTAATACTTTCATTATTTCTGACTCATTCATTGTTCTCCCGCGATCTCACGTGATCTCCGCTGCCAGTTCCGGTGTCGCTTGAATCCATTGCCAGAATGCAGCTTTGGTTCCATCGGCACCCCGGATTACTCCTTCAAATTGGTATACGGGGAGGAGATATGGCAGTTTCTTCATCTGGGTCTCACCGATATACCCTATCGTAACCGAGGTCACGGTAGCCTCCTGCGGATCCTTCACATTCCCCAGCATGACAATCCCGGTTTTTTTGAGATGTTCGACTGCCTGCTCAGATGTGATTATTGGATATTCCCGATATGGTTCGGGGTCGGTCCATTTCCTGAACATTCGGTTGACAAGTCCATGGACACCGACCTGAACGTACATTTTATCAGTAAGTAGACGGACACCGTTAATTTCATGAATGTACCAGATATTGATAGATTCGGAGACTTTCTGTTTCTTTGATATATCTCCAAAATACCCAATATCATGGTTCACATGGGAATATTTCGCTCCTCGTGGTCTTAGATTATTTGAATCGAGGAAATAATCTGCGATGATACGTGCGTCCTCGTCAGTCGGGAGATGTTTTTCAAGATATTCGTTGTCATATCCGGGTACTGTTGTGTCGTTGGAATATGTTATCATGCCCCCTAAAGGTTCTGCAGATATCGAGAATGGTTCCTTTTGTATGAACATCATTCCTGATTCCTTGATCGGTTCACCGGTTATCCCAAAATCTTCTGCAATCTTCACAATCTCCTCTTCGGAAAGTTCCCGGTTGGCTATATATACCATGATTTTTTCAGGGACTGTCGGAAGAGTGGTTTCCAGGGCGATCTCGGGCACCTGTACTGTTCCTTCATAGAGGGCTCGAACCTCAATTTCAGATACATTCCCGATTCCTGTTGTGGTGTTGTTTCCAGAGGGATTCAATCCAATATAGAACGCAATCCCTGCGATTACCACAACCGCAACTGCGAAGAGGATGATCCAAAAAAAAGGTGATTTATCTTCCA
>CAYNXS010000042.1:0-11999 GCA_964401215.1 uncultured Methanolinea sp. | reverse complement strand
GAAAATGGCTCATCCTGTTCGCCGCAAGAGATTTTATCGAGTATATTGCGATTTAGAAAAAAGGTTACAATCTGGATCCATAGTGAGAATTAGGATTACGTTTCACCGATGAATTTCTTCAATTCAGCAAACATGAAGTCCTGTGCTTTCTCGACGGCATCACGGGTTCCGCGGAATGCCAGGATTTCACGTTCGTCCCCGTCCATATTCGCGAAATGGAGTCGTTGTTTTCTCTCGATTAATGTTACATCGAACTGTTTCAGGATTTCTCCAATAATCGTGCGTGGAACACCGGGAGGTACGAGAAGGTCGAATAATTCTTCCCTGGTCTCTCCGGTGTCATTTTTTTTACTGCCTGGACTGTCCACCATCTTTTCGTCACTCATGCTCAATCACCCTATTTGCCTATCTTGATCCTCCGTGACATGATGCAGGGTCCTCCCCGCACACCTCCAATCGGATTCTTGGGTTTGCCAAGGGAGTTCATACATCGTCCCATGAGTGCCGCCCCCCTGGCAAGACCATCATCCACAAACACAAGATGATCGTTGGGGTTCTCGAAGAATTTCCTCTCGGTAATACCTTCCAGAATATAATCCGGTTTTCTCCCTGATATTGCTGCTCTCCCGGTGAACCCGATGCTGGTGTTGGGCAATACCTGTCCCTGCTCGGCTGACACATCGACCAGGCGGAGCGCCATCTCTGCACACACGCGATCGATTACCTCGTTGACAAGGCTCAGACTGTGTTTTGTATACATCTCCTGCCCGAGATCTTTCAATGCAGGGAGATTGCTCCCGTTCTCACCTGCATCGCACCCGATGAGGGCTACGCCGGACTCCTTTGCGACATCCGCGTACACCGGCACCCTCCCGAACCGTTTCCGCTCCGGCGGGACAAGGCGTATGTCGATAAGTTCGTGGGCACGTTCAACGTACTGCTTCACCAGGTTTTTCTGGCCTTTTAATGAGAAATTACTCACGACGCTCCGGTCCCCGAACACATCGAGTGCAGTCCCCGTCTTGGAATCCACAAGCCCTGTCCCCTTGACGAGAGCATCAGGTATTGCCCCTGCGAGTCCGCAGAAATTCCCGATTGTCTTGGCGAACGGGTTGGGGTCATCCTTGCTCACATCGCTCGTGATCCTGCCGTCAAGGGTCGTCCCGAAATCAATTGAGATGCAGGGGTTCCGGAAATCAACGGGAGTCCACATTGCCCCCTCCTTGATACCTGCCATTGCAAGTTCCCCCTCCATCTCGTTTGCCACCATTTCCACTCCTGTACTCCCCACAGGGGGGATTACGCCTGCGACCGCCCCGATGAACACTACCTTGTCGGCATAGCTGAATGGCTGGAGTTTCTGTGCCTGGTTGGCCTTCGACATGGGCGGTGTCATCTTCCTGGGAGGAACCCCTGCGATGAGACATCCATTTGCGAGCGCCAGCACGAATTCCCCAACCTGGTCCGGCGAATCCATCGCAGCAACGACGCCGGTACTTCTCACTACGAAATCCAGATCCTTCTGGATATCCAGGTGCACGTCCCTGTGGCATTCGACGAGGGTATCACGGACAAGCTCGGTGACAGATTCCCTTGTCAGCTGGGTTCCGTCAAGGGTTTCACCAAAGATTGGCTCCCCGGGTTTTGGCTTCCTGACATCCCTGCTCATCTTCACCGTTTTATTGATGACATAACTCATCCCTGTCTCAAGGTTGACACCGGTGAGAATGCACTTCGTGGTTGTATTCCCCATCTCAACGGAAGCCACGATGAAATAGGGTTTTATCTTGAACTCAGGGACGTATACGCCTGGGCCGTGTGCGATGGAAGGTGGCGGGGGGCTTTCCACAATATGAGGCCGCGGCTTCAAAAAGCGGTCAAAAAAACGCGCACACATAGTATCGAATGAGCGCCTTGAGGGGCATATATCTTTCGATTTAACCTCATTCCTGCAATCTTTTGATTTTTTACCTCATTCACTGGGGATCCCGGGAGTGAAGGGGATGAAAAGGAATATTCATGTGTGCTTCAACCGGGCCTTTCACCCCTGGAAATGTGGGTCCGGCATGCAGCGAGTGCATACAGGAGTGCCCCGAATCCGAGGCACAGGGAAATGGCCAGGATCACGAGGCCCACGTATGGGATGCGGAATGATGCCTGGAGAATCACGAATCCCAGGAGGAAATACTGCCACTCTTTCATGGTCCGGCCGATGCGGGTCATGATCACCCGTCCCAGGGATGATGATACGAAGAGCGTGGAAAAGAGAAGACCCGCCACAAGGCCCATCCCTGTGCACAGAGCCAGGGGCATTCCTACAAGAGTGATGGCCAGGAGAACAGTAAGGACAATCCCTCCGAGAATTCCTCCAAGACCCGCCAGGAACTTCACCACCGGACGGGTCCTGACTTCCCCCTCCACGAGCCTGAAAGGTCCGGGGGCCAGCCTGATAAGGACGAGGCCTAAAATCCCCATACCGAGGGAGAAGAGCATCACTGCAAGGGAAAGAAATCCCAGGATCTCTTCACCAGGTGCTGACTGGTCCCTCGTATACGAGAGGTGGCCTGCTTTCCCGGTATCGGTAAATTGCTGGCTGGAAACCGTGAGATTTCCTCTCACTTCCCCACTATTGGTGACTTTCCCTGCAGATACCAGCGCATCGGCACCAACAACAGTGTCCCTTGTTATCACCACGTCGGCTGCGTATACGAGCACATTTCTTGCGACATTGGAATTCAGGATGACCGTCCCTCCTACAAGGACGACCTTGCCCCCCACAGGTGCATTGATGGCGATAGTTCCCCCTGCGGCTATCACATCGCCTTCAACAGGGGCATTGACCAGCACCTCTCCACCGACTGCGATAAGGCTTCTCACAGGTGCATTCACGCTGACCTGTCGCCCCGCGGCAAAGACGTCGTCATCGACTTTCTGGTCAAACCGCACCTGATCGCCATTCCCAAAGACCAGGCCCTGCACAGCAGCGGGGAGAACCAGAAAAATGAGGATACACAGGATACCGGTTCTGCTCATAAAAATGAATATTCGCGAATGGTGAGAATGGTATCGGAAGGATTCCGGGTTGGGCATGAATAAATTGGATCAACTTCCACGTTTGTGATAAGAAAGAATAACAATGTTTAAATTTTGACCTGCAGATATTGGCGTTATATGGAGTTGCGTGACCCCAGGGGGTGGGTCTTTTATTATCTCATATGTTTTGTTGCCCTCCTGTGGGTTGGATTCCTGAGTGCCCAGGGAGTTATGATCTTTGTGAGCCTCTTCCTCACGCTCATCGTCCTTGGATTCTCTGCAATCCTCTGTGTGATGCTCATCCTGGAATTAAGAGGGGATCAGAAAGATGAAAAACCACATGAATAAGAGGAAAATATCCCCTTATTTCCCCCCGTATCTGAAATGTATGCCTGATAAAAGTCAGAAAAAAATAAGATCCTGGTGAGGAAAGCATGCGGTCGAGTTCCTTTACCATCCTGCTCATCACCATCCTTATGATTATCATAATCCTCGCACTCATTGTGATAATCGGGCTCACGGTCATGCTCAACAGCGGAGGGGATGCCGGCTCGGAGACGGGGCCCTTCGTCCAGTTTATCAGTCTTGTTCAGGAGCAGCTCTTCGGATTCTTCGACGTTGTCCAGCAATGGATCGAATATTTCATGAGACAGATCCAGAAACTGGCTGAAATGCTGTGACGATCAGGTCCGGCATCTCATACTCCCGGTCCCCTGGAATTTCCCCGGGTGATATAGTTATATCCCTTTCAGGTCATTCCACTACTAAGAAACCGGGATTTTCCAGGAGATAGTATATGGACATGGAACATGTCAAAGGCAGGCACATGGGTGATATCAGGTTGTATGCCCTCTCCACGTGCGGGTGGTGTGCAAAGACAAAGGAACTCCTCAATACATTGGGAATAGAGTACAGATACGTCTTTGTTGACACACTTCCTCATCGCGAGATGGAGGAAGCGCTTCGTGAAGTGGAAAAGCACAATCCCTCAGGTTCGTTTCCAACGCTCGTCATCAACGGCGAAAAGGCAATTGTGGGATTCAGGGAGGCAGAGATACGTGAGGCTCTGAAATGACCAAAGATGCGATATCCCGCGATCTCATGAATGCGCGTCTTGAGAAGATTCGTGATGACGCCAGGGCAGGCGGATATCTTCTCAACCCCGATGTACCTTTTCTTGAAAGCCTGATTTCTGGAATGTGTGTCAACGAGGCACGTTACGGATACCCGGCGTGCCCCTGCCGTCTTGCTGCAGGAACGCGTGAGGCGGATCTTGATATCATATGCCCCTGCGATTACCGGGACCCTGATCTGAACGAATACGGGGCCTGTTATTGTGCGCTGTATGTATCGCAGGACATGGTATCAGGGAAGCGGACACTCACAACAGTCCCTGAAAGGAGGCCTCCAAGGGAGCAGAGAGGCAAGAAGGCCGTGGGGGTTGCGCATGGGATTGTGCCAGCTGGAACACTTCCTGTTCCCGTATGGCGATGCAGGGTGTGCGGCTACCTTTGTGCGAGGGATAATCCCCCGCTGGTATGCCCCATATGCAAGGCTTCACAGGACAGGTTCGTGCAGTTTTTGTAACATTTTTCCAGAAAACCGTATGATTTCCTTCAGGACACCTGCAATCACATTCATGAACATTGCCCGGCCATTTTCCTCTCAAAAGTCAGGTCCGGGTCTGCCCGTTGTGTTGGTGGATCAAAAAAGGGCACCATGCCAGATGTTAATGTAGGAGTGTTCACAGATTTGTATGGTATGGCAGAGATCATCTCGATCGAGATCGTAGGACTCAAGGATTCTTCCTGCTCACCGTTTCCCTGCGATATGACCCGGAGCTGCGGCCTCTATGATTGCCATCCCACGGGGAAACTGGTTCCGGCATTCGAAGCGCTCAAAAAGGAGCTTATCGGGCAGTTTGGTTCAGCCATTGAGATGAAACTGGTTTTGATTGATGAAGTGATGCCCGAACACATCAGGGAGATCATTGCATCCCAATACCCGCCAATCCCGTTTGTGATCGTCAATGGCGTGCTCGTACCAATGGGAAGGATCTCTCTTCCTATGATGCAAAAAGAGATAGAAAAGATACAGAACCTCAGGTGATTTTCGAGAGTTCTCCGTTCTCCAGGTTATAGTAAAGGCCGTGAATCCTGATTTTCTTCTCTTTCAGCGCCTCTTTTACCACGGGATACAGATTGAGATGCTCGATTTGCAGCCGTACATTCTCCTCCTCGATCATACGGGAACGTTCCTTGAATGCTGCTGGTGTTTTTGGTGCGTCTATCTTTGCATCTATCCTCTTTTTCGCCTCGATGGCGTTGTTGAGCCAGAGCGGGATATAGACATCATTGGTCTCCTTGTCAAGTGCTTTTATGGCACCACAGTCAGAATGACCGCAGATCACGATATCCTTAATTTTCAGGTGACGGATTGCATATTCCAGCACGGTCGCAAAATTCCAGTCAAAGAGGGGGACGACGTTTCCGATATTCCGGTGCATGAAGAGCGTCCCCGCTTTTGCTTGCGTAATATGGCCCGTCTGGAGTCTCGAGTCGGAGCACCCTATCCAGAGGACTGTCGGGCTCTGGCCTTTGGTGAGCTCTTCGTAATATGCCTTGTTCTCCTTGAAAAATCCATCTCTGAATTTCTTGTTCCCTTCGAGCAGTTTATCAATCATTGCTGATTCTCCTGTATTCCTTGTTCCCTGTGTGTGTTCCCGTTTCGCATCTCACCTGGAAACCGGGATTGTCATTCATGCATGGAAGCCACACAATCCTGGTTGTCCGCCATGCATGAATCTCTGGAATCCGGGGGTGGACAGTGGCTGCAATCCCGGGCAGGGGGTGCAGACACCATAGATCGGGATATGGTATTGCAGGGGAATTAAAGATTGATATTTTACTTTCCGAAACACACGGTATGAGCGAAGATATATGGATCCCTTCAACCTCATCCCCCGGCTACGGAAACACACCGGGAATGTCCCGCAGCGATTCTGGGAGGTGGATTATTGCAGGGGAATCGCAATCTTCATGATGATTCTCTTTCATGCGGTCTTTGATCTTGCATACTCAGGGGTATATCCCATCAATGTGAATTCAGGTCCATGGAGACTGCTCGCCATCAGCACAGCCTCGCTCTTCCTGATCCTTGTCGGCGTTTCACTTTCCCTGAGCGGGGCGAGGGCCGCAAGGGTGATGGATGCGAGAGGATTTATTATCAAATTCCTTCGCAGGGGGGCAGGATTGATGGTGATCGGCTTTCTCATCACCCTCGTCACACTCGTGGTGGTGCCCCGGGAACCTATCATTTTCGGCATCCTTCATCTGATAGGATTTTCCGTGATGATATCACCCCTCTTCCTCCGTCATCCGTGGGAGTGCCTCATTGCAGCACTCGTAATAATCCCCGCAGGATGGATCATCAGCAGTCTTCACGGCCCTCTGTGGCTGACATGGCTGGGGATCACGCCTCCCGGTTTTGCCAGCCTTGATTATACGCCGGTATTCCCCTGGTTAGGTGTGGTGCTGGTCGGGGTATTCATCGGGCACCTCTTCTATCCCGGAGGAGAGAGAAGATTCCGGATTCCTGACAGAAATTTCCCCGGGAAAGCGTGTGTATCCCTCATCGGGAGGCATTCGCTGGCAATCTACATACTCCACCAGCCGGTTCTTATCCTCCTGATATCGCTCTTCTTTTCTGCCCCCGTAATCTCCCTCTGGTAGTACGTGGAATTTATTTCCGACCGGCCCTTTTGAGGATCATCCTGAAGACCGCACCCTGGGAATGGTCCTCCTCTACGCGATCAGAGACCGAAATCGTCCCTCCATATCGTTCGAGGAGGGTCTTGACAATATATAATCCAAGTCCCTTACCCTCACTCTGCGAGGTTGTCTGGGAGAATCTCCTGAATATTACCCTCTTCAGGTCGTCGGGAATCCCGGGGCCGTTATCAGAAAAGAGGACCTCCACCGTATCAGAGTCCTGTGTGTCGACTCCAATGGTAATCCTGACATCAGGCCCGCCGAATTTTACACTGTTTCCTATAAGGTTGGTGAAGATCTCGCCAAGCAGTTCATCGGCAAGAACATCGATCCCATTCTCCTGGTATTCGATATGTGCATCCGGGAAGAATCGAATCTCCTTCTGTACTGCGGTATCCAGCCTGACAACTCTGAGATCGTTCTTCCTCTCCTGGATCTTGCGGATCGTCTCAAGGTTCCTGATCACGGCCCTGCTCTTCTGAACCCCTTCCATCATCTTCCTGGCCATCTCTTTTGGTTCACCTGACAACATATCCATCAGGAGATCTCCATACCAGAGCGATGCAAGATTGGCATTGTTGATGTCATGCATCAGGATATCAAGGTACAAGTTCGCCTGCTGGTTGGCCTCGCCTATCTTCTGGGCAAGTACCAGTCGCGATACGGCAGCCCCTATCTCCCGTGCAAGGAATTCGATGGTCTGGTGCTGGTGGGCCGAACAGCCCCTGCGTTCGCCGGAGAAGAAGTACATCATTCCGAGAACCTCATCTCCACTCTCCAGGGGAACGACAATCCCTGCACATGGGCCCTCCCCTCCGGCTTCTCCGTCACCTTTCCACACGAGGCTTTTTCCGTTCTCGATAGATCTCTTCAATTCCGCGAGAGGTCCGTTGGCAGCGTTCTGAATATCATGGTACAGGTTCTCGTCTCCCTGGTGATAACGAGCCAAAACCCGGCGCGAATCCTCCTCGTAAAGGGAAACGCCGCCGTATCCACAGTCAAGGTACCCCATGATATTGGAGAGCACCCTGTTCAACATGTCATCCATTCCGCGTGCAGCGGATGCCTCTGTAATCACCCTGTTGATAATGGAGAGTTGCTGGTTCCGTGCCTGGGTCTCATCCTCCTGGATCTTCCTTGCCGAGATGTCAATTAGGGTCAACACCATTGCCTGGCCGGGAAGACGGGATCCTGAAATCAGAACGGGAATGGTCGTTCTGTCAGGCAGGGTGATCACACTCTCGAGCTGATGGACAGGGCCTACGTTACCCCTGGCATGAATGAACCCATCAAGAACAGGGCGATCATTCCAGTAGGTGAGAAAGCTTGTTCCAATAAGATCGCCCGGAGTGCATCCAAGAAGGGCGCCCCCCCGGATATTTGCCTCTTCTATCACCATGTCGGAGTTACCGCACCTGACAAGGAAAATACCCGCCTCCGAACTGTTGAATATCCCCCTGTACCGTGCCTCCCGTTCTTTCAGTCCTCCGGAAAGGGATGATATGACCACCGCAATTGCCACGAGAACGTAGAAACTCGCAGTGGTCACGGCAAACGTGATATCGGGAAGACTTGGTGAGCGGGTCACATAGACAACAAATACCTCAAGGATACCCACAGCGACTGCAAAGAGCACACCTTTTTTCGGGAACCAGTATGCAGCCATGATGATGGGGAAATAGAAGAGGAGAGGAGCAATGACCGAAATACCGAGAAGGGTGGCTGCGATATACCCGAGAAATGCGACGATGGTGATGGTGACAACCAGTATGACCTGGATACGTGGATTGATTGAGAATTCTTCTTTTCCCGCTCCTTTCATCACACGGCTCCCTGATTAACCCATGATATTGCCCTTGTCCCTTTTAAATATAAAGGTATTAGTCCCAGGCTCATCCATGACTGTGATCTGGTTCACTGGAATAGCCGAAAAAACATACACGCTTCACTTCGGGATGGACGCACACACAATGAGAAGAGCGGAGCCATTTTCATAGTGTACAAGTCACCGGGTATATTTCTGGGGATTGATACGTAACAGGGTCTGCGCCTTGTCAAATGAGCGCCTCGCCTCCTCGTGTTTTCCCAGTTCCTTCAGGCAGACTCCCCGGTAGTTCCAGGCATTCACATTCTCCGGATCGTTCTCAAGGACCCTGTCAAAGCAGGTGATGGCGTGTTCATAGAGGCTGAAATCACCGGTTTCCTTCCCAAGTTTCTCGAGGGTCTCACCTTTCGCGTAATACGTGGCAGAGCTGCCCCCGCCCAGTTCAAGAGTCCGGTTGAAGCACTGGAGGGCTGCTTCATACCTGCCAAGCTCGTTCAAACAGATCCCTTTCTCCCTCCAGGCATCGACGTGGGTCGGATCCATCTCGATAACACGGTCAAAGCATGCTATCGCATCCTGGAATTTCCCCTGTTTGTAATAGAGGTCCATCCCTTTCTTATACCAGCTTGCCGTGGATTTGCCGAAGATCCGGTCAAACATCCCCTTCTCTCTCTCTTTTACGGCTTCGGCTTTCTGTTCACCCTGGGCCCTGCGGATCTCAGTGATGTCACGGATTGACTCAATAGCCCCAATCACGGTTCCCGTCCGGTCGGTGATCAGGGTGGCTCTCGACCAGAACACTGATGGGGTACCCTGCCTCTTCACCGCAGCAGTCTCCGCAACAAGGGACTGGGCATCTCTTCGGATATTCTCATACGAGAGCGATTGCAGTTCTTCGTCTGAACTGTTGATCAGGTTGATGAGGAGAGGTCTCCTTGTCCCGAAAAAAGGAATGGCATACTCAAACTCTCCTTTTCCAATCATATCCCTCGCGGCGATGCCGGTCATATCTTCAATCGCCCTGTTCCAGGAGATAACCCGGCCTTCACTGTCGATTGCAAAGGTTGCATCCGGGAGGTTATTGAGGATATCCACCGTCCTCCGGTCAGCGAGCCGGAGCGACTCCTCGGCCTGCCTGCGAGTAATCGCCTGTCGTATCATCGTGTCCAGTTCTGCGAACTGGGTTTTGGGATCCTCTCCCTTTGAGAGGAAAAAATCTGCCCTGTTATTCAATGCCTCAACAACCACATGCTCTCTGCCCTTGCCGGTGAAGATGATGAATGGTGTAGCATCCCCTTCTGCCCGGAGTATCTTGAGAAAGACGATCCCATCCATCATGGGCATCTCGTAATCCGAGACAATGGCATCAAAGGACCGGGTTTTTAATATTTCCAGTGCTTCGAGTGCGGACCTGCAGGTCTCCACCTTGATCTCCCCGAACCGTTCCAGAAAAAGGCGGGTGATTTCCAGGAGGGCGGGTTCATCATCGATCAAAAGCACTGAAATCATGGTTTCTCCGGTAGCTGATTGCTACACGTAAGACTCCTTTTTTAGTATTTTTACTTAATCCTTTCATTTTCGTCATCATACCCGATCTTCCTCACACATGAAGCATTTCATCAGCCCTGATCAAAGAAAGGGCACAAATGGAGGCTATGATTCAAAGAGCGGGATATCCAGGAATGCGTCTGCATCGAACATCCCCCTCTCGGTGACACGGAGGCTTGGTATGACGGTAAGGGAGAGGAACGAGAAATACATGAATGCCTCGGGGAGCGCCCCCAGCGTCTCTGCCCTGCTGTTCAGGGCATGCAGGCGCTCTGCAACCTCCTCGGCCGGGAGTGTGGACATGAGGCCTGCGCATTCGAGCGGGAGCAGGTCGACGGAACCCGAACCTGCGACTGCCAGCCCACCTCCGGCATGGATTATCCCTCCAAGGGAGTCAAGAATAGCCCTGTCATCGGCGCCAACCGCCACAAGGTTATGGGCGTCATGTGAGACACTTCCCGCAATGGCTCCTGTCCTGAGCCCGAAACCCTGGACGAGTCCCAGTCCCATTGCTCCCCTGCGATAGCGGCTGCAGACTACAACCTTGAGGATGTCCCGGTCGGTATCCGGGATTCCTGCTCCATCAACGAAATATTCCCTCTTTTCAGTCAGGATCTGGTGGGGAACTATACCGATCACCTGTGCCTTTCCCCTGCCCCTGATCACCAGGCTCTCAAGGGATGGGACATTGGCTTCCATCGGGGAAGGAATGATCCGTGGTCTCCTCCGGATTCCAGGATCGAACAGGATCCCCGATTTAAACACTCTTTCGATGGTAAACTCATCCCCTTCTCCAATCAGGCAGAAGTCCGCAAGCCTTCCGGGTGCGAGTGCCCCCCGGTCATGGAGTTGGAACCTGTCAGCTGCGGAGAGTGTCGCCATCCGGAGTGCCGTCTCGAGATCAAGCCCGTAATGGAGTGCCTTCCGGATGCAATCATCGATATGCCCTTCCCCGACAAGCATGTCGGCATGGCGATCATCAGTCGCAAATGCCATCCTGGGTGCAGTAAAGGGGCTGGCAAGTGGTATGAGTTCCTTCAGGTTCTTCTCGGTCGATCCCTCCCTGGCAAAGATGAACATTCCCCGGGCAAGTTTTTCAGCTGCCTCAGCCTTCCCTGTGCACTCATGATCGCTCTCAATACCTGCACATATGTAGGCATTGAGCGAGGGTCCCGTGAGGAGAGGTGCATGCCCGTCGATGGTGGGGAAGAGTGCAAGTTTCTCCCATACCGCCGGGTCACGGGCAAGCACGCCCGGAACATTCATCATTTCCCCGAGTCCGATCACACCATCTCGTCCGATGAACCTGGCAAGGTCCTTCGCGGTGAGCTCTGCCCCTCCCTTGTCCTGCGGGGTCGCGGGAACGCACGAGGGGAGCATGAAAAAAATATCGACAGGAAGCCCCACCCTCTCTTCCAGCATGTAGGTGAGCCCGTCTGCGCCACAGACATTGGCGATCTCGTGGGGATCGGCCACCACCGTAGTGGTGCCATGCATCGCAACCACCCTCGCATATTCGGAAGGGACAAGGAGTGAACTCTCGATGTGCACATGCGCATCTATGAGGCCTGGGATCACCCTCTTCCCTTTCAGATCGCAGGTGGTCCTGCCCCTGTAGTGATCTCCAAGGCCGACAATCCTGCCATATGCCACTGCAAAATCGGTCTCAATCCAGGTGCAGGTGAATGGATCAAAGAGGCAGGCACCGGAGAACACAATATCGGCGGGTTCTTTCCCGAGTGCCGGTCCGATAAGTCTCGCAGGTGCTGGCGCATGGTTCATATGGGAACGTGTGCCGGAATGAGAGATGAATATTCTTGCTC
>CAYNXS010000041.1:3284-12143 GCA_964401215.1 uncultured Methanolinea sp. | reverse complement strand
GTGACAGGAATATCCGAGAAGCTCTTTTTGTTCATCGTATTCTGCAGGCTGATAAAGAATGTCTGGACTTCACTGTCCTCGAGCCCAAAGAACCGGAAGAGCGACTTTGCAAGCCCTTCGACGAGCATCATGCCTGCTTTAAGAAAACGGGGAAAATACACCCGTCCCGTGCTGATGGAGTAAATGGAGAGCCCGACAAGGAAGAGCGCAAAGAAGAATATTCCAATGACCGCTATCAGGGTGATCTCGCCGATGAGAAAGACGATATCAGTCCACAAGGAGGGATCAAGCTGCATGAACATCCCTCTCTTCAGTGACTCCGTATTTTCTTCGCATTTTCAATCTTCTTCCAGTCAAGGGGTGCTGGAAAGACTCCGATTTCAGTGATAAACGCGGTGACCATCTCATGGGGGGTGCTGTCAAATGCGTAATTCTTTACTGCCACACCATCAGGAACGGTGGTTGTCTTCCCGCATGAAGCGACTTCATCTCTCCCTCGTTCCTCGATTACGACGTTCTCAGCTGAACTGCCAGGATCGAACGTGGAGAGCGGAGCCGCTACATAGAACGGGATGGCATGGTGGCAGGCGCAGACCGCATGCATGTAGGTGCCGATCTTGTTGAACACTGCATCGGGGGTAACCCGGTCGGCACCCACAATAACCATGTCGATTGCACCCTGTTTCATGAGGAATGCCGCTGCGGAGTCGGGAATCACGGTGACAGGGATGCCATCCCTCTGCAACTCCCATGCAGTCAGGCGGGCCCCCTGGAGGAGGGGGCGGGTCTCACACGCGAACACAACAACCTCCTTCCCGGACTCGACCGCGGATCTGACAACCCCGAGGGCCGTGCCCCATTCACTGCAGGCGAGCGCCCCCGCATTGCAGTGAGTCAGAACGGATACCCTATCTTTCATGAGCGTGGTGCCCCAGGTTCCAAGGTCATGGCACGCCCTGGCATCTGCCTCTGCAACCAGCTGCGCAGCGTCACGTGCGTTATGTCTGGCCTCCGAGATGGAGTGCGCATCCTCGACTGCATGCATCACCGTATCCACACCCCATGAGAGGTTGATTGCAGTGGGCCTTGCAGTTCTGATCCTTACCGCCTCTGCACGGAGTGCGCTCATGAACCTGGCATGCTCCTTCTCACGGATGGTCTTGCTCGCAAGCACGACCCCATACGCTCCCGCGACACCGAGAGCCGGGGCACCTCTCACTTCGAGGCGCTGGATTGCAGTAATAAGGCGGTCGACGCTTTGGCAGCGGACAAGGCGGAATTTTGCAGGGAGGCAGGTCTGGTCGATGAGCGTGACAGCGTTCTCTTTCTCATCCCAGGCAATGGTTTCAAACACTCTCATTCGGCCGATCCTTCCCGGGTGACATCGATAAACACCCGCATTGCCGCCGCTCCTGCGTGGGCGACACAGTCGGGGATGTCCCGGGGCTGGGTTGCGGTCCCGGCGAGGTAGATCCCGGGTCTCTCGGTCGCCACGTTCTCGATCTTGTCGTGAAGTGGTTTCAGAAAGCCCGTGGATTCCAGGGGGAGACTGAAGATCCTTGCGGTCTCCTCACTCTCAGCAGAAGGCCAGATCCCAACAGAGAGAACGACGAGGTCAGGACGAAGATCCAGCATCTCATCCTTCTCCGTATCCTCCACCCTGATCGAGAGGGTATCGCCGCAATCAAGTATCTCTCCGGGTATCCCTCTCACGAACCTGATCCCGGCATCGATCGCTCTCTGGTAATACTCCTCGTATCCCTTTCCGTACGCTCTGATATCCATGTAGAGGAGGGTCACCTCAGTCTCCGGGTATTTCTCGCGGATCAGGATGGCATTCTTGATCGCAGACATGCAGCATACACCGGAGCAGTAGGGTTTTCCTCCCTGGGTGTCCCTCGATCCGACGCACTGGATGAACACGATCGATCGCGGTGTTTTCCCGTCTGAAAGTCTCCTGATTTTCCCTCCGGTCGGTCCGCTGGCGTTCATCATCCTCTCGAACTCGAGGCTTGTGATCACATCGGGCATCCTGAGATACTGGAATTGCTCCTTGGAACGTGGATCAAACACTTCGTATCCTGATGCGATGATCACGCTGACCGCATCGACCGTGAGTTCTTCCCCGCGATCCTCCTTGCGGATGGCTTCGAGGCCGCACACGTCATAGCAGAGGCCGCATTCGATGCAGTGATCGGGATCCTTGACGACAATATCCGGGACTGCCTGCGAATGGGGCTTGTAAATGGCTTTCCTTACCCCGATGCCGGCATCAAAGCGGTTGTACACTTCTACCGGGCAGATCTCGATACAGTCCCCGCACCCGTTGCACCGCTCCTCATCGATATACCTGGGGAGTCTCTCTATGGCGACCTTGAAATGGCCCGGTGTGCCGGAGATCTCTTTCACGCGTGCACAGGTATACAGGTGTATCAGGGGGTGGCGCTCCACGTCCATCATCTTGGGGGAGAGGATGCACATCGAGCAGTCGTTCGTGGGAAAGGTCTTGTCGAGCATTGCCATGTGTCCCCCTATCGAGGGCTCCTTCTCCACCAGATGGACCATCACACCGTGATTGGCAAGATCGAGTGCTGCCTGGATTCCGGAAACCCCTGCACCGACGATCACGACTTCAGGCATGCAGGTAACTCCCGGCAAGGTTCCAGTAGTTCCTCGCGTTCTGGACGATGTGCTCCCGCTGGGCATCGGTAACCTGCTTGATCACCTTTCCGGGTACCCCGACGACCACGGAGCAGGGTGGGATAACTGTCCCCTCTGTGACCACCGACCCGGCCCCGAGAAGGGTGTCCTGCCCTACCACGGCCCCGTTGAGCACGATGGCTCCCATCCCCACGAGCACGCGGTCTGAGATGGTACACCCGTGCAGGATCGCCCCGTGTCCGATTGAGACCTCGCTCCCAATGAGTGCGGGAAATCCCTTGCTGGTATGAATAACGGCGTTATCCTGAACGTTCGAGAGGTCTCCTATGACAATGCGATCCCTGTCTCCACGGACCACTGCGCCGAACCAGATACTCACGTCAGATCCTATCTCCACCTCGCCGAGTACCGTGGCATTCTCTGCGACAAAGGCCTGTGTTTTCCGAGTGCTACCAACAGCCATAATAGCATTAAAAAATCAATATCAGGCACGATGAAGGTTATGGTCGGGGGAACTTTTGATCCCCTCCACGACGGCCACAAGAGGCTTGTATCCAGATCCTTTGAACTGGCGGGAAGCAGGGGATCTGTCACAATAGGCCTGACCACAGATCTCTTTGCATCACGGAAGAGCCATCCTGTGCGCCCGTTTCCCGAGAGAAGAGCGTCACTGGAAGACTTCATCACGAAGTGCCGGTTTCTTGCAGCCTGGTCGATCGAACCCCTGAATGATCGGTATGGATCGGCTATCGATACCGAGTTTGATGCACTGGTCGTGAGTGAAGAGACCCTCCCCATCGCCAGGGAGATAAACCGGATCCGCCGCGAGAAGGGAAGACAAAAGGTGGATATCCACCAGATCACCTGTGTGCTCGCGGACGATGGGCACTGGATCTCGAGTACAAGGATATACCGTGGAGAGATCGACATCCATGGCAGACTGCTCGGGTAAGTGCCAAAACATGCGAGTCCTGTGAATGTCCCATTGCTTGAACCCGGAGCATCACCCTAATTCATATAGTGATCATGAAAAGGTTTGGGTTGATACTCACAGCATCTTTTCATTCAATTCTATTCTTGCCTCTCAACGGGGCATTACACACCTGATTCTCTTGAACATCCCTGCCCGCTTCAACACCTGAAATTTAGGGAAAACATGTTTTCTCGGAAAACCATGAAGGGTTGCGTATCCTCGGATATACCGGGACTGCATGGATCGAGAAAAAAGGAACTTTATGGGGTGTTTTCCCTGCTGTGTACCAATTGATAGGGTTATTGTCTGTTTCTTCTCCCCATTATCGAGTACCCGATCACAGATCCGAGTGAAAGCGGGATGAGAACCCAGGAAAATGGTGATTTCACGGTGGGGGTTGGGGGAACGGTGGTAGCCTCGGGTTCTTCGATGAGAAACATGGCCATCTGCATCGCTTCCTCTGCTTCCTGGTTCCTGCCAAGGTTGGAGAGGGCTGTTGCCCTGTCTATCCATGCCTCTGAGAGCCTTGGATCCAGCTCGATGGCTGTGTCAGCTGCGTCGAGTGCCTCCTCATCGCGGCCAAGGGAGATAAGGGCACTTGCACGGTTGGTCCATGCCTCGGCCTGGCCCTGGTCAAGGGCGAGTGCCTGATCAGATGCCTCAAGCGACTGGTTGAACTCTCCCATGACATTCAGGATCCCTGCTTTGGTGATCCATGCCAGGGTGAAGTTCTGGTCAAGGGCGAGTGCATGATCGATCGATTCGAGCGCTTCTGAGAAATTACCGCCGATTGCCAGGTCAACCCCATGGTTGTATGCCTCTATAGCCTCCTGTGAGGGTGCTGCGGAAACCAGTGAGACCCCCGTCGCGATCATCAAGAGTGTAAAGAGAAGAATAATACCGTGTTTCATGAAAATATCCCCTTCGTGTTATTCTTTTTTTATATCTTGGAGGGAAATACTTTCGGTTTCTCTTCGTTCCTGTTCACGCGGTATTCCCGTCAGTGTGCCGGATACTGCCATCATTTCATTCTCCTCCCTGTGGAAGTCTGTAGCTAAAAATGCAGTGATATCAGATAATATTGCTCGTGATGTCTTTTGAGATGAGCCAGTCGCAATAGACACATCTCATCCCTTTCGCCTGTATAAGGAAACATGACTGGATGGGTTCGTTGGTGTTGGAGATGCAGCCTGGGTTAGGACAGCGGACAATACCGACCACTTCCGATGGGATCTCCACCCCTTTCTTCTCCCATACCTTGTAATCCCTGATAATGTTGATGGAAGCCTTCGGGGCTATGAGGGCAATTTTGTCAACCTCATCCTTCCGGAGTTCCCTATTCTTGATCTTGACGATGTCCTTGTATCCAATCTTTCCGCTCTCCACGTTCGTGGCGACTGAAATGGATTCCTGGGTCGTCCCTGTTATGCCGATGATACGCAGCACGTTTAATGCTTCCCCGGCAGTAATGTGGTCAATGACAGTGCCATTCTCGATGGGGCTGATGAGGAGACCCTGCCGGGCATCCTTCTCGTTCCTTTCTTTCCCCCGACCGTATTTCTTCATTCCATCACCCGGAGAAGCATTGCCATGCGGACGGGGATGCCGTTTGCAGACTGCTCAAAATACCGTGCAAAGGGAAGGCGATCGACCCTGGGATCGATCTCGTCAACCCGCGGGAGTGGATGCAGGACTACCAGGTGATCCCGGACCCCTGTGAGAAGCTCGGGGGTGACCCGGTAGCTTGACGCGACCTTGAAGTATGAGGCTGAATCCGGGAATCTCTCCCTCTGTATCCTGGTGACATAGAGGACATCCAGGTCCTGCACCACCTCATTCACATCATCGTGCTCGATCACCTCGGTGCCCCCGTCCCTCAATTCACTTGCGAGTCCTGACGGGAGCTCGAGCCCTTTCGGGGATATGGTATGAAGCGTCGCATCGTAGAGGGAAAGGGCGTGGGCGAGGGAGTGTGCGGTTCTCCCGTACCGTAGATCGCCGAGAAGTCCCACGTGGATTCCCCGGAGCGGCATTGACTGGCGGATGGTGAAGAGGTCAAGGAGCGTCTGCGAGGGGTGCTGGCCGGCACCGTCCCCGGCATTGATGACCGGTACCTGCGCAAATTCGCTTGCAAGCCTCGCTGCTCCCTCCTTGGGGTGTCGGAGAACGATGGTATCAACGTACCCGCTCACTACCCTGATGGTGTCTGCCAGCGTCTCGCCCTTCACCATGGAACTTGCCTCAACGCTGTCCATGGAGATGGACTGCCCGCCCAGGCGTGCCACTGCTGACGCAAAAGACATCCTGGTCCGGGTGCTGGGTTCGAAAAAAAGGAGGCCGAGTAGCTTTCCTTTCAGGGCCATGGGGTTGTAGTGGTGTGCCTGAAGGTTCTGGGCCTGGTCAAGGATCCCGTCGATTTCATCCCGGTCCAGATCACGGATGGATATTATATGCCGCATCGTTCCACGCCCTTTCCCTGTGATCCCTTGAGTCCCGGGACGCGCAGGGATCAATCCCGGCTCTTTATCATTTCTGTTTGGGCGGGCCACTTCATAAAAGCATATCCAATCGCCCCCTTCAACGCTTCTTACGCCGGCCCTGCTTCCCTCGTGCATGTGTGCCAGCGTAATTCAGCGAGAGTAACTCAACCCTGCTCTCCCGGCTGACGAGAAGATTATAGGAATCGTATTTTTGATTGAACCTGGCAAGGACTGAAGTGAACCGGACACTGGTCCCGTAGGGGAGTGAAAGGAGGATCTCGTTCCCGGGTGACCTGTGGTACTCGGGAAGTATTGCGTAGACCGGTCTTTTTGTGGTGCCGTCGCATATTTTGAACACGGATGTCCGGAGGTCACCAATGTTCCCTGACATGAGCACCGCTGCAACATTGATCCTCCTGTTGATATGGCGTCCCAGTGTGGACAACCGCGCATAGTGTCGTGGAGAGAGCGGGATTCCAGGTTCAGGGGGAGGCGGAATCTTTCTCAGAAGAGCATATGAATACTTGATGTCAGTATTGCGGAACCTGTACGCGTCATCACCCATGCTCAGCGCATCCATGAGATCAGTAGGTCTGATGGGTTCTTTTTCCACGAAACTCCAGCACCTTTCAGGATTGCAGGGAGATCCCCAGAGAAACCTGCAGGGTGCATGGTGAAAGAGGCCGCGTGCTGCTGCGTGGTGCGCGAGGATTCGCAGGTCCATAGAGTTGGCCATATCGGCAGGTTCTATGAGCAGTATGGTCCCTTCAGGAGAGAGAGCGTTCGCATATTCGAGGACCAGGGTGCCCTTTTCAGCGAGGGTTTGGCCTGTCATCTCATTCAGAACATTCTGGAAGACCATCAGGTCCAGGGAAGAGGGGAGATGGTGCGGGTGAATCTCTGTCAGGTCAGATTGGATGGGGGGATGAATGGTTACCTTCGTGCCTTCGGGAAAGCTGGTTCCTGTAAGGTATTGGAATGCCTCGATGAATTCCCCGGATTGTTCGATGGAATAAATATCCGCGGTGCACCCGCCAATCCTCGCTAAAAAATCTGCAATTGCCAGCGGGAACACGCCAGGCCCGGTGCCAAGGTCCAGTATTCTCATCGAGGTTTTCAAAAGTCCCCTGATCGCGAGATCGTACATGAGGTGTTCTGCCTGGATGATGTACACCGGCGCCTGGTAGGCAAGGTATCCAAGCACGCTGTACCCATTCTCGTAGGAGATTCGCTTGTCCTGGCCTTCTTTCCAGTATTGTTCCTTCTGGGTGAGAATTGCGCGTTTGATCTTCTGGAGCACGAGGGGATCGTCCCAGTGTTTCCCGGTCTTTTTTTCGATATACTCCCGGATCCGCCCGGAGATCCATGGTGGCAGAGATGGACTCTTGAAAAACACATCAAGCATCTTCTGTTCATTTGCAGTGAGAATCCGGACCTCCTGTTTTTTTCTCCTCTCAAGGCGGAGGTCGCCTGCTTCCCATGTGGTGACAAGATCGAGCGTGGTGAAGAGTGGCCAGAGGGCCTCGGCGGTGCGGAAAATATCCTCTTTTCTGCCGGAATCCCTGATGATTTCAGAGAGGAGGAAAGAATCCTCTTTCCCCGCATACCCGTAAAGAATATCAGAGAGACCGCGTTCGGGCATGAAGGATCAGTGGATCAGCATCAGCATAATTTCTTTGTGACAAAGGGATCCATCCCGTTGACGGGGAGGGGCGATATGGTAATAAGAAAAGGGGGCTAATGAACGGAGAAGGAGATATACGCGTGAATACAAGGGGAGAAAAGCCGTGAGTGAAGAGAATATGGGCCATAATTCCCCGATCCTCCTCACAGAGCATGAGGGAATGGAACTCCTGGAAAAAGCCGGGATCCCTGTTCCCGGGCACGGTGTGGCGCATTCTGCGGAAGAAGCCGGAAGGATCGCGTCCTCGCTTGGATTCCCGGTGGTGATGAAGGTGATCTCACCCCAGGTGATTCACAAGAGTGACGTGGGAGGCGTCATCACAGGAATACAGACTGTTCAGGAGGCGAATGACGCGTTCCGGAAGATCGCCAGGACACTTGGTGAGAAGGTTCCCGGGGCGGTTCTTACCGGAGTCATGGTGGAGAAGCAATGCCCTCCCGGACTCGAGCTCCTCGTGGGCGGGAGAACCGATCCTTCATTCGGCAAGGTGATCACGTTTGGTATGGGGGGAGTAATGGTGGAGCTCTTAAGGGATGTTTCCATAAGGGTACTTCCTGTCGACAGGACAACAGTCACGCAGATGATCCATGAGATCCGCGGGTATCACCTGATCGGTGGTTTCCGGAATTCTCCTCCGCTCGATGAAGAGCGGCTGACAGATGTGGTGTTTTCCCTTGCCCGGCTCTTTGCGTCCGACCCCGAATGGCACGAATTCGATATCAACCCCCTGATCCTGTATGTGGATGGCTGCGTGGCGGTCGATGCACGCGTATATGTCGTGCAAGGAAGGGAAGAGACACCCCTTCCCGTACGAACATCCCCGGACCCTGGAATATTCTATCCAGGGTCGATTGCTCTCATCGGCGCCTCTACCGATCCACAGAAGATCGGGTATGTCATGCTCAGGAACCTGATCAGGTTCCCTGGAGAGGTGTATCCTGTCAACCCGCGTGCGACCGAGATCCTTGGAAAGCAGACCTTCCCGAAGATCGGCGACATCCCCGGACAGGTTGATGCAGCCGTGATTGCGGTCCCCGCCCCGGCAGTGCCGGATGTCCTGC
>CAYNXS010000041.1:0-3184 GCA_964401215.1 uncultured Methanolinea sp. | reverse complement strand
ATTGGATTCTCCCTGATCATCAGCGTGGGAAACCAGATCGACATGGGATTTGTGGACTATCTGGGGATCGTCGCATCAGATCCGCATACGCGGGCAATCATCCTGTATGTGGAAGAGATACGCGAGGGGAGGGAGTTTTTGGCAGCGGTCCAACAGATCACGGAGAATAAACCGGTCATTGCCCTGAAATCAGGCTCTTCTGCAAAGGGGCAGAAGGCTGCTGCGTCTCATACAGGATCTCTGGCGGGAAATTTCCAGGTGTATGAGGCTGCGTTCCGCCAGGCGGGAGTGATCCCGGTCTATTCCATACAGGAGGCTTTTGATGTTGCTGAGCTCCTGGCATCCGAGGGATACCCGAAAGGGAACCGGGCACTTGTGATCACCACTGCAGGTGGATTTGCAGTCATGGCCTCCGATTATGCCGAATGGTACGGGATCACCCTGTGTCCTCTTCCTCCAGCGATGACAGAAGATCTCGACAGGATCCTCCCCCCCATGTGGAGCCGGGAAAATCCCCTTGATATCATCGGTGATGGTGGTGCCGAACGATATGCCAGGGTCTTTGACGTGATGATCCGTTACCAGGATGACTGGGATATCGCGGTGGTAATTGCGGTACCATCCGCGATACTCGATCCAATCCACCTGGCCCAGGAGATTGTCCGATTCTCGCAGCATACTCACAAGATGGTGATAGGCTGCCTCCTCGGAGGAGACGGCATGAGGAGCGGGGAGCGTGTGCTGCAGAAGGCACACATCCCAAATTATCACGAGATAGAGGGGGCATTCAGGGCGGTCGGTCGGGCCCTTTCGAACCAGAGGAGCCTTGACAAGAGGAGCAGATAATCCCCCTCGTTTCCGAAACCCGGCCTCTTTGGGATCTGTATAACCTCCCGGTTATACGATTGGAATGGAGACTTGGATGTACGTACCTTGACGATGTGCCATATTTATGTGAGATGTCCATCGTAGTTTGGTGTGGTGAGGCATTGAAATGAGGCCGGAGGACAGCCACCCAGAAGCAGCGGCGACCGGTGAAAGGATCGAAAGTGGCGGTGAAAGGAATCATGTTCATCCTCTTTACCGGGAAGGCACCATGCCCGTCCCGAATGTGCCGAAAGGTTCCCCTGGCCCGGCTGTCCCTGTCAGAAGACAAGGGGCAGTATGCAACACCACCCCGAATCATCCACCAAACCGTCAGAGAGCACCAACACTCTTGAAGCATCACTCCATTTCGGCAATTGGACACTTGTAGCGCATGCCAGATCCTGAAAAAGCACACACTCACAATCGATGCATGGGCTCTCCCAGGAGGAGAACGGAAATAACGGGGAGAGCCCCCCCATTTTTTATTAGTCCCGATTTTTAAAAACACCTCCATAGATATGCAGACATTTTGAGGGGAATTTGATCGTTCCCAGGTGCCATGGGAGATATTGGTTTTCCGAAAGGGGCACGCCATTTAAGGAACAGGGCAGTATACACCCTGTGATCAATCACACTCCCGTGCCATGTGTGGATACCCCGGACAAGGGGGAACATTTTCTCTGGAATGCCTGGATCCGCTGCACGGGTATCCTGGCCTTAATCCTCGAATATATTGTATTTATCACCATTCTTTCTCGAGGCGAGGTACTCTTCAAGGTCCCTTATCAGCTCCCTTACATTCTGATACCTGTCTCCTGGCTTCTTTTCGAGGCACCGCATGATGATGGAATCAAGAGGCTGGAGGCTCGGGTTGGTGCTGGAGGGGAGATCAGGCCTCTGTGAGATGATGAGCGAACTCACCTGTGCCATATCACTGCCGGGGAATGGGACAGCACCGGTGACAAGTTCATACAGCACGCATCCCATCTGGTAGATATCCGTACGCTGGTCGGTCTCGCCGAATGTCTGTGGGGCCAGCTGCTCCGGCGCTGCGTATGCAAGCGAGAATCCTGTAATGGTAGGCATCCCCGTAACCCCGGTCACCTTACTCATGCCCCAGTCGGTGATCTTGGGAACCCCTTCAGGGGTGACAAGGATGTTCTGGGGTTTGATATCCCGGTGAATGATTCTCCTGTCATGCGCGAACTGAAGACCGAGGGCAATATCACGGCAGATCCTGGCTGCTTTCCCCATCGGGAGCGGTTTCTCCATGTCTGCGAGGGTCCTGTTGATAAATTCCATCTCCACATAGGGCACAGGGAGGATGTTGGCCGCAGAGACTTTCACAATATTTTCATGAGAAAGGCCTTCCCATCCCATGATCTCCTTCATAAACGCCTTTCCTGTATTTTCGTCGTGCAGGAGTGGGATTTTCAATGCCACCGTCTGACCGGTCCGGAGATTCTTCGCCCTGAAGACCCTGGCAAGCCCTCCGGATCCCACGAAGACTGCTCCTGCATACGTATCCGCAAGCTCCTGTGGGAAAAGCCCTGTCCCTGTTGAGGTGCTGATGCTGGTCTCTTCCGGACCGGGGCGTGATATTGTGCTGGCGGGAGGCACATCTGCTGCCTGCGGGGGGCTGTGCGCATACGTTCCATCCTGCCAGCGTGCTGCGAGGGTAGAGAGAACACCTGCGAGGAGCATGATGCCTGTCATGAAACGTCTCGCTGGATCTCCTCCAATCAGTGCAAGGAGTGCAAGGAATATGACGAGAACACCTGCGACCGTATGGGCTTTGAGCATCCCCCTGAAAGGCCAGGAGATAAAGGCACCCATCATCAGGGCAACTGACGAGAGCACAAGATAGAGCATAAGCGGCACAACCGCAGTCACAAGTTCGGGAAAGATTCCCCATGTGACCTCGGAAGGAGACATGAGAGACCAGTTCAGGACGACTATCAGCGCGATGAAGGGTATGACAAAGAGGACGAATGCAAGCAGCCGTCTGCGTAATGGAACGCCTCTCAACCGCTGGGAAGAGAGCACATCACGGGAGAGGATAATTGTGGCCAGGCCTCCGATCGCAAGAATAAAAAAGACTCCCGGGATTGACGGAAGAGACGGGGGCGGACCTCCATTTCCCTGACTGATCCCTGATGTGGGTATCGTGGTCGTGGCTGAGGTAGGAGGAATGACGGTTGTCGGGACAGCGGTCGTGGGTTCAGTTGTGGGAATGCTGGTGGGAACCGTAGTGGTCCGTGTGGTGGTAGGGACAGTAGTGGTTGCAGTGGTGGTAGGAGAGGTGGTAGGGACAGTA
>CAYNXS010000040.1:0-12383 GCA_964401215.1 uncultured Methanolinea sp. | reverse complement strand
GTGGTTCTACACTCATTACCCTGGTACTGTAAGGGCCTCTGTCCCGTCGGTATGGCATCCCCTTATCGCAACAGGTCCGCTGCTGCGGATTGATCAGGATCCATACGTGAAGCGATACCTCCAATCCCCCGGGATTCCCAATTGAAACGCCCTTTTCCCATCTCCCATGCTCTTTACATGATGGTCAATGGGCAGGATACACCGGGACTCCCGTTGAATAGTCTCTGAATCGCCGCCGGGGCGTCTTTCGGGGGCGGCGACGTGCATCGTGTGTATCGGGTTTAGCGGCACTCCTCAGGGACTTTCAAAAGAGAACAGGACCTTTGACGGGAGGGGATTCCCCGCAGTTGGGGGCTCTTCCGCCCCCTGATTAGAAATGTGGTTTCTTTCATCCAACGATCAAAGAAGACCATGATCTTAGACGGAAGGGGTTCCCCCTCCCGACCCACCCCGTGGGTACCCCCGCAGTTGGGGCACCTTGCCCCAACTGCTCAGTACGACCTTCCCACGAGCGCCGTGGTCCCGGGTTTCCCGCAGACCACGCACGGACCGCCCGCGTCGACCAGGTATGCAGACCTGACCTCTGTCCCGAGCACCGCCGCACGGGTCTTCTCCTCGATGAGATCTGCGCACTCCTTGTTCCCGCACCACGAGACAAGGGTGACTCCATTCTCAACCGCCTCTGACACTTCCTCCATGCTTCGCGAGACCTGGATGTGTGTCCGGACATGGGATTCCGCCCGCTCCTTCAGTCCGGCGGAGAACGAGGAGAGGATATCCCTGATACCGGCGACAAGGGCATCCCTCGAAACCTGGGTTTTCTCTCCGAGGCGGGTGACCGCAGTGACCTGGCCGGCATCAATGTCCCTTGGTCCAACCTCGATCCGGAGGGGCACGCCACGCATCTCCCAGTAGTAATACTTCGCACCGGGACGGAGATCGCGGGCATCCACCTTCACCCTGAATCCCGATTCGGCCAGTTCCTTCTCAATTGCTGCCGCCGCCGCGGTCACCTCATCCTTCCTCTTGCCGATAGTGATGGGAATGATCACTGCCTGCACGGGGGCGGGACCGGGCGGGAAGATGAGCCCCCTGTCGTCTCCGTGCACGCTTATCAGGGCTGCAATGGATCGCTCGGAGATCCCATAGCAGGTCTGGAACGCGTATTTCTGTTCCCCGTCAACGTCCTCGTAGGTGATCTGGAACGTCTTTGAGAAGTGATCGCCGAGGTGGTGGACGGTCCCTATCTGGAGCGTCCTCCCGTCGGGCATCACGGTGTCCACCGCAATGGTGTAATCCGCCCCGGGGAACTTGTCCCACTCGGGCCGCTTCGAGATGATCACCGGGATGCAGAGATGGTCGTAAAACTCCCGGTAGAGGGCAATCGCTTTCTCAACCTGCTGCTCGGCATCCTCCCAGGTGGTGTGGACGGTATGCGCCTCCTTGAACGAGGTGATCTCTCGCAGGCGGATGAGTGGGCGGGTATGCTTGGTCTCGTACCGGAACGTGTTCACGATCTGGTAAATCCTGAGTGGGAGGTCGGCATGGGAACGGACCCACAGTGCATACATGGGGTATATTGCGCATTCGCTCGTGGGCCGGAGCGCAAGTTTCACATCCAGCGGTGAGAGCCCGCCGTGGGTGACCCAGTAGACCTCTTCCTCGAATCCCTTGATATGCTCGGCCTCCTTCGCGAACTCGTTCTCCGGGATGAGCAGGGGAAAGAGTGCTTCCTGGTGGTCGCGGTCAAGAAGCGACCGCAGCAGGTCGTACACATTTCTCCGGAGTGAAAACCCGAACGGGTACCAGACGTACAGCCCCTTGACAGGGTAACGGACATCCATGATCTCCGCACGCCACAGGAGTTCGTTGTACCAGCTGGAGAAGTCCCCTTTGGGAGGCAGGGCTCCCTGATCATCCTCGGCCAAAAACACACCTCAAATTATCAACCGTAGGATTTCCGGCGTAATAAAAGCCTCCACGCCCGCGGCGATGGCGACGAGAGGGACGACTGCGAGCACAAAAGTCCGCCCGAAAGTCTGGGCTCTTGCGGATGCGTCCTCGCCACGTCCCCATTCATTCCAGAGGGCCCGTGCAAGCATCAGGCCGAGCGCTCCCGAGATGAGAAACGCCGGGATCTCGAAGATCCCGTGCGGGACAATCGCTGCTGCAACGTATGCAAGGCTGTGCTCCTGGCGGACCATCTCGAGCACCGAGCCTATGATCAGCCCGTTGGTGCTGATAATAAAGACCGTCAGGAGCCCGAACGACGCTCCGCCGAGGAACATGAGGAGGCATGCCTGGAGATTGTTCAAAAAGAGCGTGACTGCCATCATGACGCTCGAGGAATCGAGAATTTCGCCCATGATGGAGTCCTTCAGAAGCGAGAGAATCTCCTCGCCCACGGTAGGATCCGCCATCGTGCTCCAGGCCCCGAACGCCACGGAGACCAGCAGGAGCAGGAGCACGATCCCGGTATTTTTTGCCAGTTCAGACATAGAGCACCATCCTCACCATGTCCCGGATCCCCGGTGCCAGCCCCACGGTGATCATCGCCAGGAGAATGAGGTGCCAGAGCGCCTCAGGCCCCTCGTGCCGGAACCGTTCGAGGATGTAGATCCCGGGAAAGAGCACGAGGAGCTTGAGGGCGTACATGGAAAACGCCGTCCCGGTCCATGCGATGAGGTGGGATCCGACCACGTGAACTTCCACGTACTGGAGGGGATGCAGGTCGATTCCATAGCTCGTGGCGCTCGCATCGAGCAGCTGGCCGAAGATGAGGGCAAGGTAGAGGGGGTCCTGCACATAGTCCCATTTCAGCAGCCAGCGCATCGCTGCGTAGACCGCAGCGGTCGTTGCACAGGCCATCGCAAGGATACTTGCCAATACCTCCCAGGCAATGATACCGTTCTCCATCCCGAATCCGAGCAAGACCAGGGCGACCGCCAGTGCTCCGCCGATACCAAGGGCCAGGTATCCCCGGTGATAGTCGTTGACAAGCCCCACCTTCTGGAGAGTGACCGTGATCGCGAGCACTCCCGCAGTATAGATGAACATCAGGAAATAAATGAGGGGAGTTATCAGCAGGAACTGCCAGTCCGACTCAATCATCCCGGTGTCCTGCACGACGCGGAGGAGTCCCCCCATCACGACATACGGGAGGGTGCAGAGGACGAAGTCCCGGTCGATGCGGATGATCTCGGACCGTGAGAGCCAGCGATAAATGATATATATGGCAAGGATCAGAACCAGAGCGTAGGTGGTCGTGTCCACCACGTTATAGGGTTGACCGTAGCGTATTGGATCGATGTAGTATTTCTGTATGAAATCCCAGATCATTTCCTGATTCATATGAGCGCAGACCCAATAAAAGTACTCAAGACCAAGGTTTTTGACAAATCCCGGTGGATGCAGCTCCCAAGAGACGTGGTCATCGGCCACGACGTGCTCCCCCAGGTGCCCGCGGTCTGCGCCGATCTCTGCCTCGACGATCCCGTGGTGGTCTTCTCGGGGACCCACACGAGGGACTTCGCGGGGGAGAATGTGGCAGCACTCCTTGGCGACCACTACGAGGTCTCGACGTATACCGTCAGGGAAATGAGCATGGAGACCATCAGGGAGGCCGAGGAGCACTGCAGGGGGGCCGGATTTCTTGCAGGGGTGGGAGGCGGACGGGTGATCGATTGCGCCAAGATCGTCTCCTATAACCTGGACCGCCAGTTCATCAGCATCCCGACAGCAGCCTCCCACGACGGGATCGCATCCGCGAGGGCATCTGTCCCGATGGAGAGCGGAAGCGTCTCCCTGGAAGCCCACCCGCCTCTCGCGATCGTGGCCGATACCGGGCTCATCGCTGCCGCTCCCCACCGGCTGCTCGCAGCAGGGTGTGCCGACGTGATCTCCAATTCCACCGCAGTGCTCGACTGGGAACTCGCCCACAGGCTGAAACACGAGGAGATGAGCGAGTACGCGATAGCCCTCTCCAGGATGACTGCCGACCTGCTGATGAAGAATGCCCGGAGCATCAAGCCCCACCAGGAGGAGTCTGCCTGGATGGTCACAAAGGCCCTTGTCTCATCCGGGGTCGCGATGAGCATCGCAGGTTCATCGCGGCCTGGGTCCGGGGGCGAGCACAAGTTCGGACATGCCCTGGAGAGGCTTGCCCCGGGAACCGCACTCCATGGCGAGGCCTGCGGAATCGGCACCATCATCGCCATGTATCTCCACGGGGGCGACTGGAGGGCGATCCGCGATGCGCTCAGGAGCATCGGGGCACCGATTACCCCGGGAGACCTCGGGATCGATGACAGTGTTGCCGTCGAGGCACTCTTAATGGCAAAGAGCATCCGGCCTGAGCGGTTCACCATCCTTGACATGGGACTGAACAGGGAATCGGCGACAGAACTGGTGAAGATGCTCTACCTGGAGTGAACGATTATGGCCGAAGGAAAACCTAAAGTGACACTGATCGGGTCCGGCATGGCAATTGCCGACCTTGAATTCATCTACGAGGGTGAGGCAGAAGGATGCGAGGCCTGCCAGGTACGAAAGGCCTGCCACAACCTGAAACGCGGGAGGAAGTACCGGATCGTCGCGGTGAGAAAGACCCACCACCCCTGCACCGTGCACCTCGGAGGGGCAACTGCGGTCGAAGTGATCGAGGCCCCGGTAGCTGCCTTTGTAAGTGCGGATATGGCGATCAAGAACACCCGGATCGTGTTCGAGGGCACGTGTGCACGCACGCACTGCGACCACTATTTGTCCTGCAATCCCGATGGTGTGATCCCGGGAGAGAAATATGTGGTCGTGAATGTGCTTGGGAGTGCTCCGCCGGGGTGCGAGAAGGGGCGCACCCTCCAGCGTGTGGAATTGAAAGGGGTCTGAAGTCCTCTCATTCCGGTGCAGCGCACCACAGCCTGGACGCAGCACGCCACACCCGCCCGCTCCCGGAGAGCCCAGAAAGCCACGTTTCAGGAATGGTGTGCACCCCGTAGGCCGCCCCCGCAAGCGCCCCTGCAATCGCACCCACCGTATCGCTATCCCCGCCAAGGCTCACTGCGACGGGGATCGCCTCCCTGAATGATTCAGTCTCCATACACACCGAGAGGGCTGCATGGGTTGCAAGGAGCGCATCAAGATCCGGAACCCGGGGATACAACCAGTACCTCCCGAGGACTTCAGCCACCTCTCCGATCCGGCACTTCTGCACCGCGTTGGCCCATGCCCTCCGCTTCGGGATGCCGCGGCACATGTCGCTCACCATGCGGTTCACAAACGACGAGCATGCCCCTGCAACGGGATCCCAGTGGGTGAGCGACGAGCATGCATATGAACAGGCCTCCACTTCGGGTCCGGAATAAAACACCCCTATCGGCGCACCCCTCATCACGCTCCCGTTGCTCCGGCTCCCGCCCCGCCCGGCATGCACCATGCGGGCCGCTGCATGGAGCGGCACCCCCTGCCGGACAGTGGTGAAGATCGCCCCCGATGTCGGGCCATACCATGAGGGAGCGTGGTCGAAATCGATAAGAAGCCTCGCCATGAAGTCTTCCGGGCAGTACTTCCCGCATGCTGCAAGCGACTCGGCGAGTGCGAGGGCCTGGCAGGTATCATCGGTATAACTTCCCGATTTCCTGGCCATACGTCCCCCGGGAAGGAGATCTGACACAAATCCCGGGGCTTCCGGGAATGCCTCCAGGGGCGCACCCATCGCGTCCCCAATTGCGAGCCCCAGCAGTACCCCGGTCGCGTGCAAAATGTCGGATATAAAGGTCACCAATAAACTATATGGTATCAGGAAAATAGTGTTGATTCTAAGAAGGTGATTGTGTGCAAAAGGAAGAACTTCTCCATCTCCACATGCTGATGATCCACATCAAAAAGTACTACGAAACCATCACCAACAATGAAATTCCCACCAAACGCTACAGTTCTCTTGAAATCTCTCCAGTTCACATTCACAAAAACAAAAAATGCCACAAGGATGCCATCCTTGCCCTCGGTGACGAAATTGTCAACCACATCAGGGACAGCCAGATGGTTCCTGTCGGGTATACTTCTGACACTGCCTCCGAGACGGTTGCAGCCGAACACTAAGTGTGTATGCGCCACCCCGATATCTCCCGCGAGATACTCGAGGTCCTGTTTTCCCGGGCGGTGCTTCCCGGGGATCTCTCACGGATAAAGGTAGAGATCTGCAGGAAATACAGAGCTCCGGGTGTGCCGAAGAACTCGGCGCTCCTTGCCGCCGCACTTCCCGGTGAGCGCGAACGGCTGCTCGAGATCCTGCGTGTCAAGCCCACAAGGACGCTTTCGGGGGTTGCCCCCGTGGCAGTGATGACCTCGCCATCCCCCTGCCCGCACGGGAAGTGCCTCCCCTGCCCGGGTGGCCCGGACCATCCCTTCCAGTCACCGCAGAGTTATACGGGTGAAGAGCCCGCTGCACTCCGTGCGAGGGAGCACCGGTATGACCCTTACGCGCAGGTCAGGGCACGCCTGGAGCAGTTCGAACTGCTGGGCCACCATGTCGACAAGGTGGAGCTTATCGTGATGGGGGGGACCATGACCGCGAGAGCCCCGGACTACCAGGAATGGTTTGTCGCATCCTGCGTGAGGGCCATGAACGAATACCGCGGGCACCACCCGGGCAATCCCCCCGACACAATGTCCATCTTCCGGCAGAACGAGTTCTCCCCTGTCCGGTGCGTGGCAATGACCTTCGAGACGAGGCCGGACTGGTCAGGGAAGGAGCACATCGATCGGATGCTCCAGCTTGGCGTTACCAAGGTCGAACTCGGCGTCCAGCACCTCGACGATGAAATCCTCGCGTACAACCGCAGGGGCTGCACGGTCGCCGATACGGTCGCCGCAAACCGCATGCTCCGGGATGCGGGGATCAAGGTCGGTTTCCATATCATGCCCAATCTCCCGGGGAGCAGCATCGAGTCAGACAGGCGGATGTTCCGCGAACTGTGGGAAAATCCCTCGTTCAGGCCTGATTTTCTGAAGATATACCCGACACTGGTCACGCCAGGATCCGAGATCGAATCACTCTGGAAGAGGGGCGAGTATGCACCGTACGAGGAGAACGACCTCATCGATCTCGTGGCCTACGGGAAGTCACTCCTCCCCGAATATGTCCGGCTCCAGAGGATCCAGCGCGATATCCCGGCAAAACTGATCGTGGCAGGATCCCGGCACAGCAATTTCCGGCAGCTCTGCAGGGATCGCCTCTCTCAACAGGGGATGCAGTGCCGGTGCATCCGCTGCCGGGAGGCAGGGAGATCGCCAGCGCAGGGGGAGGTCGCGTTCCGGACAGAGGCCTATGAGTGCACCGGGGGAGTCGAGCACTTCATCTCGGCGGTCTCGGGAGACTCCCTTGTCGGGTTTGCCCGCCTCCGGTGCGGGGGTGAACGGTGGCGGGAAGAGATCACGGACGCCGCGCTCCTCCGTGAACTCCACGTGTACGGGAGTATCGTCCCCCTCGGGAGCTCGCCGGCTCCCGACCAGCGCCAGCATAGGAAGTTCGGCCGGATGCTTCTTTCGCTCGCGGAGGAGGCCGCACTCGGTGAGGGATACCGGGAGATCGCGGTGATGAGCGGGATCGGGGTCAGGCCCTATTACAGGCGTCATGGATATGAGCGGAGGGGTCCATACATGCACAGGAGGCTTGGATGAAGGCAGCCACTCTCGAGTTCCTGCGCCAGCGGTTTGCCGAATACTACGGGAAGGAGCCCCTCCTCTCACCATCGTCTGTGCCGCAGCGCGAATGGGCGTTCGTCTTCTTTGACACTGACTATCCCGATATCCGCATGAGGAGGCACCTCGGGTTCGAGAGCCGTGACGAGGTGTTCTCGTATATCCGGGGCATGGTGCCCGCGCACAGTTATTATTCCACGGCCTATTACGCAAGGCCGGGTGCGCCCACCATGCAGGAGAAGGAATGGCTCGGGGCGGATCTCATCTTTGATCTTGATGCCGACCATATCATGAGAGGGCCGTATGACAGGATGCTGCTGCGTGTAAGGGAGGAGACCGAAAAACTCCTCGATATGCTCACCGGGGAACTCGGGTTTTCCCTCCGGGAGATCGAGGTCGTCTTCTCCGGCGGGAGGGGCTACCATGTCCACGTCCACGATCTCTCGGTCAGGAACTGGGGGAGCAGCGAACGGAGGGAACTGATCGATTACGTCTGCGGGATCGGCCTTGATCCCGCCCGCATCCTTGCCCACCGGACACCTTCACCCCGCGGATGGCACCACCGCTATATATCCTCCCTTCACGAGTACCTCCTATGGCTCATGGGTCTCCCGGAGAAGGAACGGCTGGCCGCGATCATGGATCTCGAGGGGGTGGGTAAGGCGACTGCTGAGGAGTTTCTCCGCCGCCTCGACGACATTATCCGGCATGTTACGGAAAACCCCGGGGCCCTCAACCTTCGCGACGCAGTGCTCGCAAAGGTGATCCGAGGACTCACCTCACAGAAGGAGGGCGAGTTCGCCAATGCTCTCCGCAGGAGGTCGGCACTCGCTGACGAACCTGTGACCACCGATACCAAGAGGCTCATCCGCCTGCCATCATCACTCCACGGGGGAAGCGGGTTCCGGGTCACCCCGGTCGCACCGGGAGACCTGGCAGGATTCGACCCGCTGGTGGATGCTGTGGTCTTCGGCGAACGTGGGGTGAAGGTTGACCTGGCATTCCCGCTCACGATGCCAATCCTGGGATCACAATACCGCCTTGAGAAGGGCAAATCTTCAGTCCCCGAAGCCCTTGCGGTATTCCTCTGCTGCAGGGGTGCGGCAGAGATCGCAGGAGGTGGATCCCGTGCATCTGGATGAGCTCCGGATCCTGCTCCTCTCTGAGCGCGAGACCGGGCGTCTGGTCCACATCCAGAGGGATCTCTTTGTCTCCGCCGGAAAGAGTCTCGAGGAGCTCTATACCAGCCTCTACGCCTGCGCAGATCCCTTCTCCGACGAAGCCCGGGTTCTCATCGAGCGGATCAGTGCGATCAAGGAGACCCTCTCGGACCTCTACCGTATCCGTGCGGAGAAGATACTCTCCCTCGCCCGGACCCAGGAAGAGGGGAGCTATATCGACCGCGAGGAATTGAAAAAGATGCTCCCTGAGGAGAAGGACATGTTCGACCAGGTGGTCCTCTCGCTGGAACAGGCACGATGCCGCCTCGTGGAGGGAGTTCTCCCGCGGGGTTCCCCCCACCCGGGCAGGGAACGGGATGGGGAACCATGTGCCGCCGTGCGTGCACAGGACCCGCAGGATCTGCCCCGGTTCGTGGTCTCGCGGGTACTCCAACACATGGAGCCCTTCATGGGGGTCGACGGGCGGATCTACCAGCTCCAGCGGGAAGATCTCGTGACCCTTCCTGAGAGGAATGCAGAGGTCCTCTGTGAACGCAACATAGTCTTAAATATCAACCCTGGCAAATAATACTGATATTCGATATCCTCCAATACGAGGTCAGTTCTATGAAAATGCCAACAAAATTCAAGACATACTGCCCGTTCTGCCGCAGCCATCAGGTCCACGAGGTGGAGAAGGTCAAGAAGAGCAGGACCACGGGCCTGCACTGGATCGACCGGCAGAAGGCAAGGCGGAGCAGCGTGGGCAGCATGGGGAAGTTCTCGAAGGTTCCCGGAGGGGACAAACCCACCAAGAAGATCAACGTGCGGTACCGGTGCGTCACCTGCAAGAAGGCACACCTTCGGTCAGGGTTCCGGGCTGGCAAGTTCGAGTTAAAGGAGTGAACAGCATGGTCAGACAACTCCGTGAAAACCGAAGCAAATTTTTCAGGGTCAAGTGCCCCGAATGCGAGAATGAGCAGGTCGTCTTCGAAAAAGCAAGCACCGTGGTAGACTGCGTGGTCTGTGGAAAGGTCCTTTCCGAGCCTTCCGGCGGGAAGGCAGACGTCAAGGCAGAAATCCTGGCGACCCTCGAGTGATCAGGTCTCATGAGCGAGAGAGAGTGGCCTGAATCGGGGGAACTCGTCGTCTGCACCGTGAAAGACGTCAAGGATTTTGCAGCCTTCGTCAACCTCGACGAGTATCCGGGAAGGGTTGGCTTAATCCCGATCTCTGAGGTCGCAACCGGGTGGATCAAGTACATCCGCGACCATATACGGGAGGGGCAGAAGGTGGTCTGCAAGGTCCTTCACGTCGAACCACAGCGGGGCCATATCGATCTCTCGTTAAAAGACGTGAACGAGCACCAGCGCAGGGATAAGATACGGGAGTGGAAGAACGAGTCAAAAGCCCGGAAATGGATCGGGTTTGCCGCAGAGGCGTCCGGCGAGAAGCCGGAGGTCATCGAGGATGCCATCTACTCCCAGAACGGCGATCTCTACTCGGTGTTCGAGGATATCGTGAGCGGTGAGCGGTCCCTGGATTCGCTCAACCTCCCGCCTGGTGTCGTTTCGGCGCTGCAGCAGGTCGCGAAGGAGAACGTGAAAGTGCCCCGGGTCACGGTCGGGGGAAATATCATCCTCACCTCAACAAAGCCTGACGGGGTGAACATCATCCGGAGAGCGCTCCGGAGTGCAGAACCAAAGATCCCCGGGGCCGATATCGAGATTTCCTACCTTGGCGCCCCGACCTATCGCATCAAGGTCACTGCCCACGATTACAAGACTGCAGAGAAGGCTATCGAAAAGGCAGCCTCCGCAGCAATCGGTGTCGTGGAAAGGGCGGGTGGTGAGGGGAAGTTTATCAAGAAGCCCAAGTCCGGGAAGACAGCATGAGCGGTCACCTGAGACGGTGCCCGAATGACAGAACCTATACCCTGCAGGAAACCTGTCCGGTGTGCGGCGGGCCCACCGCACATCCCCATCCTGCACGTTTTTCACCCCAGGACCGTTTTGGAAAATACCGCCTGGAGATGAGGCAATGGACGAGATAACCGTCCGGTACCCTGGACCCGGGCCTGGTGAGATCTCCGCACCGGTCCTTATCGAAGGACTTCCCGGCATCGGTCACGTGGGCAAGCTGGTTGCTGAGCACATGATCCACGAGCTCGGGGCACAGAAGATCGCGGAAATAGAGTCCATCTTCTTCCCGCCCCAGGTGATCATTCAGGAGAACGGCACGGTAAGGCTGGCAAACAACGAGATCTACTTTTACGAGGGAGGGGATCACCGTCTCCTCTTTCTCGTGGGGGACTACCAGAGCACCTCTGCGGAAGGGCATTACCTCCTCGCTGACACCTTCCTCTCGATTGCAGAAGACCTGGGCGTCTCAAGGATCTACACCCTTGGCGGGTACGGTGTTGGCCACCTCGTCGACATCCCGAGGGTCCTTGCAGCGGTGAACGACGAGACGCTCAGGGATCCGCTCGAGACTGCAGGAGCAGTAATCAGCCCCGACGAACCCGGCGGAGGCATCATCGGCGCTGCCGGGCTCATGCTCGGTCTTGGAAAAGCCCGCGGGATCGAGGGGATCTGCCTGATGGGAGAGACCTCCGGGTACCTCGTCGATCCCAAGAGCGCGGCAGCGGTCCTTGAGATACTCTGCACCATTCTCGACATTAAGGTCAATGCCACGACTCTCCAGGAGCGCGGGGTTGAGATGGAGCACATGATCGAGAAACTGGTCGACACCCAGCGGGCAACCGAGAACGATGAGTTACGGTACATTGTCTGATCACCTGACTCCAGCCTGCGACCTGCACCTCCATTCCTGCTTTTCCATCGCCTCCTCTTCCCGCATGATCCCATCTTTCATGATCAGCGCAGCGGCAAAAAAGGGCCTCTCTGCACTAGGGAGTGCCGATGCCCTCCACCCGGGGTGGCGCCGCATGTGGGTGGAGGCAGTTCCCACCGCGTTAGAGGATGGAATCGTCGTGGTACCTTCCGCTGAAGTCGAGGACACGAACCGGGTTCATCACCTGATCCTGATGGAGGAATTTTCCTCCTTCTCGGAACTGCACGCGATCCTGGAACCCTTCGGGAAGGATCTCTCTCATACCGGCCGCCCACGTCTCCGCCTTGGGGGGGAAGAACTCGCACAGCGGGTGCACGAGTGCGGGGGACTCATCGGCCCTGCCCACGCGTTCACCCCCTGGACATCGCTCTATGCACGCCACAACAGCGTCCGGGAATGTTACGGGGGAGAGCCCATCGACTTCCTGGAGCTCGGCCTCTCCGCGGACAGCTCCTATGGAGCCTCGATCCCGGAACTCCACGGGATCCCGTTTCTCTCAAGCTCCGATGCCCATGGCCCCGATCCGGGCAGGCTCGGGCGGGAATACGTGGTCCTTGATGTCCGGGAACTCTCACCGGCTGGAATACTAAAGAGCATCGCAGGGGGCCACGTGGTCCGGAACGCAGGCCTCTTCCCCGAGGAGGGAAAATACAACCGGACCGCGTGTTCGCG
>CAYNXS010000039.1:0-12548 GCA_964401215.1 uncultured Methanolinea sp. | reverse complement strand
ACAGTATCATACTTCCCAAGCGTCCAGTAGATCTCTTTGTAGGTTATCGAATTGCTCAAATCGGCCTCAATATCCCTGATATTTTCAGCAACCACATCATTTGACAGGGCCTTCTTGAACTTCGCAAGTGCGATGAAAAGCATGACACACACACCTTTTTTCAGTCATGATAGGGTGTGTGATGAGGGTATTTATATGAAGCCTCCCGGAGACCTGGCAGGAGATTAGGCAAAAACACCGAATCCATGCAGAAGACTATCCACCTGGGTATTGCGATCACCCTGCGTACGCGAAGCAACCTCCTGCATGGGAATTGGAGATTCCGAATATACCTTCCCCTTCATGCGGTGAGGGGAATCTGCCGGAAGGGGTGTGTCCCATCCCATATTTATATAACCTCCTGACTTCATCCTCTTCTCAATCACATGAGGAATAATCCATGCTCGAATTACTCGACGTGAGAACCCTCATCGTCATACTTGTACTCGGACATGCCGTTGCTGCACTCCTCCTCTTTTTCGATTCGCAAAAACGAGCGCAGCTGTTCGATGTCCTTTTCATGGCCAGCATGGCTCTCCAGAGTGCCGCCTGGGCCCTTATATCCCTGCGGGAAACCGCACCTGACGTGATCTCATTCTCAATCGGCAACAGCATCATCCTTGTAGGGTTCTGTATCGAGGGGATCTGCCTCCTCTCCCTCGAGCGGCTGGTCAAGAGGCACTGGCGTCAATTCTATGCTGCTGTCCTCATCATTCTCCTGGTGTTCTGGTGGATTCCAGGTCTTTCGCACTACATCCGCCTCGGGATAGCGTCATTCATCGTCCCCTTCTTCTTCGGTTTCCCCGCCCTCTTTCTCATTTCCACTGAGTCGAGATCTACCCCTCTCAGGAAATTCCTCGGAGGAACGATCCTTGTCTATATCTTTGCAACCGTATTCAGGGGAGCGTTCATCCTGATGGCTGAAAGCTATAGCCTGACAATCCCCCACCCCTACCAGATCCTGTTCATGCTCACCCAGGTCGCGTTCATGGTCCTCGCGAGCACGGGCTACATTCTGCTCAGGAAAGAATGCATATGCGAAAATCTGCAGCGGGATGTTGAAAGGCGGAAACAGGTAGAAGACACCCTCAGAAAGAGCGAAGAGCTTCACCGTATGCTGGTGGAGAGTGCCGGTGATGTGATCTGGGCGATGGACCCCTCCGGCAGGTTCACCTATGTCAGCAAGTCGGTCGAAAACATACGAGGCTATGCCGCTACTGAGGTGCTCCAGCAGTCATTCGAGCAGACCCTGGCTCCCGCATCGCGGGAAATTGCGACAAGGGAACTGGCAATGCGTCTCGATGAAGTCAGGAAGGGCAGGCGCTTTACTCCCTACATTGGTGAACTGGAGCAGACCTGTAAGGATGGTTCGACTGTCTGGACAGAGGTGGTCACGTCCGGGATCTACAACGAGAAAGAAGAGTTCGTTGCCATTCTCGGGATCTCCCGCGACATCACCGAGCGTAGGCTCATCGAAGAGGCACTCAGGAAGGCCAACCGCCAGCTCACACTCCTCTCCGGGATCACCAGGCACGATATCCTCAACCAGGTCACCGCGCTCGGGATGTATCTCGCAATAATCAGGGAAGACATGAAGGATCCGTCCATGACAACGTTCCTTGAAAAGGTCCAGTCCATTACGAACACAATCCAGGCCCAGATCGCGTTCACCCGGGTATACCAGGACATCGGGAGCCAGGAGCCACAGTGGCATGACCTTGAGGCAGTGATTCGAAAGCTCGAGATACCTGGCGCAGTAGTCATGAATGTTAGCGTAAACGGTGTCGAGATCTTTTCTGATCCAATGTTCGAGAAGGTCTTTTTCGCCCTTCTTGACAACTCGATCAGGCATGGAGAGCATGTCACACAGATAACGATCTCATCCATTGAGTCGGAGAAAGGGCTGACCGTCGTATGGGAAGACAACGGTATCGGCATACAGCAGGGGGAGAAGGGGAATATATTCAAGAGGGGTGTCGGGAAGAACACCGGGCTTGGACTCTTCCTTGTCTCCGAGATACTTGCGCTTACCGGCATCACGATCCAGGAGAATGGAGAGTACGGGAAAGGTGCCCGGTTCGAGATGCTGGTCCCGAAGGGAGCGTGGAGAAGGGCAGGTACTGCAACCCGGTGATTCCAAATCAGAAATCCGTGATCCGGTATGGAACGGACGCGTCTGTGCGGAGGTTCCCGTTGTGCCTTCTCCCGCCAGTTTTAATTATGGTCCCGGGGTTACCCCAGTTTTAATCTCCTCGCTGCCAGGACCTTGCTCTTCTCGATCGTTTCGCGGAATGGGCGGATCATGTGGGTGACCATATTCTTCTCCACGTTTTTCCTGATCCCGGGGATGTCCAGGAAAAGTGAGAAGAGACGGGTCCCGATCCTCTGCAGGTAGTTCTTTGTCGGAAAATCATAGAGCCCGTGTTTGCGGAAATAGCGGTCGTCTGCCTTGAAAAACGCCCGCATCCCTCCCCAAATCTCGTCCCTGAAGATCTTTCTTCCTCCCACCTCGGGAAACGTATCAGGGGAGAGGTATCCCTGCTCCGAGAACTTGACTGTTTGGGAAGCAAGTGCTCCAAGCGCAGCATCGATCTCGTCGGGATCTCCAGATTCATTTGTGACGATCCCGGCGAGGTGTGCCTTTCCTATCGTGGCCCGTGCGACAAGTACCTCCCGAAGGGCCGGGAGATAGGCAAGCGGGCCCTCCACCAGATATCCGACTTGCTTCCCTTCAAGCGCCGGCACATGGCCATTGAAGAAACTCCGGTCGTTCCATTGTTTCCATGCAGCAGAGAGATAACGGTCACGGATGGTCCCGGCCATGATCAGGATATCTGCCGGGACAACATGTGTATCCCAAAACTCACGGAACCCGTCGCTGTAAACGCAGGTGTTATCAAATGCGCACCGGCAGCAGCCGAGGCATCCTCCCTTCATCATCGAATCCCTGATATCTGCAACCGTCACGGGACCGGCATACATCCCTGCCAGCCGGCGGACCATGACATCCTGGACGGATCCGGGTTCTGCATCGTGCAGGATCACGACCCGTTTTCCACCAGTATCAACCTGGACAGAGCCGTCACGGGGTAAATACGCCCGCGATATCTGTGGGATGGGAAGAAATACACGCTGGATATGGCGCTTTTTCTCAATCGCGTCGATAAGATCAGAGAAGAACAGGATCAACCGCTCCTGGCAGTCCTCCAGTTTCAGATCCTGCATGTGGGCTGAATACGATCCCACATGGTTCATCCCGAAATCCTCGGAGATACCGTGGAGGTAGGCATGGGCGGTGTGATCGAAGAAGTGGATAGACGTGGTGAGCGCGACAGTATATTTCCCGGCGAATGCCTGCATCGCATCGCGTTCCGCTACAAGCTCGATGAATCGCTTCAGCTGGCCCGGGACGAGCATGTAATAGACGGGCGTCCCAAAGACAACGCCATCGGACTCCCTCACCGTTGCAAGCGCCCTGTCCCATTCCTCCCGGTCCTGTTCCAGCTTCCTGATGTCACGACCCGCATGTACGATCGAGAACGTATGATCGGGGAATGCCTGTTCGATGAACCGGATATACTGGAGGCTTATGCTCCCTTCCCCCTTGGGACTTCCCGATATGACGCAAATCTTCATGGCACTCCCCTCATAAAAGGTCAGTCAACGGGTGCCTCTTCAGGCTCCCGGTCAAATATCGTCAGCATCTTCATGGCCATGGCGTGGAAACTGTCTGCCTTGACAATCGCAATACCCCTCTTCTCGTCTCCCAGCACAAGGAGCGTATCACCGGGCTGAATAGAGAAGATCTCGCGGGCTTTCTTCGGGATTACGATCTGGCCCCTCTCGCCGACCCTGACCGTCCCAAAGATGTGTTTTCCCTCGTGGTCCCCGTCAAACATGATTAATCATACCTTTCATATTTATCATATATTCATATTTGTGTGATTTTTATGATAAATATGTTGCGATCCCGGAGTAACCTCCGTCCGTTGCGAGTAAGAAGACTCCTGCTTCTTCACACGTGCAGGGGGGCTTCTCATCGGGATACGCACGAGGAGCCGGACCCTATCGGGAGCATTCTTTGAACGGGGCGGAACAAAAATCGCACATTCCCGGGGAAACCCAGGTATGACATCTGACGTGCACACCCGCATATGGATCGATGTTCCCGATCTTGCCGGGCTAAAAGGCGAAGGGTATTGGGGGATTTTCACGATGACATGATGCACCACCCCCAAAAATCCGGGAAGCCTGGTCCGGAGACACTATCAACCGGGAGATAGCCGGAATTGACCTTCAGGAATCGTGATCTCGAACCGTGCCCCCTTGGCAGGAATGCCGGTCTCCTTTATCGTGATCCCGGTGAGCGCGAGGATCTCCCGGACAAGGAACATGCCAAGGCCAGTATGCTTCCCGTATCCCCGCTCGAATATATTCTCCTTCTCCCTCTCAGGAATACCGACCCCGTTATCCTCCCAGATGATGATGAGCCCCACCTCTTTGCGGAGGCATGAGACCCTTATCTCGGTGACGTGTTCGCCATGCTGGATGGAGTTGTCCAGGAGGTTGAAAAAGACCTTCCCGAGCATCATGTCTGCGAACACTTCTATCCTGGGCATTTCAGAATTCAGCATGATAGTATCGGGAACATACGAGAGGGGAAGTGTTCTCTCGAGAAATTGCCACTGTGGTTCCTGGCTCCCGAGTTCCTGGTACACCTTTGCCTCATCGATGAGTGACTGGATTGCAAGGGTGGCCGATTCGATTTTTTTAATGAATTCTCCGTGGCGGCGATCCGCACTGACCTCTTTTGCGATGCCAAGGTATCCAAGGATGACAGCGATCTTGTTTTTGATATCATGTCGGGTGATGCTTGTGATGAGGTTGAGCTGGTGGTTCGCGAGTCTGAGCGCATTCTCTCCCTTTTTTCGTTCCGTGATGTCGACGGCAACACCCTGGAGCCTGCTCAGATGTCCTTGTGGATCCAGCACTCTTGAGGGACGGATCTCGAGCAACATCTCGTGACCCTCGCGATGGCGGGCTGACACTTCTATCGACGAGAGGGGGCCATCCGAGAGGACTACCTGTTTCAGTTCCTGAATCGCCAGGGATTTTCCATGCTCGGGAACAAGATCGGTGATCGATCTCCCCAGGACCTCTTCAGGGGTATATCCTAGGATGGTTGATACCATTGGGCTGATATAGAGGAATGTTCCGTCCAAATCGACCTCCCAGATGATATCCGGGGAGGTTTCCACGAGAGACCGGAATCTCTTCTCGCTTTTTAAAAATGCATCTTCTGCCCGTTTCCGGTCGGTGATATCACGGAGGACTCCCGAAAGCCCTGTAACTGTCCCGTCCTGGTCAACCACTGCACTTCCGTTATCCTCAAACCAATGAATATCTCCGGATTTATCCAGGACACGAAAGACCGTGATGGTTGATTCCCCTTTTGTCAGAGTCTTTTCAAAGTCACGGAGTACCATGGGCAGGTCCTCTTCCATGATGAAGGCGCCCATGCTTCTGGACAGAATATCTTCCTCTGTGTAACCATACCTGGATATCTGGGGGCTGATATTCGTGATGACTCCTTCCGTGTCCATTGAATACATGATATCATTGGAATTTTCCACGAGTGTCCTGTAATTCTGCTCGCTTTCACGCAGTGCCTTCTGGGTATTCATTGATTCGGTGATGTCTGTGAGCACATTCAAAATTGCAGGGGTGCCCTCAAACGTGATTACAGTGCCACGGACACTGACGAACCGGCGCTTTCCTTCCCGGTTGATGAGTTCGATCTCGTATACCTGGTCAAGACCTGGCCCCATCCGAACATTCATGGCTTCAATTACTTTCGTGTAATGCTCATGCGCAATGTACTCCATGATGGAATGACCATGCACTTCTTCAGGGAGCCATCCCATGGTATTGATCATCGCAGGATTGGCATAGAGGATAATCGCCTCTCGATGCACCACGATCAGATCGGGCAGGTTGTCGAGGATCGCCCGGATCTTCCGTTCATTCTCCTTTAATGCTTCCTCTGCCATTTTCAGGGGTGTCACATCGACAACCGAAGCGATGCTGTTCCCGGTGCCAGGTATGATGTCGACATGGACAAAACAGAAATGGATCCTCCTGTCTGCATCAATGAGCCTGCATTCATAGACATTCGGAACCGCTGATGTGTCCCATCGTCGTTCCATATGATACTGCTTCATCCGCTCAACATCGTCAGGATGGATGAAGGTCGTCCAGCTCAGCCGGTTCTCCTGCTCGGCACGCGGGACACCAGTGAGCCTCGCGAACCCTGTGTTTGCCCGGAGAATGGTGGTGTCAGGACCGATCAGGATCGTACCTGTTCCGGTGTTCTCAAAGACTGTCCGGTACAGATTCTCTGAACGGATCAATTCTTCCTCAACCTTTTTCTTTTCGGATATATCCCTGAAGATCCCCTCGATACCCCTGATTTTCCCGTCAATACCATAGTAATAGTGGCTGTTGGTGGATACCGTCACCACGGACCCGTTCACATGCTTGAGGTGTATCTCATAATCACGGATAGATCCCTTCTCACTGATTGCTGCGAGAAAACCATCGCGATCCTCGGGGTTCATATACATCTTCTCATCGATCGGCTGGCCCAGCAACTCATCAACTGATCGATAGCCGAGGAGATCAGCCCCTGATGGCGAGATCATGAGGAGCGTTCCTTCCCTGTCCGTCCGGTAAAAAACATCCTGGATGTTTTCAAATATTGTGCGGAATTTCGCTTCACTCTCCCGAAGCGCTTCCTCCTGTCTCTTTTCCTCTGTCACATCAAAGAATGTCCCAAACGATGCAGGCCGGCCCTTGTAGGATCCAAGGTAGGTGCTGACCCGCATCCTGATCCGTCGTGTACCATCCTTATGCAGCAGGGAAAATTCGTATCTCTCCGGAACCTGCTTCCCCGCTGCCCTGTCCCTGGCCCTCGACAACACCATGTCCCGGTCCTCGGGTGCGAGAATGTCCGCGAGAAGTATTCCGTCAAGCTCGTCGATCGAATACCCGGAGAGACCAGCCAGAGCCTGGTTATAAAACACCAGGCGGCCTTCCTGGAGGATGAAGACCCCGTCCCTGTTGTGCTCCACGAACATCCGGTACTTTTCCTCGCTCTCGCGAAGGGCTTCCTCCTGCGCCTTGAGCTGGTCATACTTCCTGCGAAGTTCTTCCTCGGTGGCTGCGAGGTTTGTATACGCGGAATTGAGGTCATCGGTTTTCTTGAGCAGCTCCTCCTCGATCCTCTTCAGCTTGGTGACTTCAGCGGCCATCGTCAGGATTGCAGGTTTGTTGTTTATTGTGACGGGTATCGTGGAGAATGAGGCATGGATCCGGTTGCCTCCCTTCCCTATCAGGGCAACCGGCATGTTGTCTATTCTTCCAGACACAAGGAGATGCGATGCAAGCCTCCCAAAATCAAGAACCGAGAGAAGCCCGATCTCCGTAGGGCGCTTTCCCAGCACTTCTGCCAGAGTGTACCCGCTGCTCTGCACGAACTCCTGGTTTACAGAGATGAACGTACCATCCGGGATGCTGTTGATTGCGATTGGATACGGGCTGTTCTCAAAGATTGTCCTGAATTTCTCTCCGCTCTCCTTTACGAGAGTCTCTGCCTGTTTCCTCCTTACAGACTGCCTGATCTTGTGAGCGAGCTCGGTAAACTGCGCTTTTGGATCACCTCCCTTCTGGAGATAGAAGTCCGCCCCGTTGTTGATGGCTGCAATGACGACTTCCTCGCGTCCACGTCCTGTAAAGAGGATGAAGGGAATATCCCCGAATCGTTCCCGGACTGTTGTTAAAAATTCTATCCCGTCTATTTCCGGCATCTGGTAATCGGAGACGATGGCATCGAAGGATTTGTTGGAAAGCATCTCGAGTGCCTGTTTTGCGGATTCCGCGACACTGACGTTGAACTCCCCGAGTCTTTCAAGGTAAATCTGTGTGATATTCAGGAGGGCAGGCTCGTCGTCGACATACAGGACACGTATCCAACCTTCCATGATACATGGATGTGTGTATTCCTGTATATCATCACTTGTGATTGTGACATTGCCTGAGTACTCCAGAAAAAAAGCTCTTCGAATGCCAATATCTGAACCCGGAGACGTTGAATCCCAAGATCAGGTGCCTTCAGGAGATGTCACTTGTTCCACACTTCTTCGAAAATGATTGGAGGGAGGAACTCTCTGGACGGCGCAAATGTAATATGCCTATGGTGATCGATATGAAAGGTGGTAGATCCCCATGCAGTTTTCAGATATTGTCAAACAGCGATATGCTACAAAGAAGTTTGATGGCAGGATGGTCCCTGAAAAGACCGTGCACGAAATCCTCGAATACGTCCGGTATGCCCCTTCAGCAATCAACCTCCAGCCCTGGAAGATCAAGGTTGTCACCGACAGGGAGGTAAAAGCGCATCTCAAACCCGCGGCCTTTGACCAGGAGCAGATCACGACATGTTCCCATCTTCTTGTCTTCTGTGCAGACCCGGATTACGACAGCCTGATACGGCGTCTTGATACGCTTCTTTCAGAGAACCATGTGCCTGACGAGAAGCGAACGATGATCGTGAACATGGCAACGCAGTTTGCAGGGAGAATGTCACCGGAGCAGAAACTCGCATGGTCAACGGCACAGACCTATCTTGCGCTCGGGAACGCACTTGCCGGGGCAACGTCACTCGGGATCAATTCGTGCCCCATGGGGGGATTTGATCCGGCAGAATTCAGCCGCATCCTCACCATTCCAAAGCCCCTTGTTCCCGTCATGCTCTGCCCGCTGGGATATGCTGCCGATACCCCAATGCCAAAGATCCGGTTCTCACACGAGGATATCGTGTTCTGACCGGATCGTCACTCGCCCTCATTTCAGGGCATTGCAGAGGAGAGATGAGGAGATCCAGGCAAATTCTTTCATGTACTCGTTCACACTGACGTATGCCGGGACACAGAGCGTATAGTAAAGGAGCGCCAGGTAATACTGGCGGATATCCTCATCGAGAAGTGTGAGGGTGTCTGCGTATTTCCTGAGCTGCTGTATCACTGAAAATGCCTTCAGGACATCGGGATCGGTAATTTCCTCCGGGATTTTTGGGATATCCCCGAATCGTGCTGACGTTAAGAATCCCTGCTCAAGGGATGCAAGAGACAAAAGACGGTCTTTTGACACGACAGGGATCATCTCGAACTTCAGAACGCATTCGAGCTTTGCGATGTCCTTGAGGATATGGGAGTGGCCCGTCATCGCAAAGTCGATGAGCCACATGTTCTTCTCATCGTCCATTAAGACATTCTTCATGTTCAGGTCGCCATGGACCGATCCCTCGTAGACATTCCAGTGTGACGAGAGCCTCCCGGGAAGGACATGGTCCATAAAATACAGTGGATTGTATGATCTCCCCATGCCATACGGGAGTGCGAGGTATTCTTCGTCAGGTGATATGCCGTAGCGTGATCTTGCCCACTCTTTCACCGCATCGTAATTGAAAACTCCCGAATAGATCCGGTAGAGCGGCAAGTCACGCAATCTCGGCTGGCCATACCACGTCCTGAGGACCTTCCTGAAAAGTGTATCGAAGACCTTCTGCACCTCATCTGTGGGGCGGGTGAGATAATACTCCTCGAGCGAAGATATCCTGCTCTCAAGCCCCTGGATGCCTACAAACGTGTACAGGATCCCCCCGTAATCCCCGGAGCGGCAGGTCTCGATGATCTGCGTTGCATTGTTCTGGATGTACCGCTTCACATGCCCTTCGTATCCCTCAATCTCCGCCCGGATATTCTCCCACCGGTCAAGTTTCAGGACGAAGGGCATCTCCCTTCGTCCCTGGCGATCGCAGGCATCGTCACGGAATACGAGCGATCCGCTGAATCCTCCCGAGAGCGGGTGGAGGTGGACTTCGGCACATTCATGGTGGATGTTTTGGACGATACGTTCGTAGTCAGGATTCCAGCCCCCCACTTCTCCGTCGATAATGATCTCAGTTCCCGTATTCTGCCTGATCTCTGATATTATGGCGAGGAGGATAGTGGCCTTCCTGATGATCGTATCGGCAGAGAGATGGCGCAATACCACCGGGGTTCCTGACAGGAGTTCGCGGGACACTCTCTCGGATGGGATTTCGGACTCTTCCCGTGACGTGGCGGGGAATACGAGGCCGATAATCCTGGAGTGGTTCCCGGCATGAGAGGGCTTCTCATGGACGAGGATCTTCTGGATGGCATCACCCCAATGCCCGGACCGGAATGAGGGATCCAGGACAACCGCACACCCCGCCAAGAACACGCTCCCTGAATTCGCAGCAATCTCCGGGGGTTTGACCTGATCAAGGACATGGAGTGCGGGGGATTCTCCAGAGAACGAGAGGGAGAGGATCCCCTCGTATCCGGGTTCCGAACGCCGGGCAATTTCCTGTAGGGCGTCCAAAAGATCTGAGAACGTGATTCCATTACTCTCTTCGGATTGCATACTGACAAGGAACTGATGAGCGCCCGGCTGTGCGATAAGGAAGGAGGCAGTCACAGGGATCGAGGCCTGTTTTTTATCGAGAATGAGGTAATCGACGGTATCATGGCTGTCCGGGGACAGCCAGGTAGCAACCGGGCCGAGGGAGAGAAAATCGCCCATCGGAATTGTTGACTGGCCGGTCTGCTGGCCCGGGGCTCCCCAGCCCATGGAGCAGGCTCCCGGTAATGCACTGACAATAATCGCCATTCCTTCATCACGGTCTCCACCCGGTCCACACGGATTTATCCCGGTGATCTCAAGGACCCCCTTGTCGGTCCCCCTGCGGGTCACGAGGAATTCCGCCCCCTTCAGGTGATAGGATACAGTGGAAGCAGCATCCCCGGTACACCCTGCCCGGTCAGCGGTTGCCTGTGCTGCAAGGACCGCATCCCTACAGGTGCGATGGAGAGAGAGGAGTGTTGAGAAACCTGTCATCTCGAGGACCGAGAGCGGGTAAGGCTGGACACCGGAGAGGTGAAGACGTCCGTTTCGGCCTTTCAGCGTTTTTTCGGCGGAAATAATCACCCTGATCCCTGCACTGCTCATGTAGGGGACCCCCTCCATGTCAAAGACAGCAGTCCTGTCGGTCTCTTTGAGATGCTGCTTCAGGTACTCCCCGAGATCGAGAGCCCCGAGTGAATCCAGCCTACCCTCAAGCGAGAGAACCAGGATCCCATTTTTCAGTGCTGATGATATCTGCATTTCGAATTCCCAACTCAACTATCCATGCCAGAGAACACTATCATGTCACCCGGTTCCCATATGAAAAAAACCGGATTGAACCGGGCAGAGCACTGGCAGGTGAAGCACTCTGTGATACTTCATTCCCGCTCCTTTCCGCAGGACGAACACTTCCCGCGGTGCACGTTGATCACACCCCCGCATTCCCTGCAGGTCCAGCGTTCCCGTTCGGATTTCACAAACGCCCTGATTCCATGCTCCTTTATTGCCTCAAGGTTCTCGAGCATGCTCATCCCGTACTTCGTCCTGTATCGCCTGTCAAGCTGTGTGAGCCGCCGGCAGGGGTACTTCTCGCAGGAATGATGATACCTGCCCCTTACCTGTTCGCATGTTGCGATCGTGCAGTGCCTGCGGCACTGACAATCCGCGGAGTAACATCCATCACAATGGTTTTTCTCCCGGAGGTACGCCATACAGATGGCGCAGTCCATCCCGCAGGGTGCGATCAGGGTGGTCCGGAACGGGTTCCTCGCTGCCATCAGATCTCCTTCTCCATCCACACCGTATCGAATAGAATCCCCCGCTTCTTTCCCGTGTTTCTGAACCTTCCGCATTCGAAAAATCCATTTTTATGATGGAAGCGTATGCTGCCCTCATTCCGTGAGGAGATATGTGCGAGAATCACGGTGATCCCCTGCTTTTTCCCCTCGGTTTCAAGGTGTTGGAGCATCCGGGTCCCGATGCCTTTTCCGGTATCTTCCGGCCGGATGAAATACGTGATCTCGGCGGTCCGGGCGAATGCAGGTATTGGGTTGTGCGGGCGAAGCATCCCGAACCCCGCGAGGGTTGCCTCCTGTGTCCGGACGGCCACGGTGGGATAGCCACGGGCAATCTGCATCAACAGGTCAAAGAACTCATATGGGACCGTCGTTTCAGGAAATGCCGCGTCGGTATGCTCGATGTAGTAGTTGAAGAGGTCGACTACCCCGGTTCGATCTGATGCTTCAAGGGGGGAGAAGGTATAACCCGACATTACACACCTTTGTAATTATTCTCCGGATACTCATGGTTATCCTTTGCAGAATTATGTTCTCCTCCGACAAAACACGATCCGCGACCATCAGGTCATGAGTTTTTGATCTATCCCACCAAGTATTTATAAAATACGAACACGAGTAAATCCATGATGAAAAAGCCTTTACGTTATATTTTGGCACTTATTACCGTTGTTTTCCTGTGCTTCACATCCCCTGTACTCGGATTCGAATTCCCCGATACTTCTC
>CAYNXS010000038.1:8680-12851 GCA_964401215.1 uncultured Methanolinea sp. | reverse complement strand
CCGGAAGGTCCGATCTGTTCCCCTGGGCACTTCTGTCAGTCTGCTCCATCCGCCTTTCCCAGTCGAGGATTCCGGGGTCGAGGGAATCGATGATGATCAGGATGAGTATGCAGAGGTATATCATGACAAGTGATCTGAACGCAAAGGTCGCAAGGTCTTCGTACCATCCAAGTCCCATCAGGATCAGCCCCGCTACGACATACCCGCATCCGAGTCCCAGAGCTGCGGAGGGAATCCATGCCTGGTGCTCACGGCAATACCGGGAAATGAGACCGGTTGCAAGACCACTCACAGCAAACATCGGGATCTCAACGACAGGATCCGCTCCCGGGAACCCCGCACAGAGCCCCACAAGGATTCCTCCGATGGGACCGGTTAAAATCCCGGCAAAGACAACGAGAATGTCTCTTGGATCCACAACGACTGCGGTCCCGACATGAAGAAACAGTGAGAAGTACCCGCTTAGTATTGCTGCAAGACCAAGGATCAGAATGACTGCGTATCTCCTGGCTATGATCTGTAGATTCATGAGGGCAATCCCTTTCACCTCATTCTTAGAGTGGTATTCTTATAGTATTTATCCCGCCCTGGAAGTATAAAAAAATTCCAAATGCTTGGGATAAATGCGAAAATATTCGCAGTAAAAGGTAGGTTATTCTTCTTGGACTCCCAACTCGCGTTCAATAAAAATTATATTCGGGTGTCCACACAATGTCAAAAAATACCTTCATACTGCTCCTGGCCTGCGGGGTCATTCTCGCGGGAGCGGTGGTGGGCTTCACGCTCCTGAAGCACCAGGACGTCCCTCCGGAATCTTCGGGGATGAAGAAATTTGCATCTGCGGAGGAACTTACCACCTACCTCACCTCAATTGAGGGTTCTGGCTCCTATGGCGAATGGAGTGAATACCGGGGATCCATGCCCATGCCTCAACAGGAAGGATGGGTTGGTGCAGGAATGGGATCGGCCCAGGCTGAAAAAACAGCATCCCCTTCGGTTCCATCCGTTGCATCGGATGGCATCACGTGGGGAACCGGATACACCACGACGAATATCCAGGTGCAGGGTGTTGATGAGGCGGACTTTGTCAAGAATGATGCAGGGTATATCTACATAATCTCCGGCAGAAACCTTGTCATCATCGATGCTGCGCCTGCATCCGGTTCTGCGATTGTCTCAACAACCACGGTACCTGGACAGGCCTCGGAGATGTATGTGAACGGAGACACCCTTGCGGTCTTTTACGGGAAAACACACGAGGTGATGATACATCCCAGGACGAGTGCTGCGCCAGTGCCCTACTCCCGCCCGGCAACCGGAGTCATTCTCTATGATCTCAGTGACAGGAAGAATCCCACCATTGGCAGGGAGGTGACCGTGACAGGGAGTTACTACGATTCGAGATTGATTGGAAATGATCTCTATGTGGTGACCAGCGAGAATGCAAATATGTATTACGGCACTCCTATAGTTCCCACAATCGAGGAGAAAGGAGTGACAACCGTAACCCCTGAAATCTACTATTATGATGGTCCCATATACCGCTCTCACCAGTATTTTACCCTCTCTTCATTCTCCCTGACAGGCAACGATGCACCACATGCCGAGAGCTTCCTTGCCGGGTATGATACGACTCTCTATGTCTCGAAGGAGAATGTCTACCTCGCGTACCGATACAGTACTCCTGTTCCCGCATGGGACCGGGCAGTTCCTGCAATACGTGCCGATGAGCAGTCCGCCCCGGTTGAGAAGACCGTCATTCACCGGTTTGCCATCAACGGGGGGGATATCAGGTATGCATCAACAGGCACTGTGCCGGGGCATTTCCTCAACCAGTTCTCCCTGGACGAATACAAAGACCACGTGCGGGTTGCAACCACGGTTGTTGGATGGAACCAGGGAATCTCCTACCAGTATAACAACGTGTATGTTCTTGATGCAGGGATGACCGAAGTGGGCAGGCTCGAGTTTATTGCCCCTGACGAGAGCATTTACGCCGCACGCTTCATGGGAGATCGGCTCTACCTGGTCACATTCAAGCGGATCGATCCCTTCTTCGTCATCGATCTCTCGAACCCGAAGAGTCCCGGGATTCTTGGAAAACTGAAAATTCCGGGATACTCGGATTATCTCCATCCTTATGATGCGGATCACATCATCGGCGTTGGGAAAGAGACCGAAGAGAACCAGTGGGGCGGGGTGTCCACATCAGGCTTAAAGCTCGCACTCTTTGATGTCACTGATGTGAACAATCCGATCCTTGCAGGGAAGGTGGAGATCGGGGAGGCGGGGAGTGACTCAGAGGCTCTCCGTGATCACAAAGCGTTCCTCTTCGATCGGTCGTCAAGTCTCCTGGTCATCCCCGTCCGCGAGGTGCTGAACATCGAGCGCACCGGCACTGCGTACACATCATACGCACCTGCCGTCTGGCAGGGAGCATATGTCTATTCGGTGAATCCAGACACAGGGTTTACCTTCAAGGGGAAGGTGACTCACGAGGACGCAGAAACCACGAACTATTACTGGGACTCGTTCAGCAGTGTGCGGAGATCGATTCTCATCGGTGACGGCCTCTTCACCATATCCGGAAGGGAGATTGTCGTGAGCGACCGTGGAAATATCGGGGAAGTAATGAGAATTATCCCGCTCCCGCAGGATCCGATGAAAGAGATCTATCCCTATCGTATTGCATAACACACATTCATTTTTTCACAAATTCCCTGTGTGATCCCTGCCTTCACACTGCAGGGTTTCTGCCAGGGACGCGATTCTCCTTCGTCAGTTGTTCCACGTATGACCCTTATGATATCCTGCGACTCTTAGTTCTATGAAGAACAGAGTATGGCGATTCCCGAGACCCTCAACACCCCGCACCTTGTCCTGCGTCATTTTGCGATCGACGATGCCCGGAGCGTAGCAGAACTTGCCGGGGATATCCAGATCGCAGCAGGGGTGCTGAACATCCCTCACCCCTATACCATTGATGATGCGATGGACTGGATAGGGCAACACCAGTATCTCAGGGATCACGGTGGAGAGCATATTTTTGCGGTGACGGAAAGGGAATCAACCAGGGTTGTAGGCGCGACCAGTCTCCGTGTCGACGCCGAACATGCCCATGCCGAACTGGGATACTGGATTGGGAGGCCATACCAGGGAAAAGGGTATGCTACCGAGGCTGCAGGGTCGATGCTCGAACTCGGATTTCTCGGTTTTTGTCTCCACCGCATGTATGCACGGCACCTTGCCTGGAATACCACATCGGCTCGTGTACTTCTTCACATTGGGATGACCCACGAGGGTATCATGCGGGGACATGCCTTGAAGTGGGGTATGTTCCATGATGTGCACTGGTACAGTATCATGGACGATGAGTATTTTTCCCTCATCATGCCAGTCACAGAAGTTCATGAAACACACTTCAGGGACGTGAAATAACTGACTCGAAGGCTCCCCCTCCTCATCTCGATACCCCACGGTGGAACCGGGATTCCGGATGAGGCGAAAGACACCATTGCGCTTTTTCCTGCTGCCCTCCAGTATTACAGCGATCCCGGATCAATCCCCCTGTTCGGATTCCCGGATTTTGTCAGTGCCCTTGTCAGTTCGTCCGTGTCAAGGGTCATTGTGGATCTGAACCGCCCTCCTTACCACCGTCCTCCCCGGCACCAGGATGGAGTGGTGAAATACCGCACCGCTCTCGGGCAGGAGATATGGAAGGAAGGCATGAAACCTGACCTGACCGTCATGCACCGGCTCCTGTTACACCATTATTTCCCGTACCATGCCAGGATCGATGCACTCCTCGATCCCCACAGGATACTCGCAGCACTGGACTGCCACAGCATGGTGTCAGTCGGACTTTTGGGAGCACCCGACCAGGGACAGAAGAGGCCGCTCATCTGCCTTGGAAACTCGGGAGATTACGAGGGGCTTCCGAAGAAAGGCGTGCTTCCCACCTGCCCGGCCCCATGGATACAGGACCTTGCAGCACTGTTCCGTGAAAAGTTCTCCTCCCCCGGGAGCGTTGCCATCAATCATCCCTATACAGGGGGATTCATATCCAATGCACACTACTGGCACAAGGGGATTCCCTGGATACAGCTCGAAGTGAACCGCTCGCTCTTTGAGGCAGAGGGGGCGAATCCGGAGCATGGATCATGCGTTGACA
>CAYNXS010000038.1:0-8580 GCA_964401215.1 uncultured Methanolinea sp. | reverse complement strand
CGCTCGCTCTTTGAGGCAGAGGGGGCGAATCCGGAGCATGGATCATGCGTTGACACTGACCTCATGGAGGACCTGAAAAAGACCATATGGGATGTGATTGAAGAATGGTGTTCCCTGATTTCACAAGGGGAATCTCTGCTCCCCTGATTCCCGAGCATCCTGTTTTCCTCATCCTGCCCGGATATGAGTTTTGGTACATGACAAAGGTGCAGTGATGCGACACCTCCCAATTTCAGCAGCGGTTGCCCGGTTGAAAGAGCATCGGAAAGAATTCCAAAACCCGAGACAGCCTCTTGTCATATAGGCAACGGAAAAAATGATGTCTCTCTTCTCCCTGTCATGGACGAGTACCGTCCCGGAAACTCATACCGGAGGGAATGCTGCAGTCAGTGCTCCCATGAGCAGCAGTCCCAGGAAACAGCCCGAAATGAGCCGCTCGACAATTTCATATGAATAATGCTTCATGCTCTCTTCAAAACGTCTTGCCTACGGTTAAAAAGGATGAGATGATGGAGGCCGGAATACGTCAGGACAGTGAATATCACCGAATGAACAGGGTGGTGGATTTATTGATCTCTGTGGTTCACCATGTGACCGGACACCCCCCCGAATACGCACACCGCAGCACCCAGAAGCGGGGCGGTTCCCCCCAGCGAGCTCAGGATGATCCCTGGCATCTTTCCTGAGACAGATCTCACGCGTGGGAGTACCGAAGACTGAACATAATGCCAGTTGTTCCTGACGACACTCCCGTCAAGGATGATGAGTGACGGGTCATATGCAGCGATGAGTGTTGATATTCCCCTGGCATGCACCATTCCCAGGGAATCCAAAAAATCAGTGATGATGGGATCTCCCTTCTCAACCGCTGCAAAGAGTGTGGATGCGTCTGTAACGTTTACATAGGGATTGGCTGCTCCCGTGGACTGGCACCATGCCTGAAAAAATGCAGGGATGAACCTGCCTGATCCGCATCCTTCCCAGTGACCGGTTCCCCCGCACCCGCAGGGGAGGTTCCAGGTACTCTCGACCGTGAAATGCCCGACCTCGGCGAAATTGCCGTCCTCTCCAAAGAGCAGTCTTCCCTGTTCGAAGATTCCCGCCCCGATCCCGGTGGATATCGTCAGGTACACGAAGTTTTGGATATTCTTCCCATCCCCGTACCATGCCTCTCCGAGTGCGCCGGTGTGGCAGTCATTCATCAGATACACCGGGAGTGAAAATCGCTCTTCAAGGGGTCTTACAAGAGGTATGGTCTGGAGGGGAATGTTCGGGGGATGAACCACTTCTCCCGATGTACAGTCCACAGGACCTGCGGCCGAGACACCTATGCCGGAGAGTGTCGCTGCATCAGAATGCCGGATTACCCTGGCAATCAGGTCCCCAAGAAGACTCACCAGGGTATCAGCATCACCAGGACTGTGTGGCGTCTTGATTGAGGTGAACTGAACCAATGTCCCGTCCCGTCGCACGAGGCCGGCCCGCATGCGGGTTGCACCGAGGTCGACCGCAATCGCGGTGGGCGGGGAATCAGGGTTTTCCATATATGTTCAACCGATATGAATCCGGGTCGATTTCTAGTATTCGGTATGGTGGACCTTTGGCACCGGTGCAGGATTTCCGCATGCAGTGCAGGAGACGTAGTGGGAGATTATCCGAACACGAGTTTGAATGCCATCGTTGCCGAGACAAAAATCAGCAGCATGCCAATGGCAATCTCCAGGATCCGGGAAGGTGTCTTTGGAGAGAGATACACTCCTGCCTGCGCTCCCACGACCGCCCCTGCCGCGAATGCGACGAAGAACATGAGCGAGAGGTGGCCGAGCATCAGGTGCGTCCCCATACCGGAGAGTGAGGTGATGAGGATGACTGCCGCTGACGTTGCGACGGCATAGTGGATCGGGATACCTGCTATGGTGAGTGCCGGCACATTCACGATTCCTCCGCCGATTCCTGTCAGCCCGCTCATGAAACCCGCTATTGATCCCCACGTCACCAGGTGCACGGGATACGCATGGAGGTCACGATTGTCTCCGGGTGGAAGGCGGCACTCTTCCTTCCAGCAGGGTTCACAGAGAATGGGAAACACCAGCGGGAATTTCCTGTTGATCATTTTGATCCCCATGAGGACGAGGACAATGCAGAAGATGGCAACAAGGTATACTGATGGGATAAAGACGGTTACAAGCGCTCCGAGTGCCGCAAATGCAATACCCGGTAACGCGAGGCAGAGCACACTCTTTTTGAGGATCCTCCCCTGGCGTCTGTATCCGGCTGTTGCCGAGAGGGTAGTCGCGGTGATAATGGCGAGGCTTGTGCCGACTGCGATACGGGGATCGAGACCGAAGACCATGACAAGCACCGGCACATAAAAAAAACCGCCCCCCACACCAAGGAGTGCCGAGATCGTTCCTATCAGGATGCCAAGGATGCAGGATGCAACGAGGTCAAGCGGTACCATGAAGTATTGGTCCTGGTATCTACATTCGAGGCCGTCATGCATAAAGGTGCAGATTATCAGGTGACCTCTCCTGCTCCTGGACAGCTCCCACGGGGGATTCTTTCCTGATCATTCTCCCACCCTGGAAAGGCCTTCCTGGTGTTTCACCGATCCAGATAGAGTATACTGCAATTTTTTCGATTTCAACAAGGGAATGGAGTTGGACTATGAATACGAATGAAGGTGGAGGTCAGGTAGTATCTATTAATGGGAGGGAAGAATATCCTACCATATACCTCGTGAGTCCTAAACCAGGAATCATGAGAACCAGGGGGCAATCAGGGTGGACGTAGCAGGATATACCCAGGTAATCGATGCCTTTGCATTTCTGTTCGGTGTGGTTGGGGCATTCCTGATTATTTATGGCGGAATTCGCGCGACCGTCAAAGTGTTCATGCGGGAGATATGGAAAAAGGACATCTCCTACAACCTTATACGAAGGGAATTCACCAGTAAAATCGTCTTTGGGCTTGAATTCTTCATCGCAGCCGATGTGCTCACAACGCTTATCGCACCCTCCCAGGAAGAACTTATACTCCTTGCAGTGGTTGTCGTCATAAGAACAGTGCTTGGATATTTCCTTGCACGTGAGACCGAGCAGTTCTCTCTTGAGTGACGGGGATTCTCCTTTTTTTTCGTTATTCGATCGGTTCGGGGTACTTCAGCCTGCAGTTCCACCACAGATTATACATATCTCATGTCTTACATGCCGAAAAAGCGCATCCAGAGGGGTTTCTTCCTGCCATGGAAGATCCTGCTCTCCTCACTTCCCTTCCGGATATCTTCCACCGTATAGAGAAGGTGGGGATATTCGTCCCGTACAATCCTCAAAAGTTCTTTCAATTGTGCGCGGGGGACCACCATGAAGAGAAGTGCGACCGCCGATGAGAGATACCCGGTTCCATCGAGCCTTGTGATACCGTATCCCATCTGCCCGAACCTGTTCATGACAGGGAGGGGATCACCCGGGACAAATACCCTGACCACCACGCTCCCGATACTGATCTTCTCTTCCAGGCGCATCCCGATCACTGTCCCGATCGCATATCCTGCAATGTACGCGGTGACCCCCCAGAGGTTCTGCAGGTTGGTGAGGACAAGCCCCGTCGAGAGCAGCCATATGGCTACCTTGACGACCCCGATTCCAGCCGCGAGATTGGTGTGACCCCGGTTGATGTAGATCGTGCGGATCGTCTCGAGGCTGGTCTCGACTATCCTGGCGACAAGGATTACCAAAGGGAGCCAGAAGGCTGGTTCCATCATAAGACGCTGATCAGGAAGGTAAGCCGACAGGCAATATGAAGGTATCTTCGTGGGTTCTCAATGAAGGGAAAGATGGCAGGTCTTGACGAGTGGGCATTAATGCTCCCTGATGGGGTTGGCCTTCCCTCTGTCATCCGGCTATTCCTTGTTGATCTCGATGAGCCGCTTCAGGTAATAATGAGCCCATATGTACGCGAAGATTCCTCCGAGCGTGTCCCCGGCCACGATCCCCCACCAGACTCCGGCCTCGCCGAGACCGAACGTGAACGCAAACAGGTAGGCGAAGACGGCACAGAAGACCAGTGTTCGGAATATGCTCGTCACCAGGGAGTAGAACCCTTTGCCCGTCCCCTGGAAGATTGATCCCGAGAGGAGCCCTGGCGCAACGAACGGCAGGAAGAAGCACATCGTTCCGAGGAACGACGCTATCGTCGGCGCGAGGTGGGCACTCTCCGGAGAATAGGCAAAGATCCATGCAATCGGGTGGGCAAAAACATAAATGATACCACTCAGAAGAAGGCCAACCCCTACCCCCAGAGCGACTGAAAACCGATGTGCAATGTGTATTTTCTCATACTGCCGTGCACCGTAGGACGCACCTGCAACCGCGATCACTGAGGTGCCTATTGCAGCCACAGGGATGATTGCAAATATGACAATCCGCCATCCTGCGGTGTATGCAGCAACCGCATCTGTGCCGGCCGTGATGACAAGCATCCAGTTGATGATGATCGACAGCACCGACATCAGGACAAACTCGAGGGATGCGGGCAACCCGACGCCGAGCATGTCCCCGATGAGGGAGCGATCCCACGAGAAATCCGCCCTATGGAGCGTGATATAGGTATCATGTTTTACGAAGAACCAGTAGCACAATACCATGGTGACCATGCCAATCGATATCACCACACCCCATCCTGCCCCGGCAATCCCAAGCCCGGCCCAGTAGATCAGGATCGGATCGAGAACAATATTCAGGAGTGCTGATGCGACCATCGCGTACATCGCACGCTTCGCGTCCCCCTCGGCCCGGAGGATGGAATAGCCGATATTGACAAAGAAGAGGAGCACGATCCCGCCGAAGATGATCCGGGCGAACTCCGCCGCGAGCGGTGCGGTCGGACCCGCTCCAAAGAGGATTGCTATCGGCTCGGCCAGGAGGATGAGCGGGATGGTGAGAATCAGTCCGAGACCGCATGACAGTAGAAGGGCATGGATCGCAGCATTATTCGCGCCTCTCCGATCGCACGCCCCGATCCGCCGGGAGATCGACGAGGTAACACCGGCACCGATACCTACCCCGAGACCCATGAGGATCATGAAGATCGGGGTGATGAATCCGATCGCAGCGATGGCATCGGATCCCAGCCCTGCGACCCAGATGGCGTTGACCACGTTATAGGATGACTGAAGGAGCATGGCCGCGATCATCGGGAGCGAGAGGCGGATGATCGCCTTCTTGGGGTCTCCCCGGAGAAGTGCAACACCTGCCGTTTCCTGACGGTGAGGGAGACAGTCAGCCTTGAAATCGCCTGACCCGGTCATGAGCACATCCCTCTCTGAATGTATCGCCGGTGGCTTTTGCGAGATGCACACGTTGCCGGAAGGTATTGCTCGATCATGGCGTTTCTGTCTTCTATCATGTGAATTGGGAGATTGCAGATGTCCGATCTCCCTGTTACCATAATGCCGATTGGATGGGGCGTAGTCCGGGATAAATGTTGACATGGCATTCTCTGGGAGACACCAATCACCCGGTGTTGGAGATACAACAAAATGCCATTTTTTTGGAAAAAGTTCCTGGCTGCACTTCGCCGGTTGAATCGCACTAATCAGGTGATTCCTCTGATTCTATTCTTCTTCACAAAAGGAGAGTCGGACGGTGAATGGATCACTGCCAGGAAAACAACGGGTTAGGATTCCGTGACATAGGAATTGTCAGCCCATGCGAAAAAGCGCTCATGCCTCTATTGCTGCAGGCTGGTTATCAATCCTGTCGGGACCTGAAGATTCTTATACGCATATATGGAAGGATCCACAAGGAGATCGTGTGATATGAAAGACCCGGTGAAAATTCCCAGGATGAAGAAAGAAGAGTATGATGCGCTCATAACCCGCCAGCATGTGTCCCGGATAGCATTTGGGGCATGTGAGCAGCCATATGTGGCCCCGTTCATGTACGTGTTTGATGGAAAATATCTCTATTTTCTCTCGACGAAATATGGCAGGAAGATGGAATATTTCAGAAGTAACCCAAGGGTGTCTGTCGAGATAGAGGAATATGCCCCTGACCTTTCCTCGTTTACCTTCGTGAGCCTCCAGGGACTCCTCGAGGAAGTGAAGGATACCTCCCAGAAGGAGCGGGTTCGGAGACTCTTCGTTGACATGATATTGCGTAAGGATCTTTCGCCCAGGGTATTGAGTGCTCTCGGACACTCCCCCGATGATCCAACTGATGCCATCGCAAGGGAGGAACGTTCAATGGTCTGGAAACTTGTTGGCGTAAAGGATATTGTTGCATTGAAAAACGGGTAGCCTCCAGGATCCCAGGGATTTCAAAAGCGGGAGAGGAATGGCGGAGTGCTTGAATGAATTGGAAAAGGATCGATGTATCGACCGGTTCAAGAACCCAGTTCCTGGATATCACGACCAGGGTTGCATCCGAATTGTCGAAAACAGGAATACACAACGGCACCTGCCATGTGTACGTGCCGCATACGACTGCCGGCCTGACCATCAACGAGAACGCTGATCCGGATGTTGCCCGGGACATCCTCGCCGGTCTTGCCCGGCTGGTGCCGGCGACAGGTGAGTACCGTCATGCCGAAGGGAATTCCGATGCCCATATCAAGGCATCCCTGGTAGGCTTTTCACTCACGGTGCCGGTCATTGACGGGCACCTTTTCCTCGGTACCTGGCAGGCCATCTATTTCTGCGAGTTCGATGGCCCACGAGACCGCTCTGTGCTGGTCGGATTCAGCGGAGAATAAGGTCAGGGGGCGGGTTCGTGTACAATGAACAATACAGAATATGGTATTGAACCGATGAGCCCGAATGCCATGAGAGGGTGCTTAAGACATGGGTTTTGGAATGTTTTTTTCTCTCGCTAGAAGCAGGGCTTACGATGTACAAAAATTGGATGGAGGGTATCCGAATTGAATCAGATACACTCCTTTGGATCTTAACGAATCACTATGACCGCGGTTGAAGTGCTCGTGCTCCCGGCGCTATTGCCCGCCTTTAACGTGACGATATATGTCCCCTTTTTCGAGTAAAAATGACTGGGGTTCTGAACACGTGATGTTTTTCTATCGCCGAATGACCAGAACCACGTTGTTGGATTTCCTGTCGAAGTGTCCTTGAATGTGACTGACTTTCCATTCTGCGTAAAGGTAAAACTCGCTACAGGAGGAGAACCAATCAGTATCGATGACGAAGTGCTTGTGCTCCCGGCACTGTTGCCGGCTGTCAGCGTGACGATATAGGTTCCGGTTTCTGCGTAGGAATGGCTGGGATTCTGGGCAGTCGAGGTTGTCCCATCACCGAATGACCAGAACCAGGTCGTGGGATTTCTCGTCGAGGCGTCCTTGAATGCGACGGTTTTTCCATTTTGAGTATAGGTAAACTTTGCCCAGGGTGGAGAGCCGATTACGATCGTCGCCGATGTGCTGGAACTCCCTGCACTGTTACCGGCCGTTAATGTGACCGTGTAGGTCCCCCTTTTGGTATAGGTGTGGCTTGGATTCTGTTCGCGTGAACTCTTCTTATCACCAAATGTCCAGTACCAGGAGGTTGGATTTCTCGTTGAAGTGTCCGTGAATGTCACGACATTTCCATCCTGGGTGAAGGTGAAACTCGTCCTTGGAGGAGTAACGATTATTAGCGAAGATGATCTGTCCGTACTCCCGCCCCTGTTGCCCGGGGAGATTGTATATTTCTCTCCCAGTTCAGTGGAAACTGCCCCTGCAGGGATAAGAATCACTATGCATACCACGAGTATAATGTTCCACCAGGGACAAAACGCTACACTTCCTTGAACCATTATTCTATCACACCCCTGTCATTCAACGCAGTAGAAGATCACTCCATTTTTAAAATGTTATCTCTCCAGTAACATGGACTGAACCATTGAATGGGATAGATTCATCATCGTGACACACACTGCATCAATCACGTTCTGGTATGATAGGAATCAGAGAGTATTATATCCACTGCCCTGTATCTAAAGGGAACAGCGGGAAAGACGCAATAGGGCAACATTGTGAATAATATATCCCAGAAGATTAATAATCCATCAGGAATATTATCCCTTCATGTCGAAAATAAGAACCTTTTTCATTATTGGCATTGTGTTCCTCCTCCTCACCGGTGTTCTTGCGATTCTTGGAGTTTTCATGCAAAATTCCAGTCTGCTGACCCTCTCTGAATTATTTGTGATCGTAAGCATGGTGTTCATGCTGTGGGGATATGTGGTTACCCTGGAGAGTATCGACAACCACGTTTCCCAGAATGTGGAACTGATGAAAAAACTTATTGATACACTGGAGGAGGGAAAGGAGTAATTTTCCAGGTATATTCGTTTTTTATCATCACCTACTTGGCACCATCAGCCAATCGAATACGCACTTTATTTTCAAATATTCTGGTAAAACACGAAGAGTCCAGGCAAAAACTTTACAGTATTGTTAGAAAATTCACAAAAAAAATGAATCCAGTGTAGCCCGATTATCTCCAGGTAACTCTTCTACTTTTTCGAATGAGAAATTACATCTTCTGCCGACCAGTCGATCCTCCTGTGCTCGGTGCTTCCACCCCTC
>CAYNXS010000037.1:0-12976 GCA_964401215.1 uncultured Methanolinea sp. | reverse complement strand
CGAAAAACTTGACTTCCCCTTCAATCCTCAGACCCTTTCTCACCAGTGGAGAGGAGCGAGTCTATGCCGGCCTGTCCCATCTGCCACAGTGTCAGCGTGGCGCATTCCTTCATGATGGGATCGTGCGAGTCGAGCAAAGCCCTGATCGCAGGGATTGCGGGCTCGCCGATCCTGCAGAGGGCCTGTGAGAGGAATCCCCGTGTTGGGGGATCTGCACCTTTCATTGCTGCAAGAATGGGCATAACGGCAGGCTCGCCCAGGTGCCCGAGAGCTGCTGAGGCATACCTGCGGAACTGGGAATCCGGATTGCCGGAGAGTGCATCGAGGAGAGGTGTGATGCTCGAAGATCCGATTTTGACGAGGGCGACTGAAGCGTACCACCGAACCTCGTTCTCCACCGGTTCCTGGAGAAGGGAGATGAGGGAGGGGATGGCAGGCTCTCCTATTTCTGCAAGCCGCTTCATCGCAGCACGCCGGGTGCCGAGATCGCCATGTACAAGGGCATCTTTCAGGGAAGAGAATTCAGATTCACTCATCTCATTCAACCTCCTGCCCCTGGTGTGGCGGTACCGCATCACGGGCAGCATGAGAGATCGTCACCACGCGCTGGGGGAAGGGGAGGTCGATTCCGCCGTCTTCAAGGGCTTTTTTGATGGTCCAGAGCATCTCAGTTTTCACCGACCACCACACGCGGGAGGGTGCCCATATGAACACACGCAGGTTGACACTCGAATCCCCGAGATTATCCACAAAGACACTCGGCCCGGGGTGCTGGAGCACAAAGGGGTGCGCGTACAGGAGTTTCTTGATGATCCGGATCGCCTTTCCGGCATCGGACTGATAGCTGATCCCGATGGTGTACTCGAACCTCCGCGCCACGTTCGCGACATAATTGGTGATATCCGAGGAGAAGACCTTCTCGTTCGGAATCCGCACGTAGATCCCCTCGTGTGTCTTGATGATGGTCGAAAGGACCCGTATCTCCTCAACCGTGCCTGAGACCGAGTTGATATTGATGCTGTCACCGGGCTTTATGGGCCGTTCAATGATGAGAAAGAGTCCCGAACCGAAATTCGAGACGATCTTCTGGCTGGCAAACGCGATCACGAGGCCGATGGTTCCTCCTACCACCAGCATATCGGCGAGGTTGATGTCAAAACTCGGGAGTGCCAGGTAGATCCCGATCACGATGATGAGGCCCTGGATCACCTTGATCAGAAAGTCGAGTTCTGCCTGCTCAACCCTGTCTGAAAATGACCTCTTTAGGTAGAACCCGGCAACCTTTGCAATGACGACAGTGAAGAGGACCGATATACCGAATATGATCAGGTCGAGCAGTGTGACATTTCCGATGAGAGCGTAATTGAGGTACTCGAATGCCATGTCAGTCCCCCACTCCATACTCCATCACGAAAAAGAGTTTCTCGGGAATCAGGCTCTTCCTGGTGGGGTATACCCTGATCGCCGGTTTCATCGCGTCCTTTGCATGGGCATTGTGGATCCTTGTCACTGCAATGGTGCGTGAAATGACCTCCATTTCCCCGGTCATGGCCACGCAACTCCCATAAAAGAGCCGCATCGTCGATCCTTCAAAGACTGCCCGGGAGACCTCGATCCAGTCCCTGCTTGAGTTATAGAGTGAAAGCGTCAGCACACCCTCTTCGAGGGGTTCTGTGGGTGGCTCTGACTCAAACACCTCGCACTCCACATGACGTGTGATAAATCCCTTCTCAGGGGTCCCATAGAGTGAGTACTTGGCCTTTGCAAGCGAGAAAACATCGATCAGGGTGTAATTTTCCTCATCTCCCACGAATACCCCGATCTCCACCGGGAATTTCAGGTATATGATGATAGTGGAACCAGGGCTAATGGCAACCGGGGTGAAGTGGAACTCGAGCATCCCCGTCACTTCTTGTGGGAGGTTCACCGGTTCGACAGGGTTGATGATGACCTTTCCTTTCCGGTACCCGAGCTGCTTCGCGACCTTCCCTTCAGGAGAGATCCTCGTGTACATGGAGAGGGAATCACCGGATACCACCTGGATAGTGATACCCTCCGCTTCCACCGTGAAAGGGATCTGGTATACACCGAACACAGACAGAAATGGAGGTCACACCACATAATACTTGATCCGGCATGCGATGATGCAGGGATGCGCCACCTCACATGATAGAACAATGGTTGAGAATGCCGTCGCCCCTGAAAGGCAGTTTATCAGGTCACGATTCGCCGGATTCGTCCTGTGCCCCGGATCCCTCCTTTGTCACGCCTATGAGGGATATGATGACATCCCGGGTCTCGGGATCGGCCACATCCGCATGGGCGCCGAGTCCGGCAAGGAGTTTCCTGTCAGGGACCTCCCGGAGAGCCTGGAGGGCGAGCGTCCTGTGTTCAGGAGAGGAATTTCGGAGGTGGGCGATGATGCGTGGATATGCCTCGTCCCCTACCCCTCCAAGTCCTTCAAGTACTGCAGCCCTCACGGATTCGTCACCGTCGTGTAAGGCCTCGAGGAGAGGGGAGAGCGCTCCCGGATCTCCAATCCTGCCAAGCGCCAGTGCCGCACCTCTCCTGATGTGTGGGCTCGGGTCCTCAAGGGCAGCAATGAGTGCCGGGAGAGCCGGGCTTCCCATCTGCCCGAGGGCATACGCAGCCCTGCTCTGCACGAAACGGTCTTCATCCCCAAGGAGTGAGATGAGGGGCGCAATTGCCCTTGGATCTCCAATCTCCCCGAGTGCTATCGCGGCCTTCCACCGGGCATCCTCATCCTGGTGGCCAAGTGCCTGGATGAGCGGGTCGACCGCGGGAGCTCCGATCCTTGCAAGTGCCTCGGCTGCCTTCCACCGGACCCCTGAATAGCGGTCGCCGGTCAGCGCAGCGATGAGCGCAGGGATTGCAGCGGGGTCCCGTGATATCCCCAGGGCTTCCGCCGCTTCATACTGGACCGCGGCATCCCTGTGCCGGAGAGCCATGATCAATCCCCTGGTATCCCCTTCCTCCTTCATCCTCTTCACATTCCCCGAGGATCGGAGCCGCCCTTTCAATTCATCAATATTCCCGTAAATGCCGCTCCGCCTGCCCTCCCCAAGGGCAGCGTCAGCAACCTGCGTCATTGCTCTCTCCTGCTCTTTTCTGATGGAGTCCATCACGAGGCCGATGACGAGGGCGACTGCAACGAACATCAGGGCACGCCCCGCCACGTCTGCGGAAATTGCACCGTTGATGAGGAAGTAATCACCCAGGTAGATCGCTGCAAGGAAGAGCCCGACAAGGACGGCCCGCTTCCCGTACCATACTGCACCCAGGACCACAGGAACATAGAAAAAATGCGAGTATACGATGGTGATTCCCATCATATGGTGCACGATCACTTCAAGAGCAAGGGAAATAGCTACGAGAATGATCAGGATTGGCAGTTTGTACCGATCCATCCAGTGAAGGTGCAGGTCGGAAAATGCCATTGCCAGGAGGTTATAGCACAAAATCGCTGATAAATCCACCGCTTCCCGAAAGGATATGCGATAATCACCGTGGGATGAGACCTGGGAGTGGAAGAAAAAACTGGCCCTTCGGGGTCCTGAGGCCGGGTGAGGTATCCGGGAGATACAAGAAACGGCGAATCAGGGTGCTGAGGAAGGGCTTTTCGTCGCGGTGGTGATGCATTCCTCAGTGGTTCCCAGCCTGACCGCCGCACCGCACATGCCGGGAACGTACGCGAACGCCTTCCCCGAGTTTACCATGAGTGTCCCGAACTGCTCCATCGCAGGCGAGACCACCATGCAGGTATCCGCAAACACCCTGGCCCCGGAAGCCTCGATTGCAGCAACCACACCCGGGTGGCGTGTTGCGACATCACGGGAGGTGAACACATAGAGTGGGATCTGCACGGTTCGTCCTTCCAGGAGATCCGCGATGCGTGAGAGCTCTCCGGGTGAGCACTGTGGGCATCCGAGCGCCACGGCATCGACGGGCACCTTCTTCATGCAGGCTGAAACCTCGTCGAATTCCACGGGAATCACCTCGAGCCCCTCCGTGTCGTATGAAAAGATCCGTGCCTCGGGCGTGATCCCCGCCACATGGAAGAGTGCAACCGCTCCCGATGCTGCCATCGCTGCCCCGAGGGCTTTTAAGTGATCTCTTCCCGGCCGGATGCCCTCGAAGAGGGGAATGCGGCTTCCGATGAGCCTGCCCGCGTGATACCCAAGTGCCCCGAGATGGGCAGGATCTTCCATGAGGGTCCCTCCTTCGACCCTGACGACAACCTGGGGAACCCGTGCTCTGACCAGGTGGAGCCCGTACTCGGGAGTCTTTCCGATGATCGCCGCGGCGAGGGCTCCGGGTCCTCCCTCCCTGTTGGTCCTTGCGCCGATCACAGAGTTGGCATAAGCGACCGCTGACGACTCCGACCAGGCGATGTGATCGCCGTACCGGGTCACGTAGAGATAATAGGGGGTGCACGTGCATTCCATGATCACCCCGAGTTTGCGGTACGCTGCAAGGACAGCCTCCTGCTTCTCGGCAAACCCGGGGGATATTCCCATCTCACGCCACCTCATCCGGTCCATGCCTACGGGGTTGAGGACCGTCGGGACTGATACTCTCGCATCGAGATGCGTGAGCCAGTCCAGCCCCCACCTGCCAATCGTCTTGTAGGAGGCTCCGCTCACCTGGGCGCTGGTAATGGGGATCAGCCGTTCGGCACCGTATACCTTGCCGAGCGCCACGAGGAGCTCCATCATCCTCGCCCTTGTCTCCCCCTCATCTCCGGCGAGGATGGCGTCATCGTCAGGTGAAAGAATCATCGTCGGACCTACCAGACAGCCCTGCGGAACTCGTTCTCCCGGCCGAGTACCATGGTTGCATCAACGCCCACTTTCACGTTGGTCCCGTCACCCACCCGGCAGGGATCGAGCGAGGAGCCCCTAACACCGGTGATCACCATGATGTCCTGGTCCCCGCGAACCCGTGTGGCAATCGCATATTCGACTTCCTCGGGATTGGCGGGATCGATATCCTCGTCAACGACCACCACGTGCTTGAGGGACGTATGTGCCGCAAATGCCGCCATGATGGCGTTCTTGGCATCACCCTGGGTGCTCTTTTTGATCTGGATCACTGCATGGAGATACCCGCACCCCCCGGTCGTAAGCACGACATTTCTCACCTCTGTCACGCCGGAGACAGCCCTGAAGATCACCGGTTCGTACGGTACCCCCATCAGGAGCCGGTGCTCGTTTCCTCCCGGCAGGATGCTGTGATAGATGCAGTCGGACTTTGTGTGCATGCCGGTGAAACGGATCACCGGCTGGGTGCGGACACTGTCGTAGGTCCCGGTGATATCGACAAACGGCCCCTCTTCTGTGGTCTCGCGGCCGATATATCCCTCGAGTACGATCTCTGCATCCGGGACACGCACCCCGTTTTGGCACTCGTGCACCCTGATCTCCCCTCCCAGGAGTTCGGCTGCGAAGGGGAGTTCCCCTCCTTTCGGCACCCTCGTGCAGCATGCAAAGGTCACTGCGGGGTGGACCCCAATGGCAACGGCTACCGGGAGCTCGAGTCCCGCAGCGAGGGCTTCCCTGTGGAGGGTGTACGTATGCCTCCCTTCCACGAGCCGTGCTGCCACGCGTTCGTGATCAAGGATAAGCATGCGGTGGATGGAGGCGTTCTCAACCTCGTTGAACCGCGAAAAGACGATCCCCGCGGTAAGGTATTTACCCGCATCGCCGGGGAAGAATTTCATGGCGGGGATCCGGGAGAGGTCCGCGCGAGCCATGGAGAGGTTCCCCTCCTTGACCACGCGGCCCTGGCACGTGGCCCTCGAGACCTGCTTTCCCATCTCTCGTTCGTCAACCCCGAGCGCCAGGGAGAGGGCGTTCCGGGTGGCGGTGACGTTCATCACTCCCCTGCCCCCGGGAAGATTGTGGAAGAAGATGAGCGAATTGGTGGTGCTGGCCATCTTTGGCGCATCAAATTCCCCGCCAGGCATCTCATCTACGTCAATAACCGCGGATCGCTCACGCATCAGCTCGATGAATTCACGCAAGTATGTCATGCCTCCCTGCCATGCGGTAAGGTGTGAGCTGCACTCTGATAAATCTACAAGCCCGGGGAGATCGCTCACAGGGGCATTTTGCCAGAAAAATTGCATGCTTCACTTCGCGATGCAGGCATACACATGAACATGGCAGAGATTTCATCGGAGTAACCGCTGATTACCGCTCTCCGATCAGGCATGGAAAAGGAACATCACGAAGGGATGTTCATCCGGAAAAAGGGTGGATGAGGATCTGATGAGGCCTCATGTCCGGGGCGGGTTATAGAAGCGGTACCGGAATTGCGACTCCTCGAGCACCCGGGCACTTGACGGGTCGAGTTCCCGTCGTGCTGCCTGCACGATCGTGTTGAGGATATTCTTCTCCTTGAGCACGTCGTAGTCTCCTTCGCGGGTCTCGTTCATGAAATCCAGGAGCTCGTTCACGTGCGTCAGCACCTCGTACCCGGCAACGAGATTGATACGGTGAAGCGTGGTCGCCATGCGGCGCTTGGCCTGGCCAAGTGCATACGGGTCGTCCCCGGCCACATTGATCTCCATCACCGCCTGGAGGAGGTTTTCATACGCTCTGAGTTTTACCCGGTTCTGCAGGAGCTGGCGGGCTTTCTCCTCGCTGTACACATATGCGACGCAGACGACGCATGCCACTGCCACCACACCCATGGTGACCACGATCCAGTATTCTATCACGGGAGCCCCTCGCTCTTTGTTGGGTATCTGGCATTCATAAACATTCTTTTTTCTCCCAATGACCGCTGATGCCGGCTCATGCAAACAACTGCCCCTGCATGGTCTGGGGTTTTATGTGCAGCACTTCCGAAGCGATGACCGCAACGAGTTCCCTGTGCTCCACAGGGGTGTAGACCCCGAGCCTCCACTGTCCCCTCCTGGTTTCGTTCAGGGTGTTGAGGAGGGGAGAGAGCGCGGCAAGACCAATCACGCTGTTATGGTTCTGCACCTGGACATGGAGAGACATGTCACCCGGAAAAGGCGGAATGTCCAGGAGTACCTGGGTGGTCTCAAGTCCTGCCTCCGCTGCGATGGTTGCAGCAATCTCGCTCCGCCTGGTAATTGAGGAGAACTGGGCCACCCTGCTCGCGTTCACCTGGTCACGACCCACATAGAGGGCCCTCTTGTAGAGCCTCCGCTGGTAGATGCGCAGGCTCAGGTCCCTTGCTGCCGCGTGGTCTGAATGTAACAGGGACTGGAGGCATGCTGAATCATCCATGCGCAGCAGGGATTCGAGTGTTTTCTTTCCCTCTTTTCCGGCATGGGACAACACCGCGGCCTGGAACATCATCTCTGCGATCCTGCTGACGTGGTGGAAATAGACGGCAGGCCGCATCAGGGTCCGGGCGATCAGGAGCGATTCTGCGGCGTTGATCCCCGCCTCCTCCAGAACCAGCTTCCCATCAACGATCGACGTGTTCCTAATCAGCCGGTGGGCATCCACGGTCCCGTACGGTGCTCCGGTATAATGGGCATCACGGAGCAGGTAGTCCATGCGATCCACGTCAAGTTCCCCGTGAATGATTCCGGAAAGCGGATGATTCCCCTGGATGAGGCTCTGGATCTCCTGCTGGTCCACTCCCATACCCTCGAGTATGGCACGCATCTCACCCTGGCAGAGCAGGGTTTCGATATCCTGGTGGCTCTCTCCTGTATAATCAATTGAGAGCGGCTCGATGGCATGTGAGAACGGGCCATGCCCGATGTCGTGAAGGAGCCCCGCCGCGGATACAAGCAGTGCCTCATCATCCCCAAGGGAGAGCTGACGGGCCATCACGCCCGCAAGGTGCATGGTCCCGAGGGAGTGCTCAAACCGGGTATGATGGGCCCCGGGGTAGACAAGATACGAGAATCCCAGCTGCCGCACATGGCGAAGCCTCTGCATCGGCATGGAATCGAGGATCGGCACCATCTCAGACGGTACTTCAACATACCCGTGCACGGGATCCTTGATGATCTTCATACCCTATCGAAACAACACTCTTCTCACCCACATATAAATAATAGTGAACCATGATCACGTTCCTCTCCGGGGGCACGGGAACCCCCAAGCTGATACGGGGTGCACGGCAGCACCTGCCGGACGAAGAGATTGCCGTGGTCGGCAACACCGCCGAAGACGTCTGGATAAGCGGGAACTTCCTCTCCCCTGATATCGACACCCTGATCTACCTCTTCTCAGGGACGCTCGATTGCAGCACATGGTGGGGCCTGAAAGGTGACACGTTCCACACCCACGAGGAGATCACACGCCTTGGGGGCGACGAATATGTCACCATAGGTGACCGGGACCGGGCTTTTCACATCCTGCGCGGCGATCTTCTCAGGCGTGGGATGCGGCTCACGGACGCGACCGCGCACCTCTGCTCCTCGCTTGGCGTCAAGGCTCGGATCCTTCCCATGGCAGACACCCCGGTGACGACGCTCATCCGGTCAGGGGAACGCGAGATACACTTCCAGGAGTTCTGGGTCAGGCACAGGGGTGCACTTCCCATCGACGAAGTGATGAGGCGCTGGAATACCCCGCCCGCCGCAACCCCGGAGGTCATCTCCGCGCTCCGATCCGCCGAGGCAGTGATCATCGGGCCGAGCAACCCGGTCACCAGCATCCTGCCGATCCTCGAATGCCAGGGGGTCAGGGAGGCGTTGATGGATGTGCCCGTCGCAGCAGTCAGCCCCTTTATCGGCGATGCCCCGATCAGCGGCCCTGCAGGAACCCTGATGAAGGCGATGGGGTACCGCCCGGATTCCCATGCCACCTGGACACTCTATAAGGATCTGCTTGACGTTTTCATCCAGGATATACGGGATCCTGTGGAGGTTCCGGGAGCGATCAGGATGGATACCCTGATGAACGCTCCAGGGGTCGATGCATCACTGGCAGAGGGAATACTCTCCCTCATGAAGGGAGTATAGCACCGCGTGACGCCGGAACCACCCAAAAAAATTTTAGTGCGTTGCTCCGGGTCACACGCATCCACATGTGTGAACATGGCGGAGCCGTTTTCGAAGGAAAAACGGGGTTCCCCCACCCCGTTCACCCGAACGAGGCATTGTTCCACACCCATGCATACGATAGGGTTTTTACCCGCCGGGGCAGACATTCGAGTGAGGAAGGGTTTACCAGATGAGCATCTTTCGATCACTCAAGGGGGCGCTTGGCGGGGAGAGTGCGCCCCAGTTCGATCAGGTTGATATGGAGCACATGGAGAGCGTGAAGCGGGCGCTTGCCTACGGGGATGTGGAAGCACGCTGGAACGCAATCCGTGCGGCAGGAGAACTCGGGGATGCATTCATCGAACCCCTCATCCAGGCATTGAACGACGAGCACTGGATTGTCAGGAGGGGAGCAGGTGAGACCCTGGCCAGGATCGGACTCCCTGCAGTGCCGCCGCTCATCGAGGTACTCGAAAACGATGACGACTCTGTCCGGCGCGAGACCATGCGGGCCTGCACGATCATCGGGGAGCCGGCCACAGAATCGCTTATCCGTGCCCTGAACCGGGAAAATCCCCTTATCCGGCAGGGCGCAGCCGAGATCCTGGGAGACATGCAGGTGCAATCCGCAGTCAGCGCTTTGATTGGGGCGCTGAAGGACAAGGACCCCGGGGTGAGGCGTGAGGCAGCACTGGCACTGAAGATGATCGGGAGCAGGGAGGCAACGGACCCGCTGGTCAACCTTTTAGGGGATGAGACGGGATACGTCCGGATCGCTGCTGCCGAGGCCCTCTGCTCCATGGGAGATCCCGCGATAGCGCCGCTGGTGAACGCACTCGCCCACAGCCAGCCGGAGATACGGCAGAGGGCAGGACATGCCCTCTCCTCGATAGGAACCCCCGCAGTCGAGCCGCTTATTTCCTCGCTCAGCCACGAAGATCCCCATATCCGCCAGGGTGCCTCCCTTGTGCTTGGCCGTATCGGTGATGCACGCGCGATTCCTGCGCTCACGGGAGCCCTGGGCGACAAGGATCGGAAGGTGAGGCAGGAGGTGGTGAGAGCACTTGCCACGCTCGGCTACCCCGCCATTACCCCGCTTGTCGCAGCGTTCCGGGAAGGAGATACGGTGGCGCGAAACTGCTCCATGGAAGCATTGTGGCTGATAGGCGGACCTGCAACCCGGCCCCTGCTGGAACTCCTCTCCGATCAGAACTCCGAGGTGCGCAGGCGTACGGCACTCCTTCTCGGAGAGATCGCGGATCCCTCCGCGGTTGAAGGTCTTACACGGATCCTTGCCGACCAGGCACCTTCGGTCAGGCGGGAGGCATTCGAGGCGCTTGAGAAGATACGGAAGAAGGTTGGCGAGCCTGCCTTCGGATCTCTCAGGGCTCACGCTGATCCTGATCCCGAATCTAAAAAAAAGGGTGGCGAGCAGAAGAAGGCTGACTCATTATAATCGCATCGAAGGTGTTGGGTTCTCCTCGAGGATCGTGAACCTGGAGGAGAGGGTGAATCCCGGGACCTCGATGCCCGTGATATGGACCATGTACTCATCCGGCTCCCAGCCACCGGTGTCGATGAGAAACGCCCAGGTATTGCGGGAATCCGCATCGCCAGGCGCGACACTGACCACCCCTGATGTCCCGAACGAGTCTCTCCTGTCACCCTTTTTCGCAGGGCCGAACGAGACAGGGGACACCTCGACAAGGAGATGGTTTCCCGGCGAGAGGATCGTCGTTCCTCCAAGGATCAGCATGTCCCCTTCACGGTACATTCCCCCGGGAACGAAGGGCAGGGGCTTTGTGACGGGTGTTTCTGTGAACGCGATTCCCACATTTTCATCATGTTCAACAGCCTGCCCATCGGTATCCGGAGGGGGTGTTGCGGGAACCACCACCCCGGAATCATCCATTGCCTGATGCGAAACGCAGCCACCCAGGATGACCGGGAGGAGGATGAGAGCACTGATGATATACCTCCAACACAGGCTGTGCATGATCAAGTGGGGGGCCTGGAAAGGCAAAGAATCTTCGTGCGGGTTCGTCGGGGTTGCCGGAGGGAATCCCGTCATGGGTTGACGATATCCATAAGGCACCTGCCTTCCAATCATGTGAGAGAATTGGGGTTGGGAATGTCGCCACAGGAAAAACCATCAGGAAGGGAAGAGGTGATGCTCGCGCTGAATGCAAAATTTGCAATCATGCGGAAGTTATACGGCGTGAAGAAGATCGGGCTTTTCGGCTCTGTTGCCCGCGGGGAGGAGCGGCCCGGGAGCGACCTTGACATTGAGGTTGAATTTGAGACAGGGATGGATACCTACCAGAACTTCATCGGCCTTACCATGTACCTTGACGAGAACCTGGGGAGACCGGTGGATCTCGTCATGTCCCGCGTGCTGGCATCATACCTCCGCCCCGAGCTGGGCGCAGAATTTGCAGTGCTCAGCAGGGATTCCGTCTACCTCGGGCAGATACTTGACGAAATTTCGTATCTCTCGCACCGGACCCACGGAATAACCGCCCGCGATTTCCAGAAGGATGAGACACTCAAACGAGCGGTCTTAAGGAGCATGGAGGTCATCGGCGAAGCGGCAGGAAGGATCTCTGGTGAATGCCGGCGGGATACTGCTGCAATTCCCTGGAAGGAACTTGAAGGATTGAAAACCCGCCTGGTTCACCCGTATTTCTCACCAGACTGGGGGCTCGTGTGGAATGTGCTGAATGTCTTCTTACCTTCAGTCGAACAATCCCTTCGAAAACTGCATGCCCGAATGTCACATTGAATTAGTATACCCTCTTTTTTTCAGGAGTTGCATCCCTCACTGAGGTATCAGGGTGCAATGAAGTAATCCGGGGTTACACCTGGTGTATACAGACGTGATCCTGATATCATACCTGTCGACAGTGATGATCCCCACCGGGAGATCGGGCCACCGGGATGTCCTTCTTGGTATCGTTTATTATTCATCGATGCCGATCTCTCTGTTACCTGACAGGGTTGCCCTTTCAGAATACCCCTTTACCGGGAGTGATGGATGAACCAGGAATTCAACCTTTCCCCCGTCCTGCGCGAGATCCTGGAATTCGCCGAGACAACGCTTGGAACAGAGATACAGCTGGTGCGCCGCACAGACGTCCCGCCCCAGGGGATGCTTATCGATGACTTTACCTACGGGACCGGGAAGCACATGATCGCGTTCTCGAGTTCACAGCTCGGGATGCTCAAGGATTATACCATTTGCAGGCACTGCCTTGAACTCCTGGCAAAGGGATGTGCAGCCCGGAACAACGAGTATAAGGTCATCTCCTTCTCACCGGAGTCCGCGCTACCCGCAGGCAAGCAGATCTATCTCGACATCCTGAAGGACGAGGACACCCGCAATATCGCAGTCTGGAGGAAAAAACAGCTGGTATTCCTGCTCTACATGCTCTTTCACGAGGCGTTCAGCGAGCTTCCCTTAACGCTCCTTGCGAACCTGATCATCGCGCGCAAATATCCCGTGATACGGAATGCCCAGGTCTATTTCCTCCTGAAAGAGAGCATGCGGGATATGCACGACCTGGTCCCCGTCAAGGAATTCCTCCCCCAGCGCTACTTCGTCCTCCATAACGGGATGTATTACGGCCGCGACATGCTGCTTGCATTTGTACTCTCCGAGTTCAAGCTGAACCCTGTCATCAATATCCCGGAACTGCAGCGGTTCAAGAATCTTGACATGAAAGAGATGATGAGCCATCGCTGGAGCAAATCGCCCTGGTACCACACCAAGATGGTGGGTGATGCGCTCTCAAACATTCTCAAGCTCAGTATCACGATGGATCTCCAGCAGGACCTGAGTGAACAGTACTTCCGCGATATCTTCGCGGTGAACAGGGATATCCTGTCCCGCTGGTGGGTGATGATGGGGATGCAGGACTGGTTCGTGTGGGAGAGCCCGGAGCACCTCAAGCAGGCGCTGGCCACCCAGTCGGATCTTGA
>CAYNXS010000036.1:0-13236 GCA_964401215.1 uncultured Methanolinea sp. | reverse complement strand
TCGCTCCAGAAAAGATATAGGGAGAAGATTCCGCATGGTATTCCTGCCATGAGGGGGGCTCCTCGTCACCCTCTTTGGGATATGCAGATACAGACCATGACCCATCCGCATCGTGGGTATACACTGATTTGAAGTAATCGGCAAGTCCCTCGTGGGTGATCACAACCCCCCACCCACGGTTCCCCCTCCTGCCCATCTCGGGAAAGCCGTTCTCCTTGAAATTTTCGCTTGTGACGAGAACTTTCCTGGAATCGATGACCATGTATTTGGAGTGAAGGAAGCGATAGGGGCTGTGTACGGTCTCTGTTCCGGACATGGTCCTGACAGGAATACCCGCCCCCTGCATGTACCCTATCACCCAGTGCTCTTCGGCGGGGATACCCCCGACGGGTCCTCCTTCCACCAGGATCTCCACATCAACTCCACGCCTGTATGCATCTACCAGAAACCCCGCGAGAACAGGGCTTGTAATCTCGTAGACACTTACCAGTATCTCCTGGCCTGCCCCAGCAACAACCTCATAAAAGACCTCCCGTGAACAATCGGGAGATACAAATGCGATTCCGCTGGCACCATAAAAAACAGCAGGCTCATAGCGCGATTGCCCGATCATGAGAACCCGCGAATCCCAGCTCCCGTTGGCAAAGAAATGAACCTGCCCCTGGCGGCCAGTGACCATGCCGGGCCAATCCACCTCCTGGAGGCATACACCACCGGAATAGAGAGCAATCTGATCATGGTCATTCGCAAGCTGAAAACGTCCTGTCCGATTCACATTGGGGATCCCCGTCATCCCACCTTCCCATTCGAAATCGGGGTATTCGCCGTGGCTTCGGTAATATGCTTCAGCATCCATCGCGATTACCAGCTTCCCGGAAATTGACGTTCCTTCAGGAAACCGGATCGCCCCTTCCCCGTCTGTGACCATGAATCCATCGAGGAATCCAAAGCCTTCCAGTATCAGGTACTCGTCGCGATCGTCAGGGAGGTACGGGTCCGGGCAGAATTCGGTAATCGCAACACCTGTCACCGGGCAAAGGAGCGCAAGGGTGACGAGGACGGGGATTCGCAACACGACTGAAAGGTGGTGAAGCATTGGACTATTAACCTGCTGAAATATATCATCAGTGAGACATGACAGACGTGACTCCCCCGTGTGTGCTGAAGATAGGTGGCAGTCTCCAGGATCATGCAGAGAGAATCTGCTCCCTGCTTCTGGAATACGACTTCCCGGTCCTCATCGTGCCAGGGGGAGGGGTCTATGCTGACGAGGTCCGGCGGTCCAATGTCACCGGATCCGTCGCTCACTGGATGGCAGTCTCTGCAATGGAACAATATGGCTGGTACCTCTCCTCGTTCGGGATTCCTACCACGCCTGCACTCTGTGTTCCCTCGCACCCGATCATCCTGCTCCCTTACTGCCCGCTCATCGCCCTTGATCCCCTCCCTCACCGGTGGGATGTGACCTCGGATACGATTGCAGCCTGGTGTGCGCATACTCTTCACATTCCCCTTGTGCTCCTCAAATCCGTTGACGGTATCCACTCCGGTGGAGCTCTCTGCCAAAGAATAGAAGCTCCGCTTCCTACAGGTGATGTCGATCCCTGTTTCATCCCCTATGTCCTGGAACATGGTATTCCGACAAGGGTCGTATCCGGCAGGGATACTGATCGGGTATTCGCGGTCCTCACCGGTCATCCTACCACAGGTACGACCATCGGCTTTTAAGTGTTTCAGGAGAGATATTATGAGAACATTCTTTCAGGAGGGTTCAATGGCGATCAGAAAGTGCACATCATGTAATTCACCGCTTGCCGAAGAAGGCGCGACTGAGTTCGGCTGTCCGAAATGCGACTATCAGATCAGGAGATGCTACAGGTGCCGCGAGCAGAGTATCCCTTACACCTGCCCCAAGTGCGGGTTCGGGGGGCCATGACATGGGCACAGTTGCAATCATTCTCAGGGTCATGCCCGAATCACCTGATGTGGATCTCAATTCCCTGAAAGCGGAAATTAAAAAGAAAGTCCCTTCAGTAAAGGACATCCGGGAAGAGCCTATCGGTTTCGGGTTAAAAGCCCTCAAAGTTGCAGCGCTCGTGAATGATGCCGGCGGTGAAAGTGACGCAGTAGAAGCTGATATCCAGAAGATCGCAGGCGTAGAGCGCGCAGAAATCGTCGAGCTTACCCTGACCTGAAACACACCAATAGAAACACCCTGAGGGTGTACCAGGATAGGAATCCCTTAAATCTCAATTTTTCTCAGAATTTCATTCGTGATGGTCCGGATCTTCTCGACCGATTCCTGAAATTGCGTGACCTCTCCTTCTGATATTTTAATTGGAACAGGAAATGCACCGCTCCGGTTGATCCGTGCCGGGACCCCGATGCATACATTACCAATATCGTGGACTTCGCTCTGGATATAGGCTGAAACCGTGAGAATGCGATTCTCATTCCCGAGCACGGTCCTGACTAGTGTTGAAATTGCCTCGCCCGGCCCGTATACCGTCGATCCCTTATTCCTGATAATCTGCTCGCCGCTTGTTTTTACACTCGAGAGGATCTCATCAACAGGAAGGCGGGAAAACGCGGGCAGGTTGGCGATCTGGATCCCGCCGATAGTGGTGGCGGACCATAGTGGTACCATGGAATCCCCGTGCTCCCCTATGATACGGGTGTGTACCTCGCTCACATGTACCTTGAAATGCTTGGCAATGAGTGATTTCAGGCGCATTGAATCAAGGTGAGTCCCAAGCCCGAAAACCTGGTTCGGAGGCATTCCCGAATATTTCAGTGCTACTGATGTCATCACGTCAACAGGGTTTGTGACCATCAGGATCATGGCGTCAGGAGCGCATTTCCCGATCGCTTTCGCAACGTTCGCAACGATGCGGGCATTTTCAAGTGCCAGGTCAAGGCGGTCCTGTCCGGGCGTCCTTGGAATTCCTGCGGTACATATCACCACATCTGAATCGCAGGTATCTTCAAGGTCTGTCGTCCAGGTGAGATCCACTGCCTGACCCGAAGCAGCGAGCGAATCGATAAGATCCTGTGTAATCCCGCAGAGCAGGTTCTCTCGCCCGGTTCTGCCGTGGAGAACAATCTCATGTACATACGGGATCCCTGCCAGGGTGTGTGCAGAAAATGTGCCAACGTTCCCGGTGGCCCCGATTATTGAAACTTTCGACATGGATGGTCAGCCTGGAAAATGGGGACACGTTCTCGGTCGACGGCTCGTGACTGCCCCCTCCGGGTACACTCCTCCTCCACCCCGCGACCCCATGGGCGCCGAATGTTCACGGTAAGTCTGCTCCCTTCCGGGCCTGGACCGGTCCCCGCAACAGCAGGTCGCCACCCCCTCCGGGGTCTTGATTCCTGTCCACCGACCTCATGGGACGAGGTTTCAACGTCGGCTTGGACCGTTTAAAGACAACCCGTTACCGCCTTCTCCGAACTTCGCCCCCCGCATGCCGACGGTTTCGGGTCACAGGTGACGCCGGGCCACCCGGGCTAGTCCCCATACCATATGGAGACCCTAGGGGATAAATACCTCGCCGGGCACACGGCTCTGCCATTCGTGCAGTATCCTGCCGGTCTCATCCTTATCCGATTTGTCAAAAATATCAAGAACCGCACACACGGGTTCTGTTGGAAGCACCCTCCACAATTCCCGGTAATCTCCCTGGTACACAATGATCGATTGATCACCTCCCGCTTCCGCAATCCTGACCGGATCTCTCCTTACCAGGTGCTCCCGGATGGCATCATATGTTGAATGGAACACAATCTCACCGATCTCGAAGAACATGCGGTTGACATGGAGATTTACCGCTGACCAGAAGGCCGCTGCGTACCAGGCGTCGCTGAGGATCACGCCTGGAACTCCATGCCTTGCGGCGCACAGGCCCAGGGTTCCTGCCCCCGAACAGGCATCCACGCACCAGGAGGGGTGGCGTGTTCCAAGGTGTCGTTCCACTGAATGTATCTTGGGATTCCTCATGCGCGGAAACTCAATGTGCATCACGGATTGCTGGTTGTAAATCACCACGGGACCGGCACTGGTGGAAAAAACTCCGGCACGAACATCGCATCCTGCAAGGAGTTCATACGTACGAGGTGTCGATGAAAGTGAGAGATCCGTCACTCCTGGGACGTAATCGCCGCATTTCACCACACCTTTCACCTCGGGTACTTCCTCTACTATCCTTCTTGCTGCCTCCTCTGTTGCAATGGGGGAGAGGAGAACAAGCGAGTCCGGGGAGAGAAATGGCGGAGACGTCATAAAAAAACCAGGGTGGATGAGGGGAGACCCCACTGCCCTGAGAGGTTCATCCCCCAACAGGATTCCCTCATCAAGGAATATCACGTAGAGGTGCGCGAACACCTCGTCGATGAAGCGCCTGTTGCAGGTACATGGGGTTGCATAAAACCTTCCCCGGAGTGGAGCGCTCTTGTCAAGGATCCTGAACCTGCACTCCTCGCACTGTGAAAATACCGAAGAGAGCGATTCAAGCACCGCCGGTGCATCCTTAATGCAGTCACCACCGCAGACAGGGCATCTCATACCCGGTAATTTCTTTCGGCCCCATACATACCTTTTGAACGGGATCTTGAGAGAGAGCGGTATCACCACATATGGTTCAAAAGTGGGCCCGATGCGATTTGAACGCATGACCGCCCGGTTATGAGCCGGGCGCTCTGACCGGACTAAGCTACGGGCCCGTGAAAAAAAACGCCGCCAACAGGACTCGAACCTGTGACATGCTGGTTAACAGCCAGCCACTCTACCAACTGAGTTATGGCGGCACTGCAGATGTGCTACCATATTTTGATGTTGACCGTGTTAAAGGTAGCGGGTTCATCAGGGAGCCGCCGGTGAATTGGGGCGTTTTGTTTCAGGTACCAGGGTGCTTCATGCTCTCGAGGAGCTCAATCATCTCAGCAAGTTCCCCATCAAGACCCCCAAGGAGCTCCATGCTCTGGGGGGTGGCCACCGCACCGGAGGGTGAGGCTCGGATATACCCCATCTGTTCCAGTATGCGGAGAGAGTACCGGATCCTGTGGAACGGAAGGTCCATCAGATCAGAAAGTTTCATGATGCCTATAGGCTGGTGACTGACCACGGTGCGCAGCACCTGGATATGCCGCTGCATCAGTTCAATCTCCCCTTTAACCTTCTCAATCATGAATCGCTCCTCTACACCGGGATTTTCTAAGCCTGTTCCTCGAGCCATTGTCTGGTCGCTGAATAATGCTTCCGGAAATAGAGCCCGAGTCCGAGGGCTGTTGCAAAGAGAATCAACGTCACCGGGATAGCGTAAGGTCCCTGAATCTTCAGGAGGGCCACCACACCAAGCGCAACCAGGAGTACAATAGCATTGAGTACAATCGCAAGGCGATAAAATTTCCATTTCAATTCCTGTTTGGTGACCTCGTCCATTACAGGAATGTCAGCTCCATGATAAAAGTACTTGTGGTAAGGACGCACACGATCAGGAGATATGGATGCGCTTGATTCGGCAATCATACACAGCGGATCAGAGGCGTATGTAGCCATAGGGACCTCGCAGGACGCCGACATGCGCTACCTCACGCAGTTCTCAACCACCGATCCAATTGTATATATCCGACGGCGGGGCGAGCAGGGGTTCATTATCGTATCACAGATGGAGTGTGAAAGGGCCGAGCGCGAGTCAACCGCTGCAGTGATCTCAAGAGCCCAGGCAGGACTGCTTGAAATCCTGAAAGAGGAAAATGACAGATGGCGGGCCCTTGCCAGGATGATTACAGGCCTTGTTCGTGGTGGAATACTTATCCCACCCCAGTTTCCTCATGCACTTGCCAGGGAGCTCTGTACAATGCGCGGGCTTGAGGTGGACCGGGCTGCAGTTGCTGAAATGAGGGCCAAAAAGAGTCCCCGGGAGATCGAAAATATCCGGAGGGTGCAGGCAGCCACCGAGAAGGCAATGGAGAGGGGAATTACCATGATCCGGAAATCACGCGAAAAAAAGGGGTTCCTGTACCAGGGTGCTGTGCCACTCACGTCGGGCATGGTCAGGGGGGCAATGCACCAGGTTCTTATCAGGAACGGCTGCATCGCAACCGACACCATTGTATCATGCGGAGAAGAGACCGCGCTCCCCCATCTTATCGGTGAAGGTCATCTCAAAGCGGACGAACCCATTGTCATTGACATCTTCCCCCACGATGAACAGACCGGGTACTTCAGTGATATGACCCGCACTGTCTGGAGGGGAGAGCCAACAATGCAGATAAAGGAGATGTTCCTTGCTGTCAGGGACGCACTGGAAATGGCAACAGGAGAGATTCGCCCCGGGATAACCGGTGCTGATGCCTACCAGTCGGTCGTGGATTTCTTTGCCGAGAGAGGGTTTGAAAGCGGCCGCGAGGGTTTTGTGCATAACCTGGGGCATGGTGTTGGTCTTGAGGTCCATGAGGCACCAAGCCTCGGACCGGCAGGAGAGAATCTTACCCCGGGAAACGTGGTGACCATCGAACCCGGTCTCTATTACTCAGGCATAGGGGGGATCAGGATAGAGAATACCGGAGTTGTTGGTGCGGAAGGATTCACATCCCTGACAAGATTCCCGCTTTCCCTGGACCTGTGAGGTGCTGATATGAAAGATGAGGTAATGGACAGGTATCAGGAGTCCGGCAGGATCGCGGCACGCATCCTTAAAAGGGGCAGAAATGAGATCCAGGTAGGCGCATCCTACCTCGGTGCAGTGGAGAGGATCGAGGAGATGGTGAGAGATGAGGAGGCAGGTCTTGCCTTCCCTCTCAATGTCTCCATCAATGAGGATGCTGCACACGATACTGCCTCCCCAGGAGAGGAGAGAGTTTTTATGCAGGGGGATATGGTCAAGCTCGACCTCGGTGTCCACATCGACGGCTACATTGCAGATACCGCAACAACTGTTGATCTTGGAGAGCACCCCCTCCTTGTCGAAGCGTCCCGTTGTGGACTCGAGAAGGCGATCTCCCTGGTGCGTCCCGGAGTGACTATCGGAGAGCTCGGGACCGCCATCCATCATGAGATAGAGTCAAGGGGATTCCGGCCTGTGGCAAATCTCACCGGCCATGGTTTGGACCGGTTCATGATTCATACACCCCCTAACATTCCCAACGTCAGAATCCAGGGGGGAGCTGTACTCGAGGAAGGAATGGTATTTGCGATCGAACCGTTTGCCAGCACGGGAAGCGGAAGAGTGAACGAGAAGCACCGGACCGAGATCTATCAGCAACAGGCACTCCATCCGGTAAGGCTCCCCTCCGCGAGGCATGTCCTCGAAGAGATCCGGCCGCGCAAGGGAATGCCATTCTCAAGGAGGTGGCTCACGGGAAATAAACGGGATATGGCTCTCTCAGCCCTTCTCCGGGCCCAGGTGATACGGGCATATCCTGTTCTTTCTGATGTGCCTGGTTCCCTCGTTTCCCAGGCAGAACACACGCTTATTGTGACCGCTGAAGGATGCATCGTCACGACCGCATGAGATACCCTTAAACAATTCCAGGGATAATACTAAAAGTTACAGAAATGCCTGCTGATGACGAGACCCTCAAACTCATGGAGATCCTCCTCACTGCAGAACTCTTCAATACCCATCACAACCTGGATGCCAATGACCTCACCCCCGAATGCAGGGGTCTTTTTACGGTCAATGGGGCTCCGGATGTGAAGCGTCCCCTGCATGTGAGCGAAGGGATGGTCAGGAGGAGTTTGGGCATCGAGGATGCCTGCAAGAAACTTGCAGAGACACCGGTGGTTACCTGCGAGGAGTTCGGGCAGCGAATCAAGCTCACCACCCTTGAGCCAGCTGCGCGATGGTTCCTGAAAAAGGGAGGAATTGACTATGTCTCCAGAAATCCGACACTTGCATTTTTTTTCGAACATTTCGAATCGACGGATGTCTCCTATGAGAAGGTGCGTAGCGAGAACCCCCCTATGGAAGACACAAGGGTGTTTTTACAATCCCGCGTCACAAAGATCCTCGCCGATGACGAGCGACTGAAGAATGCGATGGACCTTGTCATCCTGAGCGCACCGGAAGAAATTGACCAGGATTTCGAGGACATGGTATGTACACCCGAACAACTCGATTTCATAAAAAAAGTCCAGGTAGCACGGCAACACCGTGATACCCTCCGCCGGCACCGTATCCATGAAGTGGGCAAGCTCCTCTTTGTAGGTCCACCGGGAACCGGAAAGACCTCCCTTGCCCTGGCCCTATCCCGGAAACTCCACCTGCCCCTCCTGGAAGTGAGGCTCTCGATGATCACCTCCCAATACCTTGGCGAGACCTCAAAGAATATCGACCGTATCTTTGATCTCGCAAAAGGACTTGCACCCTGCATCCTCTTTATCGACGAGTTTGATTTCGTGGCAAAGAGTCGTGTTACTGATGACCATGGTGCAATGAAGCGTGCCGTGAATGCACTCCTGAAGAATATCGACCAGGTGAGCCTCATTCGTCACGAGGTCCTCCTTATCGGGGCTACCAACCATCCGCAACTCCTCGATGATGCTGCATGGAGAAGGTTTGATGAAGTAGTGGAGTTTGGACTTCCGGATAGGAATATGCGCCTGGCAATCCTCGAGAAGGTATCTTCAAGCATGAAGCACAGCTGTGATCTTGCCGGTCTTGCAGACCTGACCGAAGGCTTTTCCGGGGCCGACCTCCGGATCATGGTCAAGGAAGCACTCCTCTCATCTCTCATGGAAACGCGCGATTCCATCTCCCATGCAGACATAAAGCGCGGCATTGCGGTTGTTCAAAACCGGAACATTATTCGCGCCCAGAACTGGTTGTCGTAGGATGAAAATCATCCTGCTCGGGACAGGTGATGCCGTTGGCACCCCGAGGATTGGGTGTTCATGCCCTCAGTGCACCCGTGCTCATGAACAGGGCCTGCAGAGACTCAGGACCTCGCTTTTGATCGAGTGTAACGGACACCATATCCTCATCGACACAGGTCCTGATCTCCGCCAGCAGCTCCTCCGGGCAGGATCTCCTCATATCGACGCGGTCCTGTGGACCCACGGCCACTACGATCACTTCATGGGGTTCGGCGAGTTCTATAGGGTTCAGAAATTTCCTGAGGTGTTCGCGCCAAATGAGGTTATGGAGTACTGCGGTGAAGTCTTCAGGTTCCTCGATTTTACACGGCATCCCATCCGCGAATACACCCATTTTGACCTCAATGGAATTACGTTCAGTTTCCTTCCTGTTATCCACCCCCCGGTATATACATGCGGGATACTGCTTGAATACGAGGGAATACGTGTAGGATACACTTCAGATGCCATCGCCAGCCTTCCCGAAAAGACAAAAAAGGCCTTTGAGGGGGTAGATCTTCTCCTCGTGGATGCGCTCCTCCCTCCTGATAGCCATGTTCCCAAGCACATGAACTACCAGGAAGCCTGCGAACTCGCAGCCTTACTCGGGGCAGGGGATTTCCGATGCGTCCACATAAGTCATCTCATGCCCTGGGGACTTCCCCACCTTGGGTGCGACGGGGAAACCTTCACATTCTGACGGTGGATGCGGCGACTGGAGGCGGATCTCAGGGATGGGGATGTGGGCATACCTATATAGGATTCTGCCTCCCATTTATGGGTGGATGAATATTAAAATCCTCGAGTTGCAGAAGGACAAAGTGAAACTCCTCGTCCAGGGAGAAGGCCATACATTCATGAATGCCCTCACAGAGGAGATATTAAGGGATCCCGACGTGGATGTTGCCAAGTATCTCATCAAGTTCCAGTTTTCCGATCCTGAACTTCTGGTCACCACGAATGGAAAGAAGGCTCCTCTTGAGATCATCGAAGACGCCTGCAGGAGGATATCCCAGTCCTGTGATGAACTCCTTGAGAGTGTCTCGTTAAAATAATCCAAAAACAATTTTCATTCTTGGAACATTTTTGGTGTATTCTTCTCGTTTGAAATATTTCTCCTTGTCTTTAAAAAAAGCAGGATAGAACCAGGAGCGGCATTCAACCACTCCTGACCCCTGGGTTCAGCTGAGAACGCGTTCTGTGAATACGATCGAACCCGATACCCGGGTTATCTTTATCTTGACCTTCTGCCCGGGCTTTCCACCCGGAATGTAAAGGATATACCGTCCCATCCGGACAACGCCGTCGCCCCTACGGCTGACAGACTGAACCTCCACATCGAGTATTGCACCCTCTGATACCTCGTTGCTGACTGGTTCGGTCCGTGCTTTCCTCTTTCTGACAGGCCGGTGACCTCCACAGGCATCACAGCGGAGAAGGAGAACCCGGTCATCCTTCACGAGTCGGGTGTCGGGTTTCCCGCACTCAGAGCAGATGACATAGTCATCGACATATCCCTTCACAAGGGAGACTATCAGTGATGCTTCGAATTTTCCGTTGAATATTGCCCGGGATCCATCGATCTTTCCGGCAGTGCCAAGCTCTCCCAGGAGGAATTTCATCAGGTGATCCTTGTCGCGGCGGACGGTGTCTGCAATCTCGGAAAAATTCTCCAGCACCGTGGTCTTCCCCTCGATATACGACCTGGCTTCGGGTACCGTGAACCGTTCCACTGATTCGCTCGGTTCGGTCACGTGAGCGTAAGCCTTCTTCAGGAGTGTTTCGTACGATTCAGCCATCATTCTTATGTAGGTCGCCTGAGGGTAAAAATGCCACCTTAGGAAAAACATATATCCGGTACTTTCAAGCAGTTTCGCTGCCTGACAGTGAAAGTGGAATCTCCTATTTTCGTCCTAATATCAAGATTTGCCAAAAAAATACACCCCCTTTCCTTGGCGCATCTGAAATGAACAGACCAGGGCATTTTCTTTAAAAAAGTGATTATTTCCTGAACTGGGGCATCATTGCCCGGACCTCTTTTCCCACCTGCTCGACAAGGTGCTCCTCGTCCGCACGGGTGAGGGCATTGAAGACCGGCCGGTTCACCATATTCTCGAGCATCCATTCCTTGGCAAATTCCCCGCTCTGGATCTCTTTTAAAATCTCCTGCATTGCCAGGTAGGACTCGGTGCCGATAACCCGCGGGCCGCGGGTCAGGTCTCCATACTGTGCGGTATTGGAAATAGAGTTGCGCATATTGGTAAAACCACCCTCGTAGATGAGGTCCACGATTAACTTTGTTTCATGGAGCACTTCGAGATATGCCATTTCTGGTGCGTACCCTGCATCAACGAGTGTTTCAAAACCTGCTCTGATGAGAGACGTGATACCCCCGCAGAGCACTGCCTGTTCACCAAAGAGATCGGTCTCTGTCTCCTCGCGGAACGTAGTCTCAAGCACGACCGCCCTCGTAGCTCCTATCCCCTTGGCATAGGCGAGTGCGATCTTCTGCGCCTGGCCTGAGTAATTCTGGTGTATTGCGATGAGGGCAGGGACACCCTTTCCCTCCTCGTAGGTCCTCCTGACCATGTGACCGGGGCCCTTCGGGGCCACCATGATAACATCGACGTCAGGTGGCGGGACGATCTGTCCAAAGTGGATATTGAATCCGTGGGAGAACATCAGGCATTTGTTCTCTGAGAGGTGAGGGCGGATTTCTTCCTTGTAGATGGCCCCCTGGTGCTCATCCGGGACCAGCACCTGGACAATACTTGCCATCTTTACCGCTTCCGAAACAGGATAGACCTTGAATCCATCCGCAGAGGCAGCCTGCCATGATCTCCCTGGCCGAAGCCCGATCACGACGTCAAGGCCGCTGTCACGCAGGTTGAGGGCCTGCCCTCTCCCTTGTGACCCGTATCCTATCACTGCGATCCTCTTGCCCTTCAGAACCCCGAGGTCCGCATCGGTTTCATAGTATTTTTCCATCATAGGGTGATCCATCACATATCAGTAACAGAGCACTTAAATATTATATGAAAAAAATACGTTCCACATCATTCTTGGGAGCGATGCACTATTCCCAGCCTTAATACACAAAAATCTGGGCGTGATTTGCCAGACGTTCAATCCACCATCCCTGATATTCGTATAAATCTGACGAGGGTGGGAGTCAAGAACGTAAAGAAACTTGTAGAAGTCACAAGGCCCGACAAAAGGTCGGTCATCTTCATCTCCAATTTCGATGTCTTTGTCGATCTCCCCGGAAGTCTCAAGGGTGCCAACCTCTCCCGGAATTTCGAAGTGATCGACGAGGTTCTCCAGCAGGCTATTGACGGCGAAGTGAAGGAGATTGAGAATCTCTGCAGCGTGGTTGCCAGAAAACTCCTTGACCGGCACGAATATGCCGACCGCACCGAGGTGCTGATGAACAGCCAGTACATGGTAAAACGGGAGACGCCCGTATCCCACACGAGCTGCCACGAAGTGGTCAGGGTTCACGCCCGCGCAGTTGCCAAACGGACCTTCAGGAATCCGATCGTGAGAAAGAGTATAGGTGCCGAGGTGACAGGGATGACCGCCTGCCCCTGCGCCCAGGATATCATGAAGGAGAGGGCAATTTCGGTGATGCAGAACCTGGAGATTCCCGATGATAAGATCAACGGCTTTTTGGCAGAAGTCCCCATGGCGACGCACAACCAGCGTGGGAGGGGTTTCCTGTCAATTGAGATCGATGACGACCAGCACGTCAAACTCGAGAAGATCATCAAGATCCTCAAAGAATCGATGAGTGCATCAATCTTTGAATTGCTGAAGAGGGGTGACGAGAGTTACGTCGTGCTGAATGCGCACAAGAATCCCAGGTTCGTGGAGGACTGCGTTCGTGAGATCGCCAAAAAAGTAATTGCCGAATTCAGGGATCTCCCCGGAGATTCACTCATCACCATCATGCAGACAAACGAGGAGAGTATTCACCAGCATGATGCCTATGCAGAGCGCCAGGCTACCATGGCTGAACTCTACGAGGAGCTAAACGGAGAGCATTCCTGATATTCCCCTTTTTTACAGGTATGCCCGTGGTGCGTTTATCCGGTATACAAGTATCCTGACGAACGTTAGGTATTCACTGATTCCATTTCCAAAACATTGAAAATTGCAGTAGAACTTTTTTTATGAGAGTTCTTACCCATGAGCGCATAAACTCTGGAAATTTTTTATGAAAAAACCGTAATTTTTCCTTAATTATACAACGATTTCCTGCACTTCTTTTAAGCACCCAGTGTATCTCCATTAAAATACGCTAAAAAAAGTGTATCAATTCAGAAAAAACATGATATTCTCCTTTTTCCCCAATGCCGTGCATTAGTGCACAGCAGATA
>CAYNXS010000035.1:0-13299 GCA_964401215.1 uncultured Methanolinea sp. | reverse complement strand
ATCTCCACGGCTGCGACCGGGTGCTCGAGTTCGAAGGCATTCAGCACTTCAGGGTGGATCTCCCCAAAGGTTCCGGCAACACTTCCATTCACAAGGAGGTTGCCCCTTCTTCCCTGTATAAACGCCTGGTCACCTGATTCCCCGGCTGTGTAGGATATCGACAGCTCCCTGCACAGGGCATCCGCGACCGCGAAGGCCTCGGAGAAATCTGCTGCCGGGTGGATAGAGACGAAGGCTGCCTTCTGGTATGTGGTAAGGTCCTGAACCACGTCTCCCACCGCAAAGAGCCTCTGAGGGAGTTCGCGGTGCTTGTTGAACTGTAGCATCTCGATAAGCAGCGGCAGGATCCCGGTCCGGACCATGGTATTCTCCTCATTGATCGGGTGAAGGATAGAGAGAGTTCCCACCGCTACCGGGCGCTGCATCTTCGAATACATCACCCTTTCACTGGTGAGAGTGAACGGGATAACCTCCTGGTAACCAAGGCCTGAACCGAGCGACCTGACGGCAGATGCGATGGTCATAACCGTGTGTGCCTTGCCGATGGTGAACGTGGGAGGAAGCTCTGCCCGGAAATTTTCATACCCGACCGCAATGGCTGCATCCTCGAAGATATCCCAGTCATGCATGATATCGGCCCTGTAACAGGGGATCATGACCCTGACCTTGTCATCGCTAACGGGTTCGGCTGAATACCGCATTCTCTCCAGCATGGCAGAGAGTTCTTCCGGAGTGAAATCTACACCGAGTAATGCACTGCATTCACGGGAGCTCACAAGGCGGGTGGTGGGAGCGAGGGTTGGGATGAACCCTCCATTCACCTCAACACTCTCGATGTGTCCACCCGCATCGGCAAGGGCTGTGCAGAGGATGTTTACCGCGGTCATTACTGCACGTTCATCAGTGCCGGTCGTGTCGAGGAGAAGATTTCTTGATTCTCCAGTCACACGCGTAAGTTCCCCATTGATTATAGGAGGAAATGAGAGAACCTGGTTGCAGGCATCCACAATGAGCGGGAATCTCGGAAAGTCCTTCACGATGTCAGCATAGGCACGGCCTTTGGGATGTTCATCAAGGATCTCTTCCATCGTCATCTCCCTGTCGTAGTCGAGAGGTATGAAAGACCGGGTCCTTTCCTCTGCAATATACCGGAATGGGGGCGTGACATGGTCAAGATCATGTATCCCAATCGCCACCTTGCTCCGGCCACGGCCCAACGCCCAGTGGAGAGCCTCCTGGAGGCCCATGAGAGAGAGGATTGCCTCTTCATCAAGAGAGATTCCTCGGATAACCGCTGTCCCCAGATAAGGGCGTATGGAGGCCAGTTGGGGATCGACTGAAAAACTGATCCCGGATGGCGTCACATGATATGCGGGAAGTCCCTTCTCAAGGCCGAGGAAACCTTTCATCGCCCTCGCAACTCCCTCAACGGAGAACAGGTCAGGCCGTGATGGGAAGAACTCAACATCAACATGATCCTCCTCCACACGTTCGATATCCGATCCCAGCATCGGGAGACGGGCAAGGATTGTTTCCTTATCAGCCCCGACGAGCCTCTCCAGGTAACGATAATGGAGGGTGATGACAGCCATCTTATTTCCCTCCAGATGCCTGATGGCCCGGTCGCCAGGAAGGTGTCTCGCGAACCAGGTCGATGTCAGTCCTGTATAACTGGCGAAGATCCTTCAAACCCAGTCTGAGCATCGCGACGCGGCTCACGCCAAGACCCCAGGCAAGCACAGGGAATTTGACCCCCCAGGGGGCTCTCACTTCTTCCCTGAAGATCCCCGCACCACCCATCTCAACCCAGCCCAGGCCGTCGACAAAGACCTCGGGTTCCACGGAGGGTTCGGTATAGGGGAAGTAGCCAGGCCGAAACCTTACACCCTCGAATCCCATGCGCCCGTAGAACTCCTTCAGAAAACCGAGGAGATGGCGGAACGTAACGTCTTTGTCCATGACGATCCCCTCCAGCTGCTCGAACTCCGCCAGGTGAGTTGAATCGATAGACTCTCTCCGGTAAACCCTCCCGATACAGAAGACTTTTACGGGGGGCTCAGGGTGAGACACCAGGTGCTGAATGGAGAGGCTCGTGGTATGTGTGCGCAGGACGCACTGTTCTGCTTTGTCAACACTCCAGTCGCCACCCCATCCCGTTGACGAGGTGGTGCCTCCGTGAAGATGCATATCCCTTACCCTCTCGAATCCCGGGGGAAGGGGAACAGACTCCTTCAAAAAGAACGTATCCTGCATCTCTCTCGCCGGGTGATCCTGGGGCTGGAAAAGGGCATCGAAATTCCAGAAAGAGCTCTGCACAAGGCCCCCATAGATCTCGGCAAATCCCATCTCGAGGAGAATCTGCCTCATTTCATCCAGTATCCTCTGATACGGGTGAATTTTGCCGGGATAGACCGTTCTTGGAAGTGTACCAAGGCTGTATCGTCTCAGGTGCAGATCCTTCCAAGATCCCCCGATAATCTGCTCCCTTGTGAGAGTCCCTACCTCTGCCTCGAGCTCGAGTCCCTTTTTTACGATAGCCTCGCCATCGGGTGTCAGGGAAATGAGGTATTTCGTCTCCTGCTGTTCGTTGAGAAGACCCCGCTTTACAAGGAGAGAGACACCTTTACCCCCACGCCCGGGATCACGGAGTGCGAGCTCCTCTTCACATATCATATCCTGACCGGTTTTCTCCACCATTCCGTCGAGAACAGCGACCCACCCTTTCTTGCGCATCTGGCCTATCCCGACACGGGACAGGGGATGCTTTGTCAGGTCGGCCATGGGAATGCGATTCTCGAAACTCTTGAGAAGCTGTCGTTCGGGGAGCCCTTCACGGGCATATCGGCTCCCTTCATCCGTGAGGGCATAGGTGGTATGAACGTCCTTCTCCACAAGTACAAGGCCACGCCCGGCAAGGAGCATGGAGAACTGGATGACTGACTCCGCGGATGTCCCCATTTTCTCGGCCAGGGTAGCCGGATCGGATTTCTTCAGCGGTTCCAGGACTTTGATCAGTCGTTTTTCATTCAGGGATAGATCCATCTCACTCAACCTTCACCAGATGTGCTGATGCCTCCATTTTCTCCCGGAAATCATGGATGAAGGCCAGCACCCTTTCCGCGGTCTCTTTCTTGCACTGCCCGCAGAGTAGCTCCCCTTCAAGGCATCGCCTCCTGATCTCAGCAAGCTCGCTGTCGCCTTCCACCATGTGGAACATGTTTAAGAGGAACAGGGGGCACACGTCAGGCTCCCCGCCTTGGTCTTTCTGTTCTGCAAGCGTAGGCCGTCCACCGGTAAGAGCAGCCATCACTTTTTTCCTGACAACCTCTTCTGGCTCTGAAAAGGTGATCGTGCTCTCCGGCACACTGCTCGACATCTTTCCTCCCTGGAGCCCGGGGATGAACCTGTGGTACGTCGATGAGGGTGTGAAAAACCCGTACCCGCCATGGGAGATCTCAATGCGGCGAACCTCTGCACTCACATCGATGCATTGTCCGCCAGGGATATCGACATGACCCTCGTATTTTTTTGATCCCGGGTATCTCCTGTGAACTTCGTCGAGCGCCTCAGCGGGTGCATTCTTTGACCGGACACTGATGTATCCGTCTCTCTCCTCAACGGTGAACATGCGCAGCTTGTGGGCGACACCCCTTGTCAGCCGGATATGAGGGTCCTGGTCTATTCCAACCGGAACAACCGTGGGTGCGGGACAGCTGTCGATCTGGGGATAGAGGATATCGGCTACCTGGGTGATCACGCTCTCTGCATGGGCAAGTGCTGTCTCATCAGAAAAACCATAAATTGCCTGCAGTTCTGAGAAGTTTACCTTGGTCGCTGCCTCGAACGCGAGATCAGAGAGGCGTTTGTTCCTGCTCTGAAAGTAGGTGTTGCCATGGTATCCCAGGGCATAGAGGCACTGCAGATATTCCTTCCCGTATTCATCACATTTCCGCCAGGGGATCTCCCGCACCGCGTGGGCTTCCTTGTCTGCGACTGTGATATACCCTGTTCCTCCCTGCTGAATGTGCCATACTACCTCCTTCATGACCATCAAATGCCCGAGATGGGGATGACCGGACGGCATGAAACCGGTCAGGATATGGAAGGGATTCCTGTCCCTGATGGCCTCCGCAATGACGCGGTAATCTCGATGGCCCACGACAACACCCCTGCGTATGAAGGAAGGGGTGTGGGGGAGAATGCCATCGATACTTGCTATAGGCTCGATTCCAAACATCGAGAAGAGTTTCTCGATATCTTCGGATGGCTGGCTGGACCAGGGATTTATGGGTGCCTGCATGCTTTACCTACTCACAGTTTGATACGGGCGAATTCCACGTACTGGATATCTTCACTATGTTCGCACCCGAACAACATCTTCTTTTTCACGCTGTGGGCCAGGCGGACTGACCTCGAGATGGCACTCATGGAAAGAGATGCTCCTTCGGGAAGAGCCTGAACGAGCATCTCTGAGTGGACTTTCTTCCCGGTATATACGCGGAAATGATGACCGAATTTATACCCGGTTCGTGGCACGAAACCCCGTTTTCGCAGGTCTTCGTATACCCTGACCTTCTCAGGAAACTCGAGATCCGATTCCCGGGCCATCATGTAATAGTGTCCGGGATCCTGCCGCTCTCCATCCTTGCTGAGAGAGAGCCTGCCGGAACGCATCAGGCTTATTATCTCAAGTGGTGCGAGGACCAGGCGCCCGGGATCAAGCTGCATCCCGTATGTCCCCTTCTCAGTCTGGTGGACGATCGCATATCTCCCTGCCAGTTCGCCATCCATAGGTGAAGAGGAATTCTCCTCACCGGTATCCTGGAGGTGCTGCACTTTTATCTCATAATACGTCAGCTCATTCTCGTCGTCGACGACGGCAAGGACATGCTGTTTCCGTAAATTGATGGACGCAGAAGCCTCCCTGACAAGACCTGAAAACGCTATCATGTCACGTTCAGAGATGACCCGTACAAGATACTGGGACTGGCCTGTTCCGGGTCTCTGGCCCCTTCGGAATACCCTGAAATCGTGAGGCCCGGTCTGGACAACGTATCCCCTCTCCCTCAGGTCACGGTATACAAGGAAGCTCCTCATAAAACCTGACTTCTGCGTGCATACCGCGAGGAGACGGTCAAAAGAATATCCGGGTATCTCGAGTCGGCCGCGGTGGACCAGGTAAAGGGCCTCTTCCGGGGCGAGCCGGAGCCCGTCCTTTTCAGGCCTCCCATACCCACTCTGATCATAGAGAGGTCGCCCTTCCGGACCGAGCCTGATCCAGGTGCCGTCAAACGAGCCTTTCATCACTCATTATTCGTAGGGTGCGTTGATAATAACATGTGGCGCAACGGTATGCCTTATGGAACGGATAAATCCTTCAATACATCAAAAAATCACTCTTATGGAATACCAATTTTTATCGCCGGAACGCAAATTCACCGGATTTTAACCTTTACATTGTAATTTTATCACATAATATTGCGGCGCGAGGATCGAGCCAAGTAGTAGGTTTTGCACTCCATAAGTATTACATTTGTAGTACTTTTTTGAGAAATGGGGACTGGAAAAGGAAGAACTTATACCATGCCTTCCGGAAACCTCTCTTTTCAGATATTCACACGGGTTCCCAACACTCACAGTGCGGGAACCTGGTGTGGCATGGCAGAGGAAGAGAGACTGGAATGAAGATAAACTGTGCAGGGTTCCTCGAGCGATCACGGGTAAACGGGCCGGGGGAGAGGGCAGTACTCTGGGTTCAGGGATGCCCGTTGCACTGCCAGGGATGCTTCAACCGGTCATTATGGTCATTCAAGAAGACACGCCTTGTCAGTGCAGAGGATATTGCGGAAACAATCATCTCCCTACCCGGGATCGATGGCATCACATTCTCCGGGGGAGAGCCGTTCTGCCAGGCACTTCCCCTCGCTGAGGTTGGGAATCTGATCCGGAGAGCGGGTCTCTCTGTGGTTACGTTCAGCGGATTTCCCGCCGATGCACTTCTTTCAAGCGGAAGGAGACCCTGGAAGGAACTTCTTAAGGTGACCGATCTTCTCGTGGCGGGGCCATATAAAAGGGATGTACCCTGCGGGACATCCCTCTGTGGATCCAGAAACCAGGAGTTGCTTCACCTTTCCACGAGGATCCCCCGCACTGTTTCTCCCGAACACGCGGGGAGATCCGTGGAATTTACCATCAGTCGCCACGGGGAGATAATCACCACAGGGTTCCCGGAAATGTGCCTTTTTGATCAGAAAGAGGAGTGCCCCTGAAACATGTCTCATTTCAGCAGAATCAAGACAACATTCCGGAACACGTCAGTCCTCTCACTTTGCCTCAAGGAGATGGGCTACCAGGTACAGGAAGGTGGGACCATCAGAGGATACCACGGAGTTCAGAAGGTAGACCTGGCTGTGACGGGAAAGAATGGGTACGGGGTAGGATTTGTGCAGAACGCCGACGGATGTTATGATCTTCTTGCAGATTCCTGGGGAGTCCGTGGTGCAGACCGGAAGATCCAGAACACCCTGCGAAGGGACTACCCGAGAATCCAGCAGAAATACGCGAGAATGCTGGTCCGGGAGCAGACTGAACGGGAAGGATACAGCCTTGTCGAGGAAGTGGAGCAGGAAGACGGATCAGTACGCATTCTTGTAAGGAGATGGGCATGAGAGACGAAGCGTGGGAAGGTGATATCCCTGCACAGATTGACCTCTGCCTCCGGGCACGGATCACCCTTCTTATTCTTTATACGACAGAAGAGGAGCGGGCGATACGGATCCTGCAGGATGTCTGCGGGCGATTCCAACCCTCCCGCCCTCTCATCGTGTGGGACCTGGTGGATGGCTTTTCAGGAGTAAAAGATACTCCTTCAAGGGCTGCAAATGTCAGGGACCCCCTCCTGGCTCTTGACGAGATGGAGAAGACAGACGATGCGGCGGCAGTCGTTCTCAAGGATTTCCATGAGTTCTGGACAAATCCTGCCGTGAAGCGAAAAATGCGGAACCTTGCGCAAAAGTTCCGGTTTTCAAGGAGGACCATGATCGTGGTTACTCCTTCGCTGAAAGTGCCCGTGGAGATCCGGGATAACGCGGTCGTCATCCAGATACCCCCCCCTTCTGCAAGAGAACTCGAACAGGAGCTCGACCGTCTTCTCAGGGGGAGCGGCGTCCCCGAATCACTCACCCCGCTCGGGAGAGAGAAACTCATACAGGCTGCGCTTGGCATGTCCCTCAACCAGGCCTGCAGGTCATTTTCCAAAGCCATTGTGAGGCACGGACGTCTGGACGACCGGGACATCGATGCAATCGTTGCTGAGAAGAAGGATATCCTCTCACAGAGTGAGGCTCTTGAATTTTTCAGCATAACCGAGACCGCCGAGAATGTGGGGGGGCTCGCAGTCCTTAAAGAATGGCTACATTTGAGAGAAAAAGCGTTTACGCAGGAGGCACGGGATTATGGTTTGCCATCTCCCAAAGGGATTGCCCTTATCGGGATCCCGGGGACGGGGAAGAGCCTCACCGCAAAGATGATCGCCGGCATATGGAGGCTCCCGCTGCTGCGGCTTGATGTTGGTGCCCTTTTTGGCAGTCTTGTAGGGGAATCCGAGGAGCGAACCCGCCGTGCCCTTGCCCTTGCAGAGACCATTTCTCCTTGCATCCTCTGGATCGACGAGATGGAGAAGGCGTTCTCTTTTGGTAACGGCGATTCGGGAACGAGCCAGCGTGTATTTGCCCACATTCTCACATGGATGCAGGACAAGACAGCCCCCTGTTTTGTGGTAGCAACCGCGAACGATGTCTCTGCTCTCCCTCCTGAACTCCTCCGGAAAGGACGGTTTGACGAGATCTTCTTCCTCGACCTCCCCTCCGGAAAAGAGAGGAGAGAGATCTTCTCGGTCCACCTCCGCAGGCGAGGGCTCATCCCCGGAGATTTTGATCTTGAAGTGCTGGCAAGGGTTTCTGATGGATATGTGGGTGCCGAGATCGAGCAGACCGTTATCGACGCCATGTACCAGGCATTCAACCAGGGGATGCGCCGAATCACGACGGAGGATATTATCGCTGCGCTCAGGACGCAGGTACCACTCTCTGTATCCCAGAAAGAGGTGGTTGGAGGGCTGAGGACATGGTTGACGGAGGGTAGGGCTCTCTCAGCCTCTGACACACCTGTTGCTGCTGAATCCCCGGTCGGCTTCGTTCACCTTGAACCTGTGCTGTCCCCTGGTGAGCGGTGAGCACACGCATGACGACACCGGGCCTCCCCTTTTTGCAGGTCCCATGCCGTGTACCCCTGATAGGGAGTTTTTTCCGGTCAACCGCGGTAAGAGGTATCGAAAGGGCTGCACTCAGAGGTGATCCGGATGCTATCCGCACCCTTTCGCATGCCCTTGTGGAATCCGGGTACAAGGACGTTCGGACCTCATCAGGGGCTGCCCTCTCTTCCCTTTCGAGCTCTGCTGCGGTCGATGTATTCTGTGACTGTGCCCTGGAATCACTGGATCCCCGTCTCCTGAACATTGCATCGGAACGAGGCTATCTGCCTTCACATGGTGAGAGAAAAGCGCTATTTCTCTTCCTCACAGGTCAGCTGGATGCGTACAGGGATCTTGACCCTTTTGAGGGACATCCCCTCCTGATCAGGGGATTCCTCGCGGCAACGCCAAAAGTACGCTCTAAGGTGATCGAGATGGCCAGGGAGCATGGGATGGTCAGTATTATCCTGTCACTGGGAAACGTGGGAAATGATGTCGAATGGTTCCCCTGTGACTGGAAAACCAGACTTCAGATACTTTCACAGGCGGGAGAGTACGACGAGATGTTCCGGGTCCTCTTCCATGCGCCCCTCCCCTTCGCGGTGGATATTGTTCACTCGCTCGCGGGATTCACGTGGAAACCACATCCACCGGATATAGTACTTTGGAGAGAACTTCTCTCAAGCGTCCCGGATGTCTGGGATTATCCCGCTCCCCCCTCTTTCATGGGAAAAACCCTCGCGGGTTCGGGGGGATTGATCCAGCATGCGGCAATCTCACCTGATGGACGCTTCCTCGCCACCGCAAGTTACGATGGTACATTGTGCCAGTGGTCACTCCCTGATGGGAACCTTGTCAGTGCTGGCATCCCGGGAGGTGGGGGTATCACCACACTCTTCTTCAGCCCGGATGGAAATGCCCTGCTTATCGGAGCCAAAGACGGCACAATCAGGCTGGTTCATCCAGGCGACAATGTCCCCATCATGACGCTGGAGGCGCATCATGCGCCGGTAACGGGCATCGTCTTTTCAGATGTTGGGAACATGCTGGTGTCAGGTGGAGAAGACGGGAGCCTCTGTTCATGGACCTGGCCCGGGTGCAGCGACTGTTCTTCTATCCATGCCCATGAGGGATCGGTAACCGCCCTGGCTGTACACGGGGTGATGCGTGCAAGCAGCGGGATCGATGGTGCAATCCGTATCTGGAAGCTGAACGGAGATGTTGACCACTTGCTCCCCGGCCCTGGAGATACCATGCGCCAGCTCTTCTTTTCCGGTCAGGGTGACGCCCTCGTTGGTGTAGACAGCCGGGGCACCATACGCATTTGGAAGTGCCTTGATGGGTCGCTCTCTCATGTCATCCCTTCTCCCGGCGAACGTCTCATCGCGTGGGCTCATACTCCAGAAGGTACTCTGGGCGTACTTGCGGCAGATGATCATGAGGTGATTGCCTTCGCGTTTCCGGAAGGATCCGAATATGCCCGATTCGATGTACCGGGACAGGGAATCTCCTGCCTCGCACTCAACCCTGATGGAACGCATCTTTTTGCTGGCTGCCGTGACGGGTATCTCCACGTATGGTCCATCCGTGATCGGAGGAAAATCTCCATGAGCAAGGGACATCCTGACTGGATCCGTCTGATTGCTGTTAACAATGAAGGAACTTGCGTGATAAGTTCTGGCAGAGAGGGAACTCTCAAGCTTCGGGCATTTCCGGGCACCGATCTTCTCTGTACCATCCATGGACCGGGGACCGGTATCCGCTGCCTCTCCTCAACTCCGAGTGGAGATCTTCTTGTGTGCGGAACTGAGGGGGGTATTCTCAGAGCGTGGAATCCACATTCAGGGACGCTTGAGTACTGCCACAATCTCTTTGCCGGCCACATCGAATGCATCGCAGTCAATCCTTCTGGAACCATGGTTGCGTGCGGGGATGCACAGGGCAGGATCTCCCTGTGGGAATTGGGATCGGGATCGCTCCTGGCGACTCTCGTCGGGCATCATGGAGGGATTTGGGCTCTCGCCGTAAACTGGGATGGATCGCTCCTCGCAAGCGGGGGCTGGGATGGTGTGGTTCGGATCTGGTCCCTTCCCAAGGGAGAGCCGGTGGCTGCACTTTCCGGGCATTCCAGCCCTGTCACATCACTCACCTTCCTTCCCGGCAAGCCATTCCTGGCAAGCGGGTCACAGGACCGGACCGCACTCATCTGGGACCTTGGATCACACACAATCCATACCCGGATCACCGGTCATACCCATGTCGTCTCATGCCTTGGTGCATCTGGTGATGGGCACATTCTGGCAACAGGGAGCTGGGACCGGACTGTCCGCCTCTGGAGCATGCCTTCCGGGGAACCCCGTGGAGTGCTCAGGGGTCACCTGGAAAGAGTGCGGTCCCTTGCAGTTCATCCGGATGGGAGCCTGCTCGCAAGCGCAACTGAGAGCGGGACCGTCGCGCTTTTTACCCTTCCGGAATGTGATCCCATACGGACGTGGAACACACGTGCGGACGCCCGGAACGGGCTCTGCCTGATTGCCGAAGGAAACCTGCTGGCAACGGCCGGCTGTGACGGTACACTCAGGCTTTCAGGAATCCCCTGGACAAGGCCTCTTTCGCGCACCAACCCCTGCGATCTCACCTATGTACAGTCCTGCATGACCCCTGATCTCTCTCCCTCCTCTGCCAGGCAATGGAGATTTCTTGAACGTCTGCTTGCAGGGAAGTTCCGTCACTGTGTGGAGTTCGGAGGAGCTGGTCTTCCTGCAGGACCATATGACTTTGAGATCGTCGAGTGTAATGAAGGCAGTTTAAACAGCATTCCCGGGGGTGTATGCTGATGCCCTTCAGGATCGCAGTCGACTTTGGAACGTCGAATACGGTGCTTTCATGCTGGGATGAAGAGACTGAAACAGCCAGGATACTGGAGATCCCGGGATGGTCACGACCCTCCACGGGTCAGGAGGGTGGAACACCACACATCCCGTCGCTGATTCATTATGGAGAGGGGAATGTAACGTGGATCGGTAACCAGGTTTGCGAAAAGGGACTGCTGGACTCTCCTTCAACAGTACGGTGGATGAAACACTATATCCTGACACGGAGTCCTGTTCGTATCCCGCTTCCGGGAGGAAATAAGAGTTACCGGGAAGCGGGTGCTGATTTTCTGGGCGCCATCCTCTCATCACTGTTGCAAATGAGGGGGATCAGGGATGCCGAAGCGGTGTTTACCATCCCGGTGGAGGCATCCGAACATTACCAGGACTGGGTTTTCGATCTCTCCGGCACAACGGGTATACGCACAGTCAGGGTGGTTGATGAGGCAAGCGCCGCGGCCCTGGCATCCGGGATCAGCCTGCAGTCCGGGGAGGCGTTCATGCTCTTTGACATGGGAGGCGGGACCCTTGATGTGTCGGTGGTCCAGCTCGAGGAGGGGGAACATGACACGGGTCGCCGCTGCAGGGTACTTGGGAAAGCCGGTGAAGATATCGGAGGTATGCGGATAGACCAGTGGATCTTCGAATATGTCCAGCAACAATTCCAGGCAGCACGTGGTCATGGTGATATGAAGAGGCTCTCACGACCACTCCTGACTGCCTGCGAACGGGCAAAGGAAGAGCTCTCAAGAGTTGATACTACCGAGATTTCGACATCTCCAGCTATACCTGGAGAGCCAGGATTTTCGATTCCCTTTACCAGGGGAGACCTTGAGAGGATTCTCGAAGAAAATGAGGTATTCGCCCGCCTGAATGCCACACTGCAACGCGCCCTGCAGGGAGCATATTCCCGGGGATTTGAAGAAGATGATCTTTCGGGGGTCGTGATGGTGGGGGGATGCAGCCAGATTCCATCCATTCGCAGGATGCTGGAATACCGCTTTGGCAGGAATAGGGTCTGGCATGATCATCCCCTCGACACTGTTGCCCGGGGAGCGGCAGCGTTTTCATCAGGGATTGACCTTGACGACCATGTCCAGCATGAGTACGCACTCCGCTTCTGGAATTCGCGGTCAGGAGCACACGAATACAGGACCCTCGTAAGGCAGGGTGATCCCTACCCCAGCAGGCAACCGGTTGCCCGGTTCCTCATCAGGGCTACCTATGATGGCCAAGCACAGATGGGGGTTTCTGTCTTTGAGGTGGCAAAACCCGGGTCCCGGAGAGGGCAATCCTTACGTGAACTCATCAGTGAACCTGGCGGCGGAGTGAGACTCCTGGATCTTCCAGGAGATGAATGTGATCGTAAGAGTCGATCCTGGATCAACGAGAATGCTCCCTTCTTCATACCCGCAAATCCCCCTGCCTTAAGAGATGAGTCAAGGTTCGAGATCTCCTTCTCCCTTAACGGCAACAAGGTGTTGCTCGTCACAGCACGCGATACGAGGACAGGGAAGATAGTGATGAAAGACCAGCCGGTGGTCAGGCTTGTATGAGGTGATATGGTATGGATATGCAAGAACTTGAGATCGTGATTGACAAAGATGGCCAGGTGTCCATCTCGGTGAAAGGAGCCCCCGGGGCTGAATGCTTGACACTCACCCGTGCGCTCGAGGCAGAACTTGGGGATCTTGTCGAGAGAACACACACTGCAGAGTTCTTTTCGCAGACGGAACACGTAGCGGTATCGGAAACATCCCCCTTGAAAACGACCGGTAAATGGCAATGAACCGTATAATGCTATAAGATATGATGTAAAAAAGGTGGTCTGCCCTTCACACATTCAGCACCGAAAAAATTCCAGAGGGATCTTAAAACGTGTTGAATATCTGTACAGGAATGGCAAAATCCCCCTCACGGCCCTCCCGCGTATCCCCCGCAGCAGGCGCCTAGTCGCCGCCTAACTTGTTTGAACCGGATGAGATTACATCTTCAACCTGACGAGAGGGAAAAATCCCCTTCCCGGCCCTCCCGCGTATCCCCCGCAGCAGGCGTCTAGTCGCCGCCTAACTTGTTTGAACCGGATGGGATTACATCTTCAACCTGACGAGAGGGGGAAAATCCCCCTCCAGGCCCTCCCGCGTATCCCCCGCAGCAGGCGTCTATTCGCCGCCT
>CAYNXS010000034.1:0-13479 GCA_964401215.1 uncultured Methanolinea sp. | reverse complement strand
TGGCATGACGGCAAGGATCTCGGATGTAATCCACGGGTGGCTGGGCTGGTGCCCGAATGTACAAGCACCCTTACGAGATAAGAAAGCCCGGTCTTTTGATGAGGAAGTCGTCCCACCAGGAAGCGGATCGTTCAAGGCTCGTGCATTTCACTGGTTTGGCCTGTTCCAAAACCAGATAATGCTGCAGACCATCGGAACCTTTTGTATAGGCTTTTACATGTGTGCGGGTCTTGGTGGCGTGTCCCACCTGAACCTGTTTCTCGTCGGTATCCTGGCTGGATTGCCATTCTCAGCGATTGTTGGGTTTCTGTACTGGCGGATATTTTACGAGGTGCTCCATGACGGCCCGGTGGTACTCCAGAAACACTATGATAAAACCTGGTGGATAATCACGGGAGTCACTGTTGCAGCATCTCTGTGCATATGGACACTCGTCTTCTTTGGTAAGATCCCAGGTGTCAGCCTTGAGATGGCAAGCGCTTTCTTCGGAGGAGTTATTGCAGTTTCGTTCTTAGGGATGCTCGTCAGTGTATGGAAATGGGAGTCGGAGACTCACTGCCAATTGCATTATGATGGGTTGATACTCGAATTGGAGAAGGAGGGTGATACATGCACTTCGTTGACACATTGAGGGAATACCTCGGCTGGTGCCCGGGTCACAGGATGGCCCCGGTAAGGAAATATACTCCATGGAATGAAACTGAATTCGATCCCCTGCCGACGGAAGGCACGTACGTGAATGAGGAGCTGATCGTCGATTACGGCAGGACCGGCATTTCCCTTCCGGTATTCATTGGAGTGGTGATCGGCGTCATCGGTGCCCTGGTCATTTCTACGCTCTTTCTCCCATTCGCGACGTTTCGTGTGGTGTCAGGCATCCTGATGTGTGGCCTCCTCCTCCCGGTCGTGATCGTGATCCTGTACCGGGACCTCAAGAGAAGAACACTGGAAATTACCCGGGATACCATCGTGATCCGCCGGGCACTCTATCGGCCGGTCGTGATCCGCAAGGACGAGATTACAACGATGGAGATCAGGAACACGAAACCTCCCGTGCCGGTCTGGCTCCAGGCGGGGCTGTCCTTATTCCTGATCCCTGTCTCCACGGCCTATATCCTTTCCCATGATTACGTACAGTTCGTATCAGGTGAGATCTCCACTTCCTCGTTCATAACCACTCTTGGATTTTATCTTTGCATCGTCTTGTTGTTCCTCGTGAGCTACTACCGTTCCCGTATCCGATCCCGCTATCCCCGCTATCTCTTCATCACGACAGGAACAAGGAAAGTGGCCGCGATCTATACAGGAAATCCTGAAGAGATGGCAGGAATGCGGGGGAGATCTGTATGACTCTCCTTCTCGAGTTTATCAGAAAGCAGATTGGCTGGTGCCCGAATGCGAATCGGATGACGACGAAAACCCACGCCAATATCCCGTCAGCATTCGGTGCCGGGGGATATTTGTTGAAAAGCCCGGGACCTGCGGGATCCGACCTGTCAGGAAAGCCCATGCGATGGGAGTATTCACACACTCAGCGGGGGACCCTCATCATCGGGGCGGTCACCGCCGTGATCCTGATCATCCTCGCATCCATGTTCATATTCGGTCCTGTCTGGGTCACGGTCATTGTAGTCGGCATCATGATACTCGCGCTCGCGATCTTTTCCACGCTCACAGTGTCCGTGCAGCAGGATGCCCTCAGGATATGGTTCGGGCCCATCCGGATGATCAAAAAGAGCTGGCCGATGTCCGAGATTGCCTCGGTCACGACAGTTACCAATCAATGGTATTGGGGATGGGGAATCCGGTGGACGCCCCGCGGTACGCTCTACAATGTCGGCAGGCTCAAAGCAGTCGAAGTCACCCTGGTCTCCGGGAAGATGTTCCGGATAGGAACCGATGAACCGGATGAACTCTTGTGTGCGATTGAACAGGCACTGTGTGGCTGAGATTCTGCACGGGCGCATCGAAGGATGAAGGAGCACGCGGTCAGGAATCGATAAAAGAAATTTTACCCTGATTATCCGTATCCTGAGACTTTGAAGTTCCCGTCACATGGCCTGTGCGATCATCTCGATCTTCACCTTCGCATCCCTGGGCAGCCCTGCGACCATGACATTCGCCCTGTCAGGATATGTCCCATTTAAAAAACTGACCGTAAATACCGGTGATGGTTTTCCAATTGGACATGTTGGTGAGGTAGATTCGTGTCTGGACCACAAATGAGAATTCGAACCCCGCCTTGTGGATGATGGCTTTCTAATTTTCCATTCCCCTGATTGTCTGTTCCTCTCCAGCTGCTTCAAAATTGCCTGTTTTTAAGATCAAATCCCATCTGCTCGGAGAGGAACACAATATCGCCGTGCCGGACCGCCTGGTAGTACGGACTGATGTGTTTTGGGGCACCGGGTGTTTTAATGACTATCTTTTCATATGCGTATTGGGCAGGAACTACCAAGGAATAAAGGCCAAATCCTGCCAGGAGTCCGCATACAAATGCATCTACCAGGGACAGGGTATTCGTAGGATCGGGCAGGGGTATCCATCAGGGTATCAGGTGTTTGAGGGAAAAAGGATTGGTAGGTCGGTAGTATAATCGATATGAGCATCCAGATAAAATCCATAGAAGAGCACACACAGGAGTTTTTTTCATTCCTCTGATTGCATTATTCACGATAAATTTCCATGCAGTCCATTCACACCGAGATTGTAATCAATGCACCAGTAGAACGGATATGGCAAGGCCTCATGATCTCACCGGCTATCCCTCCTGAAATCAGGGAAGCCATTCGGGAGCGGAAGGTTGGCTGTCCCCTGAAGGTGCCAATGAGCAGCGGTGGCCGGAGCGTGACACTGAAGGTCTTACTCATCACTGCAGAACCTCCACGGGAAATCCGGTGGAAAGGGCATCTCTGGGTTCCGGGATTGTTTGATGGCGAACACAGATTTATAATCAGGGAGGAAACCGGTGGAAAAAACCTGCTCATCCAGAGTGAGAGATTCTCCGGATTGTTGGTTCCCCTCTTCTCCCGAACCCTCGTTGAGACGAAAAAGCAATTTGAATCGGTAAATGCTGTCATCAAAGATCTTGCGGAGCAGAAATCCGCCTGAAAGCCATCATTTCGGGGTTATCTACCAACCTCGTTATTTTTCTCCTGATGCCTCTTACCTGATAATTGAGAATGCCCCACATTGCCTATCGCGACACCGGGATCCACGAGATTGACATCATCCGTCCACTCTGGGAGCAGCTGAACGAGCATCACCGCAGAAGGTCGAGGGCATTCAGGGACCATTATGTGCACATGACCTTTGAGGATCGGAAGGCACATTTTAGAAGGGTCACCGCAACCGGTATAATAAGGGTCGATCTTGCCTTCGAGGATGGTGGGGACGAACATTGCGTGGGATACTGCGTAACCTCCCTCTCACAGGGGTCAGAGGGGGAGATAGAGTCGATCTTTGTCGATGAGTCGTACCGTTCACGCGGTATCGGCACGACACTGGTGAATCGGGCGCTTACCTGGCTTGATCAACAGGGATCGGTCAGGAATCGCGTCTCAGTAGGTGAAGGAAACGAAAAAGCGCGTGAATTCTACAGGAGGTTCGGGTTCCATTGCCGGATGACGGTGCTCGAACAGAAGAGAGAATAATGAATACTCTCCAAGTTCTTCCTCTCACAATCTTTCGTTTTGAATCATGAAACCGGGATGTTCACTCGAGGAGGTTACATCCAATCTGGTATGCCATCTCCATGAATTCCTTCCTCTCTGTGACCGGAGCCTTGAACCCTGCATCCAGATCATAGGCAACAAGGTGGTCCTTTCCTGACAACCCGGTCAATCCCACCATGTGCATGAACGTGGCAATCGGGACCTGGAAGAGCCGGGCATCCGGCTGGTTCTGGGTGAAGATGAACGAGATCTTCTTCGTTCCAGGCAGTTTTGGAGAGAGGTCCATCCCGATATACGGGAAGAGCCGGTCGAGCCATGCCTTGGTCTGGGCAGTGACTCCGGCAAAGTAGATCGGGGTGGCGAGGATGAATCCATCGGATTCCTGCAGCAGGGTGTGGATCTCCTGCATGTCATCCTGGACTGCACAGGCGGCCACATCGTTCTTCTTGCAGTAGTAACAGGCCTGGCATCCCCTGATTTTCAGGTCGTTTAAGAACACCGTCTCTGTGTTGATTCCCTGGTCTCTGAGCCCTCGTTCGGCTTCTTCGGCAAGGATACGCGTGCTGCCGTGTTTACGTGGGCTCCCAATGAATATGGTGACTTTTTTCATGATTTTACCTTCAATTCTTATTTTCCTGCGAGCCGGCTCCCAAGTTCATGAGCCCTCCTGGAGTCCTCCGGGAAGACTGCCCTGTGCAACTCCTTTCTCACTTCAGGATCGAAACAGGATGAGTCCCTCCTGTTGTATTCCTCGAACTGGAGCGTCTCATTCGAGAAGAGGGATTCTGCATGACCGAACATCCCCGGGAGGACAGCCTCGTGTGCGTCGATGTGCCAGCGGTAGAACTCATTCGTCTGCGACTCTGATATATTCATCGTGTCAATACATGCCGTGGGGATCTTCATTGGAAAGAGAGACAACGGCGGATTTGTAGATGCGAGGTGTGTGAAGAGGAGCCGCTCCAGGGAGCACCGCTTCATGCCGGTGACGAGTCCGAAATACAAGGGTGAACTGAGAATAAGGGCATCGATCTCTGGGATCGTATCAAGCACCCGGGTCAGCCTGTCCTGCACGGCGCATCTCTCATTATTTTTTCCTCCTTCATCTTGCAGGAAAAGCAACTTTTACAGTTAGGGTACGTGAGATCGGAGAGATTTTCAAGTTCCGTCTCCGCCACCTGCCTCTTCGCACCGTTAAAGGTATTCATAAGAAGGGTCGCGCAATTCCAGGTTTTTTGCGACACTTCCGTTGAATACGAGAACTTTCATCTCTATTCTTTTCTCATCCTTCCCTGGATTACTTCCATTCAACTTCGAGAGGTTTCCGGCGGGGGATCCCGCAGATCTTAAACTTTGGGTTTCCAAACATCATTGCATACCCAATCTTCCGCCCGGGGGGAATTCCAATCTCCCTCTGGAGTGGTTCATATTCTGAAGCGGCCCCTGCCACGAAACCCGCCCAGCAGGTCCCGACCCCGAATGCCGGTGCTGCGATATCAACGTATGTCAGGGCAATGGTTGCATCGATCGAATTGATGGGATTCCCTGCGGGTATGTGTGCGATAAGGAGGTGCGGAGCTCCACGGCAGATGACGTCATTTCCGGCATCCCACGATTTGATCAATCCGGATACATAGCCGCTCATCGGGTGGCTGGTGCTCATCAGTGTCCTCATCCAGTCGATTGTAAGGCCGGCAATGCGCAGCACTTTCTCTGTATCGTGGATGACAATCCATTCCACCGGCTGTCCGTTCCCACCAGAGGCTGCATAACGGGCGATGTCAAGGATAGTCTCTATGGTCTCTTTAGGCACCGGCTCCTCGGTATAATGGCGGACAGATCGCCTCTTCTTCATGTAGTATCCAAGATCCACAGGAGAGAGAGATCCGGCGCCGGCCGGAAGAAGGATCTTTTCCTCCGGGAGGACGTTCAGGAGGAGCGCCTGTGACGGGCAATAGGCTTCACAGTGCCCGCACATGATGCAGGATCCGGCTTTTGCCTCCTGAACGAATGGCAGGATAGTCTCATCAGAGGGCTCGATGATTCTGCTGGGACAGATAGTTGCACATGTGCCGCAATGGGTGCAGAGGTCCTTGTCGACAAGGATTGTGACCATGGTTCACCTCCCCTTCTCTGCACCGTTCCCTGCCTGCTGTATCATTTTTCTGCCGGCACTCCAGGCATCTCCTGCGTGGTTCCCGAGAGTCCAGTACCGGTTGTCAGGCATTGTCAGGAAGAGAGGGTCGATCGCACGGAAGTCTGGCTTATCGCTGCTTAATGCCTTTTCATCTGCATATACTCCGACAATCTCCCCGATAAAGAGCGTATTGGTGGGGAGCGGGACTGTCTTTACCAGCCTGCATTCCAGCGTGACCGGGCATTCCCGGATCATCGGGGCGGTCTTGAGGGTTCCATAGAACACGTCGAAAACTTGCGATTTATCAGCCTTATCTCCTGATACGAGCCCACAATAATCAGTCTTATCAACCATGTCTGACGAAGGGATGTTGACTGAGAAGGTGTTACTCTCCCCGATTCCCTTCGGGGTATAGTGGTGGTTTCCAATCCCGCAGACGATCATGGGGGGATTTGCATTTGCCCGGGTGCACCATCCGACGGTCATGAAATTTGCCTTGCCGTTCACCTGCGTTCCCACAAGCACGACCGGCATGGGAATAAAGAAATTCTCTCCGATTTTTTGTTTTACCATGGGTAATTCCTCGCTCCCTGCAGGTTGCAGGGATCCTGACTCAAAGCCATTCACAGAAGAGGAAAATACTGTTCATATGAAAGGGTCATTTGAACCATTAGAATTAAATCTGCACTAACTGAATATATATCTAATACCGGTAAAAAAGTAACATACTTTCCTTGTGGTTACTATGACGTATACAAAGAATGGAAAAGTGTTCCACTGTCCTGTAGAGGCAGCGCTTGATGTGATTGGAGGAAAGTGGAAACCACTCATCCTCTGGGCGCTTGGGGATACGGTGATGCGCTTCAACGAGCTCCAGAAAGCACTTCCCGGCGTGAACACGAAGATGCTCACGAAGCAGCTCCGGGAACTCGAAGAGGATGGCGTGATCAGGCGGACAGTGTACCCTGAAGTACCGCCAAGGGTTGAATATGCCATCACGGACTTTGGAAACACTCTGATACCTATCCTCGAAGCACTCTGCACCTGGGGAGCCCATTATCTCGGGATTGACGAGAAAAATGAATCGGAGTGCCCTTCGAAGTCGGAAAAGAAGAACAAAAAGAAGGAGTGACGAGTTAGGTTTATTGCAGTTATTCCGCTGTTTTCCTCGAGTTTTTTCCCAGGAGTAGACCTGAGGGTCGAATGCCAGATGTCACAGGATAGCTCGTTTTTTACTCTTGAATAACAGGGGAGATATTTTGACACGTTTCCTTATGGCAAAGAATGCCGTTCCTGGGATATCGATCCCGTGGGAGATTCCCGGGACTATTCCTTGAAAGATATGTATAATACCTTCACCGCCAAACGAGGAAAAAATTAGGGGAGCATACCTGCATCGATCAAACAAACACCCGGTAACGGAAGGTATGGTCTGGTTATGAAGAGTCCTTCAGGTATTTTTGGGAAAGCATCTCCCGAAATAAGAAAAATCATTCTGGTCGCAGTTCTTCTTTTCCTTGCAGTAGGACTCTTCCATCCGGTAGTTGCCGAACGAGAAGTCCGGGTAGCGCTCCAGCAAATTCCCCCCGCGGTCTACATAGATTCACAGGGAAAACCTACAGGGTTATTTGTTGAGCTGATTCAGGACATTGCAATAAAAGAAGAATGGGACCTCGTCTGGGTTCCCGGCACGCTTTCAGAGAGCTGGGAAGGCCTCTCTTCCGGCAAGATTGATCTCCTGATGTCAGTATCATCGACACCGGAGCGAGAAAATTTCTTTGATTTCAGTCATGAGCCGGCGATCTCAGTATGGTCGCAGGTCTATGCCCCACCCGGATCAGGCATCAATACCATTCTCGACCTCGATAAAAAGCGCGTTGCAGGACTCAAAGGTGATATCAATGCACTCGCATTCCGGGATTATGCCAAAAAATTCGACATCGATCCGGTATTTGTTGAATTCAATGATCTCGACGAGCTCTTTTCTGGAGCCTCTGCAGGACAGGCAGATGCCGTAGTGGCATTCAATATTGCAGGTAAGGAATCTGCGAACAAATACAACCTCATTGAAACAAACATACTCCTCAATCCTACCGCACTTGGGTTCGCGGTACCGAAAGGAAAGAACCAGGATCTCCTGGCAGCGATCGACCGCTACCTGGTTGCCGGAAAGAGCGATGCATCTTCGTATTACAGCCAGACAATGCAGAAGTGGTTCGGCATGGAAGCACGCTGGACCGTACCGTATTATCTCTGGTGGGGGCTTGGGCTCGCAATCGGGTTGGTTGCCCTTTTTGTGCTTATGAGTGTGGTCCTGAAGAGGGAAGTCCAGAAGAAAACCGCTGAAATTGTACGGCAGAACGAAGAACTGCGTTCCGAAATAGCCAGCCGGGCCCAGGCAGAGAAGGAATTGGTACGAAAGAACGAGGAACTCCAGGCAGCATACGAGGAGATGGCGGCGATCGAAGAGGAGCTCCGATCGAATTATGTGGAGCTCGGGAAGACCCAGCAGACTCTCACCCAGGCAAGGAGAAAACTGACCCTGTTGAACACCCTCACATTCCAGGAACTTCAGAACGGTGTTTTTTCATTGAGCGGATTACTTGATCTCGCCAAAGATGCCGGATTCAGCGAGAAGGGAGCGATGTATCTTGCAAAAGGACAGGAAACCCTGCATTCGATAGAAGACTCACTCCGGTTCGCGAAAAATTACCAGCAAATGGGGATAAACGAGCCAAAATGGCAGGATATGAATTCGGTGTTTCTCTATGCGATCTCTCACATGGATTTTTCCGGGATATCACGGACGGTGGAACTCGATGGCCTTGAGATCTATGCGGATCCCCTGCTCGAAAATGTGTTTTACGAGATGATGAAGAACGTCATCCAGCACGGGAGCGGGGCAGATATGGTCACCCTGAAATACCGCAGAGAGAGGGACGGAATCACGGTCCTTGTGGAGGATAATGGTCCTGGCATTCCTTCCGAGGAAAAAGAAAGGATATTCGAACAGCAACACTCGAATAAACCGGGATTGGGATTGTTCCTTGCCCGGGAGATCCTCTCCATCACCGGGATTTCTATAAAGGAGACAGGGGAAAGTGGGAAAGGATCACGGTTCGAGATCATCGTGCCTGAGGGCATGTACAGGTTCCCGGCAAAAGATCAAACCTGAAAAGGGCAGGATTACCGGCGCACCCTCCCCGAATCCGGATGTTCGGTTCCCCGGATGGATCATGGCCTTTTCTGGATTCCTCGATAATACGTACAGGAAAGGGGATCGATACCTCCCACACGCCCTAAAAATATTTTCACTCCCCGCATGCCGCATCCCTTATTCTCCATTCCTGCTCATAGTTGAGGTATGGATCCGGTTATCGAGAGCATCCGCCAGGAACTGAAGAAAAATGCTGACCCGGACATCCGGGAGACATCAAAGCGCTTCTTCAAGGAGCCGATATCCTGCTATGGCATGAAGACGGCAACGGGCATCGCCATCGCAAAGAAGTACTGGAACGAGATCAAGTCAAGGAACAAGCAGGAGATCTTCTCACTCTGCGAGGATCTTTACCGCTCGGGATACCTGGAGGAGTCATTCATCGTATCGGAATGGGCTCACCGCCTCTCCGGCCGCTACGAAAAGGGAGATATCAAGGTTTTCCGGCACTGGATTGACACTTATATTACCAACTGGGCTTCCTGTGACGGATTCTGCAACCATACGATGGGCGATTTCATCGAGCAGTTTCCTGAATATATCGATGAGCTGAAACGCTGGACTCAATCGGAAAACCGGTGGATGCGAAGGGCAGCGGCGGTCTCCCTCATTGTTCCTGCAAAACACGGAAAGTTTCTCGATGAATCGATCGAAATCGCGACGCTTCTCATGACCGATAAAGAGGATCTGGTCCAGAAAGGCTACGGGTGGCTCCTCAAGGAGGCGAGCCGGAAGCACACCGAAGAGGTGTTCTCGTTTGTGATGAAGCACAAGAGAAAAATGCCACGAACCGCGCTTCGGTATGCGATTGAGCTGATGCCAAAGGAGTTGAAGGACGAGGCGATGAAGAAGGACTGGTAATTCTATTTCATGAGCGGTCCTCTGGGATATGGTACCTTTGCAGGCTGGAACGATGAGAGGTATTGCCCACAGTCTGAATATCCTTACCCCTTACGGAAAGTATTTTTCCCAATCCCCCACATTCGAGAAGTAATGGACTTCGTGCAAGAAGGACCAGGGAATATTACTGCAGGAAATACCCTTGCTGGTGTGAGTGGAGTGACGTTTTCGGAAACGCAGAGATACTCAGTAGGACTGGCATTCGGGAGGTCCAGAGTATGAGGTGGCGGACAGAGCGAAGGAGTACCAACATCGAGGACCGCAGGTCCTCAGGTATTCCCATGGGGCGATCCTCCGGAATCCCGGGTGGAAAAGCGACAGGAATCGGGGGACTCGGGCTTCTCCTGGTTATTGTTCTTGCGGTAGCCATGGGTGTAGACCCTGGCCAGATCATCGGCGGGACGGACTCGTACGGGGACCCGTCCCAGCTGACTGAAGCCCAGCAGGATGAGCTTGCTGACAACGTGGCACTGGTCCTTGGCGACACAGAAACAACATGGGCGACAATTTTCGAGGATCAGCTTGGGAGGACTTACCGGGAACCAAAACTTGTCCTCTATACAGGATACGTGAACTCGGCATGCGGCCAGGCCAGCGCCGCCGTCGGGCCATTTTACTGCCCCTCTGATGAGAAGGTGTATCTCGATCTCGATTTCTTCTATGCGATGCATCAGGAATACAACGCCCCCGGGGACTTTGCCCAGGCCTACGTAATCTCCCACGAGATTGGCCATCACGTCCAGAATCTCCTTGGCACCATCGAGTACGTGAACAGGAGGAGCCAGTATCTCTCAGAGACAGATGCAAACGAGCTCTCGGTGGCACTCGAACTCCAGGCCGATTGCTATGCAGGTGTCTGGGCCAAGCAGGCCATGTATGATGATCTTATTCTTGAATCAGGGGATCTCGAGGAAGCCCTGAATGCTGCCAGTGCAGTCGGGGACGATACCCTCCAGATGCAGTACCAGGGATACGTGGTGCCGGACAGTTTCACCCACGGCACTTCAGCCCAGCGAGTGTCGTGGTTCAAAAGGGGAATGGACGCAGGCCTTGTCAGCGACTGCAACTGCCCCGGGCTGCCTGCCATCGGTTGAACATGACGATGGAGAGAAATCCTCCCCTATGAGAAGTCTCTCTTTTTTATCTCTGCTTTGAATTCATCCACCCCGCATGTTAGCCATCCATACGTGGCATCAGGATTTTTTCACTGTTCACATAGTAAAGGACGCAGAGATGTGGCATTCCAGGGAATATCCTGAATCCTCTCACCCTTCAGATGAGCAGGAAAAGGACGAGAATTGCTGATGTGATAAGCGCCAAAAGAACGACCACAATGGCTGATTTTTGTATGACCTCTCCCTCTATCGCCGACTGGTCTATCACCGCAGCCGCATTGATGATCTTTGCCGGGGCGATTCCCGATGCAATCCCCCCTGCCACCATGTGGGCAGCATACACTTTGGCGAAGTCGAGCGAGAGGGCTCCGGTTGCTTTCTGAAGAATGCCATAAAACATTACGTTCGAGGAGGTCTCGCTTCCCGAGACAAAGGATCCGAATATGCCGAGGAGGGGGCTGATCACGGGGAATGCGATCCCGAATACCAACGCAAGGGTGAGCCCTATGACCGCATTCATGTTCACGTCGCCAGATCCTGGAACCATCACGAGGATATTGTTGATCACCGTCTGGCCGGACCAGTCCATGACGTATGCGATCGCAAAGAAAAACGCGGTCGCAAGGGTGGGTGCCCATGCACGTTTCACCCAGAGACGGATGATCCTTGTCCCCTCGTCACGTGATCTCACCAGGAACGGTGCTGCGAGAAGCGTGCTCACCACGACCCAGAAGTAGGCCTGGTTCATGAGTTTTAAATCGACCGCCTTGTCTGCAACGACATGAATAACCTGTGTCTTCCCGAGTAGATTGTAGAGGCCTGACTGGATTTGCGGGATGCTGATGATGATGACCAGGACAACGAGGAGAATCCAGGGCAGCACGGCCTTCCAGAGCGGCATGAGGGTGGGATCTCTTGCGATTACACTCCCAGCGCCTGTCTGATCAGGCGTTGTTGGGACCTTCCTTGCCCTTGCAATCCTGTATACGAACAGGAGGACGATCGTCACGAGCCCTGAGAAAACCCCCACAAGCCCGATTGCAGATCCGGGCAGGATGTTCACAAACAGGATTGCGGATAGTCCGAGTGAGAGCCCTGCGAGCACTGCCGGGGCCCAGCCTCTCCTGATTCCCTCCATACCATCTGCGACCCAGAGCATCCCGAGGGAGAGCCCGGTGGAGATAACAGGGAGGAAAAGTGCGACCTGGCTCCCCATGACGACTGCATCGAATCCGAAAACGGCAGCAGGGAGGGTAATCGGGACCGCCAGGAGCGAGAAGGAGGTGAGTGGATCGTACCCGAGGCACGGCAGTGCGACGGATGCGAGGGGGGAGAACCCGAGTGCCATCATGATGGGGGGGAGCATCGTCACCGGGGTTGCCCCGATCGAAACCAGGAAGGACCCAAACCCGACGTTCAGGATCATGATCTGTTCGTACCGCTCAGCAGCAATTGACCTGATATGCTCAGAGATGCTCCTGATTGCACCCGAGAGATCCATCATCGTCACCTGGAGGATGGTGAAGAGGACCATCAGCGATATTCCAAACGATGCAAGGATCCCGGCATACGAAGCATGCAGTGCGATTTCAGGCGAGGTATTAAAAAAGAGGATCGCAACGAGGAGCGTAAGGATCCACCCGGCCACCGACATCAGGATGCCCGATTGCTTCAGAAACACGATCCCCGCAAATATGACCAAAATGGGCAATATTGCCAGGAAGAAAAGGAATATTGACTGCAACGGGATGCCTGCCTCCATATCAGTTCATAATTCTTCCAGATAACGGTTGTGAAAGGTGCGCTCAGGTTGAGGGGAATCTGGAAGGAAGGTTGAATAAAAATCGCATCCCTGATCCGTATTACCAGTATACCCTGACGGATAGCCGGGTTGAAGAAGGTGGAGAAATGATCCCTCACCGAATGTATTGAGAGACCATGTTTTTTAAAACCTATTTTTTGTGTTCTATCAGAATTTTATCAGGCAGCGTGCTGGGAATAATCTTTTCATACAACCCGCGTTTCAGTCCCTGGTTACCGAGCCTCCACCTTCCCGAATTGCATTTTCGATGGTGGTGAGAAGATCCTTGTCAGCGAGGGCAAAGTCGAGAAAATCGTACTTGTTCACCAGCGCGATGGGCTTGAGGATTGCGATTGGTTTTTTCCCGCCTGGGGCATTCGTAAAATCCTTCGGCACTACCGTGATAGTGTCATCGTCCCAGATTGCGAGGTTTCCGTGTCCTGCTTCATCCCAGAGTTTCCGGACTATGTCCTGTGTTTTCATATCAGACCACTCTGTTCTTCCTTGGCTGTGGTATGGAATGCTGGTTATTTATCCGTAATCCTTGGGGCACAGGTACAGGTATATTCCTTCTGAAGGTGAACCTTACCTCCAATGACCTCTCCCGAACTCGATGATCATATCCACACTCTTGC
>CAYNXS010000033.1:0-13638 GCA_964401215.1 uncultured Methanolinea sp. | reverse complement strand
ATCTGGTTACGTTCATAGTTGACAGTTTCACCCTTTTTCACTTATTTTTCCTGTTATTTATGTGTTTCAATGGAAAAAGCATGAACAGTTCAGAATCCCCAAAAAACCGCTTCCTGAATACCACCCGGCTTCTTCAGGCCTTTTCAAAGAGGGGGAGGACGATCTCGAAAATGAGGTTTGCGATGACGTAGAATACCGATGCAATCCCCATGGCATACACAAAATAGATCAGCGGATAGTACAGGGAGGAGATGTTCCTGAGATCGACCAGGAGCAGGAATGCAAGGGAGAAGCAGAATATCAATAAGGCATACACCATGGTCACAAGCACGATCCTCTTTATCGTGGTGTTCTTGCTCAGCACGATGAGGATCGATGAGAAGCACACAATACCAAGGCAGAACCCTACAAACGAGAAGATGATCGTGAGCACCTGCGTGAATGCAAGCGCAATCCACGCGGTGAGAGAGAGCATCAGAATCACAAGCGGGATGACCAGGAGAAGGCGCTTGAAAGATTCCACGCCGATAAAATAGTAAAAAATCGGTTTGTCCCTTGGTTCCGCAAATGCTGCCCACAGTACTGCGAACAGGCAGAGGTATGCAAGGGCCAGGCAGGATGCAATACAAATCTCCTGCATGTTAAAGGGGATTCCGAGCAGTTCGAAGAGTGTCTTGTCACTCCCGAGTTCCGATGATGTCAGGGTGAGGATCACTGAAAGTGACGTAAACAGGGAGATGAGGACAAAGAGATACCAGTATGCCCTTATGAAGTTGTTCAGCTGGAATTTCCCTTCTCCAACCTCAATGACAGGGACAGGCACCATGAAATGGCTGAGTGTCGATGTAAAATCTCATATATCTTTCTTCCTGCATTTTTAAGATCTCAGTGTTCAGGACACATATCCTCATGGAATCACCGTCTTGTTTAAATAGTTCTCAGGTACTTCTCTCCATACGGTAAGAGGGGTCCGACACCCTGGAGTAAGCCATGATATCCATCCTTCTTGTTGATGATGAAGCCCAGTTCCTGGAAGTGACCCGTATGTTTATGGAAAGAGGAAGGGGTATCCAGGTGACGACGGCAACATCCGGGGACCAGGCACTCGAGATACTCCAGACCAGGAAGTTTGATGCAATAATATCCGATTATGCAATGCCCGGGATGAATGGTATAGAATTCATGAAGCAGGTCAAATCCCTTGATGATGACACCCCGTTTATCATATTTACCGGGAAAGGGAGAGAGGATATTGTCATTGATGCCCTTAATTTTGGAGCAGACCTCTACCTTGAGAAGGGACCGGATCCCCGCGCCCAGTTCTCGGACATGATGCAGAAGATCCGGGGAATGGTCTCTGTCCGGGCTGATATCCGCGGAAGGACCGAGATGGTGGGGATTCTCACCTCCATTCTGAGGAGGTTTCCCGGGATGTTCTTCCGCATGGTTGCCGGAGATGGCGATTCTTTTATTTTCGCAAGCCCGGGCGCTGAGATTCTCACGGGGTACCCCCCGGGAGATCTCGTCGAGAAGAGGGCTGACTTCCATGCACTTATCCTTTCGGAAGACCGGGTAAAAGTGAGGGAGGCACGTGCTTTTGCAATTTCATCAGAGGGATCGTACCAGGTCTCCTACCGGCTGCTGACACGAACAGGTTCAGAAAAGAGGGTGCGGGAAACAGGGTATTGTGTCGGAGGAGCAAGAGGGCCCTCACTCGAGGGATACATTCTCGATATTGACAGTATATAAGTCTCAATTCTTCAGGGTGAATTTCCCGAACCCTGCATAGGTTACGGTTCTTTGGGAATAAACCGGTAACATCCGTGGGGAACCCGGATCTCAAACCGTGCCCCTTTCCCATAGGTGCCTGTCTCTTTGATAGTCAGGCCCGTGATTGCCAGGATTTCCCGCGCGAGAAAGAGCCCGAATCCTGTGTTTTTCCCATATCCTCTCTTGAATATGTCTTCCTTTTCCTTCACGGGGATTCCCTGCCCGTTGTCCTCGTATACGATCTTCATCCCCGCCTCATCCTGGAACGATGTCATCCATATCGAAGTTGCACCACCACTGTGCCGGAGTGAATTATCGACAAGATTATGGATCACATTCTCGAAAAGGGGATCAGCATAAATCTCAAGATTCTCAATGTCGCTGCTCACTGCAACATCATGGAGGGAAGCTGACTCCGATTCCCTTGAGACGACGTGCGCCATGTCCTGCCACATGGGAGCTTCGATACCGATATCCTGGTATATCTTGGTGAATTCAATCTGTCGCTTGATTGCCTGCGCGAGGATCTCGACCTTTGAAAGGGTCTCTTTCTGGGTGTCATCCTTGGGATCTTCTTTCAGAAGCTCGATGTACAGGAGGAGTGCGGTCACCGTGTTCAGAATGTCGTGCCTTGTGATAATATTCAGAAGTGTCAGTTTCGCGTTCATCCTTCGGAGCGATTCTTCTGCCGAATGCCTGCCAGTCACGTCGTGTGCCGACCCGAGTACGAGCGACTGGCCGCTGATCCTGACCGGGTGATTCCTGATCTCAACTACGACCTGGCTGCCATCCTTCCTGTTGATGGAAAATTCTTCAGGTCCGGTCGGGGTTCCCTCGACATGCCGTGCGAGGAGGGAGATCGCTTTTGGCACGTCATCGGGTGACAGAAGCCCTGTTTCGAGGAAATTCTTCCCCACGAGATCCTTCCGGGGGTACCCTACCAGGAGCTCGGCAGCGCGGTTTCCGTCAATAAAAGTCCCTTTGAGATCAGTGATGTAGTAGGCATAGGGAGCATATTCGAAGAGAATCTTCAATCGTTCCTCAGATATTGTCTTCTCCTCTTCCATCATCTCCCGGTCAGTGATATCCTGCCCGATGCAGGAGATCCCCGTGACGTTTCCCTCGGGATCGCAGAGGAGTGTGTTGTTCAGGTCGATCCTGCGGATATTCCCGTCCCTCGTCTGGATGCTGCAGGTGAAATAGAGGGCATTCAGGTCGCCTTCCATCGCTGAGAGGAAGAACTGCTCCACTTTGTGCCGGTCCTGGGCAGGGATAAACGTGTCTATCCAGTGTGCACCAATCAATTCATTCCGCTCATACCCTGCAAAGGCCGGGAGAAAGGCATTGCAGAAGGTGATGATCAGGGATCTGTCCATCTGGAACGCTATGAGCCGGGCATTCTCGAGCGATTCCCGAAACCTCCTTTCGCTCTCCCGGAGTTCAAGGCGGGTCTGGTGCCTGCGCACCGCCTCCCTGATCATGTAGAGAAGTTCAAGGAAATTGAGGCGGGGATCACCCCTTTTCTGGAGATAATAATCTGCGCCATAGTTGAGGGCCTTGATCACAATCTCCTCCCTGCCCTTCCCGGTGAATATGATCGTGGGGGTATCGTTTCCCTGGCTCTTGATGACTTTTAAGAAATCGATCCCGCTCATTCCCGGGAGATCGTAATCAAGAACGATGGCATCATAGCGGGATTTCTTGAGGAGCTCGACGGCTTCCTGGCATGACATGCAGGTATCTATCTGCATCTCCTCTTCCCTCTCCAGGAAACGGCGGATGAGATCGAGAAGGGCCGGATCATCATCAACCAGCAGGATATGCATCATCGTATAAACCCCTGACCCGGACCTGGAGCAGGAATGTTCCGCCAGGTGTGAATGGATTGATAGACATGGTACCTGGTTGATTTTTATCTTTCCGTTCTGTCGGATTGCCTGATGCAAGAGTAAAAAAGAGAGTGCGTGTGCAGGGAAGAGGGGGAATTCTTAGGTGCCGGGAGAATGTGCCTTGAGCGAGAGGTACTCGCGTATGGTGATGCCATTCCTGGCCCCGCTGAATAATGCCTGCAGGTCCCTGCATGAGAGGGTGTAGAGGCGGTCGTGGATGAGCGCAGTCAGATCCTGTTTTTTCTGTGCAAGCACCGGGGAAAACCAGGCAATCCCTTCCTGGTCCCCTTCATCGTTGACTATCGCAGCGTTCCGGTCTGATTGGAGCACCCCCATTTCTTCAGGAGGGAGAAAAAACGTTCGGTCCCCAAGAACAAGGGCAATGCCATTCCCTGAACGCCGGGCCGTGCCAGCCCGGATAAAGACGGATACCGGTGCCTGCCTCATGATGTCACCTATTTCATGTGGGACTCATTGCATGTAAACCTGGCGTCTGACATCAAATTGAGTCCAGATTCAAAAATTAATTGAAAATTATTGTTTTTTTGAAGACCTCGGAATGCACGTGAATTCCTTTTTGAGCGAGGTTTTTGCCGCAGTTTTCCATTCGCGTTCCTTTCCTTCCGATGGAAATTTCGTCCGACATATGTCTGACAGATCCTGCGCTCTCCTCATAAAGTGCCTGCATTTTTACTTAAAGTCGAGATTCAAAAGCGAATTGCGTGTTTTTTCCAAAAAGTTTATATGGAGAACAATACAACAAAAAATGTGAAACCAACATGGTTCAGCTCCAGATAATGCTGATACTCCAATTGATCGTTGCTTGATACTCTCACGCATCAATGGTATATCACTGCCTGGACCATGGTGGTCCTTTTCCTTCATGAGATTCCTTGCAGAAAAGATACTGCAATTGCGATCATGAGAATGCCGTAATCCCATGCAGTGAACTCATGCAAGAATGATGTACGCCAGGATTGAAAGGAGAAACACCAGAAGCAGCAATCCGGCACTGAGTACCGGCATGATAAGAAGTATCGCATTGACGGTGCTGGCCATCTGGGTGATCCTGTGTGACCCGAAGATCACCACACCCTCTGCCCATACCGTGCTCCCCGCTGCTTCTGCCGGAACCAGATCCTCATACGCTTCTTTGAATGCCTCCTCCACATAGGGGATTATGTCTGACACAGGGATATGCATTCCAACGGGGTTTTTTCCGCTTATGGTGTTGACCACGTGGGAATCTGTTGTCATCACCTCAGCCTCATCAGCATAGGTAAGAAGGTGGTCCCTGATAGTCTCCCTCACTCCCGCGGCCATGTTGTTTCCATCGATAAGGAGGTAGGCTGTCGTCTGGGTTCCAACCCTCACAAGTGCCATCTGGATCCCCCTGTCACCGAATCCCTGCTCCCGTGTAAAAGGGACCTCAATATGGGATATCCCCAGTTCGAGGGGTTCCTTCTTCATCGCGGGCATCTCATCAAGAGCCATGAGTCCGGCGTGGTAATACTCCATCGCCAGTTTCGTTGCGGGAAGGACGTAGGTGATATCTCCCGCCTGGCAGTTGTGGGCATCGACGAATGCCACGTTCCGGTATATCCTATGGCCTTCGGCCATGATGGTCATGCCAATATTAAAATCAATATCTTCCGTCCGCTCGGGAGACCGGGTGCTCACCATAAGGAGCGTCGAATCAAAGACCTGGGTCAGGATTGAGACCGAACCAACCCGGAACCGCACAGAGGGGGTTGCCTGTGAGGTGTAATCAAGACCCGTTTCCGATCCGGCCACCGCATGAGCCAGTTTCTCTATCTCTTTTTCAGACACCAGGTTGAAGTCATGGGTAGCTGCGCCGTGGGGAACCATGACCATCTGCGAAAATCCCTCCTGCATTCCCTTCGGTAAGTTTCCTCCCCCTATCTCTCCCATCGGACCGGGATGGACATTCGGGACGGTGAATATAAGGCCTCTCTTCTGCTGCCTCCTGAAGAATACCGAGACCTGGGGCACGGTGACCTCTTCGCCAATCGTGCGGAAATAGTCTTCAAGAGCCCGCGATCCATCGGTGAGGTGGGCCAGGAATGAATTGAGGAAATCCAGCCCGCGTATGTGGAATGTGCGGTAGAGTGGCCTGTCAATGGCCCAGATCAACACGACAACCCCGAGCCCGAAAAAGACCTGGAGCAGGAGTGCAAGGACCAGGAAATTCTCCGGGAAGAGCCTCATCCCCATGGCGATCCCCGCGAGGCTCTGGCATGCCGCAGGCAGGAGCATTCGCACTATCCGGTAATCTGCAATCGCCACGAGGACAATCAGGCGAAGGCCCAGGATACAGCCCATCGAGATGGCATAAAAGAGGGGCAATACCGTGGGCGAGATGAACATGGCCAGAAGCGTGATGATCACGCCGAAGATTGTGCATGAAACTGCGAGAAGGGCAGACCTGTTCCAGGTCATCGGGCGTCCCATGAGTTCCACGGCGGGCTTTGTCACGAGACATGCGAACAGCGCCGGGATAGTGAATGCAAGGGTTCCAAGCCAGAGTGCGGATCCGAGTTTCAGGCTGACCGCATCAAGAATGAACCCGAGTGCAAGAAGGAGGATGATCGAAATGGGCCATGAGGGAGCATTGAAGAGATAACGCCCAAGGCGTTCTATTTTTGCTTCACTTCCCATCACGGACATTCAACACTCATCTCCATCCAGGATGAACGGCGCTCATTCCAGTCGCCGGTGATTCCAGGTCACCATATTCGCGCCGGTAACGATCCTCCATCATTTTCCATGTCGGGAGGTTGTTCTGGCAGCCGGCAACTTCGACGGCAAAGGACGCGGTCACAGTACCGACACGGCAGCATACCAGGGGGGAATATCCCTTCTTCATCGCGGCAAGGAAACCCGCCCGGTACGCATCCCCGGCCCCCGTTGGGTCTACCATGCTGACACGCAAGGCGGGTATACTACTCTTGTCATCACCCAATGTGAACTCGCTTCCCCCGGCCCCCATGGTGAAGACTGCCATGGGAACACGTGCGGCAAGATCCCCTCTTGAAATCCCCAGTGTCCGGGACATACTCTCCACCTCGTGTTGGTTTGCAAAGAGAATATCGATGTGGGAGAGGATCTTCTCAAGCTGGACTTTTGAGTACCGGTGGAGATCCTGGCCCGGATCAAATGTGCAGAATTCTGCCTTTTCTGCAACCCTGCAGTTGAAGTCAGGGTCTGCGGTTGCAAGGTGCACACACGGGAGCGAAGGAGCTGCAACGTCGGGAAAAACCTTTGATGCACCCCATTCAAAGAACGTGATCTGGTCCCCTTGCCTGTCAGTGAACATGAATGCGGTAGGGGTATGATCTTCAGGAACTTCAAAGAACTGCTGTACCAGGCCCAGGGATTTCTGCCAGCAGTCGTATTCGCTTCCAGGAAAGTCTCCGCCGACTGCACTGATCAACGTGCAGGCTTCCCCGAGCCGGGAGATCCCCGCCGCAATATTTGCAGCCCCCCCGCCGAAAAAAATCTTTCTCTCGTTGATCGTGGCGGATCCATTCGCGGGGGGCAGGCTTGCGACAGTGCAGATGTGATCAACAGCGGTATGCCCCACGATGTAGATCACAGCGGAGATACCTCCTTCACTTCGAGCGGGACATCCCTGAGCGCCTTTCCAATGACGGATCGTGCTATGCGCTTCGCATGCTCGGGTGTCTCGGCCTTGAAGACCTTCATCTCAAGGAGTACCCCGACGAGGGCTGTCCGCGCCACGACGAGACCACTGTTCAGTTCCCCTTCACAGAAAGGACATGCCAGCATACCCACTTCCACATCAACATATGCAGCAACAGGGTTGAGCCTCTTGCCTGCCTCGCTGATCGCGATACTCACCGCATCATCAAGCGAGGAGACATCCTTTAGGATAAACGCTCCTTCAAGTAGTACCCGGAAATCAGGCATTGTTCCCACTCACCAAGAATGGTGGTGGACGTGTTCCACCACCGGCATTCGTTCTGTATACATACTGGGTGGAAACCCTCTGCCAATGCAGAGGATTGCCACAGGCCTTACATGACCCGGAAGATCAAGCACCTCTCTTACGTCATCCTCCTGGAATGCTCCAACCCAGCATGAATGAAGCCTCCTTGCATGGGCTGCGAGCATCATGTAGGTGCAGGCAATGGTTGCATCCTCGATCGCATAGAGGATCCCCCTGTCCCCATAACGGGACATCGACCTGACGTAATTCGCACATACGACGAGGAGCAGAGGTGCATTCCGCACGTGCTCCTGCCCGAACGCGGTATCAGCGATAAGATCCCTCTCTTCCTGCCCGTCAACAACCACAACATCCCATGCTTCCAGGTTGCCTGCACTCGGTGCCGTGCTGGCAGAATCAAGGATAAAGGTGATATCGGCATCAGGCACGGCACCCTGATCATAGTCTCTCACGGAGCAGCGCGATACCAGGAACTCCAGGAATTCAGATGAGTCCATGCTCCCCGAGTACCTGCCATGTTGACTGCGCTGCGGTCGTGACAGCGCTGATGGATTCGCTCATCTTGATCGATGCCGCCCCGTAATTTTCACTCTCCACCGTGCTGATCGCTTCAGAGAGGAGGTTTATTGAGCGTCGGAAATCGGCGATTTCAGTCCCTTTCCATGCAAATTCGAGTTCGGAACGCACCGCTTCAAGGATAAGCACCAGCATTCTCTTGCCACCCGGGCGTTCCTTTTCGGGAAACCCTGCAAGCGCGATGGTGAGCTGGGAGCATATGATCAATTCACTCTTCGCCCGTTCGGCGAACTGGTACCCTTTCACCGCTTTCTTCAGATCCATAAACTCACTTCACAATATGCATACAATATACTTCTGGACGAGGATAAAAAAACCGAGAAACGATAAAAGGGTGAGGGGTATGGTTATTTCCCTGACTTCTGCTTTGCACCGAGAATTGAGACTTTGGGCCTCCGCATGGCTTTCCTGACCATGGGATTAGCCTGCGGGCCAGATTCTCCCGAACGGCCTCCCCTGCCGCCACGTCCCCCGCGGCCGCCACGACCGCCACGTCCCCCCTGTCTTCCACGGTAACCTCCCTGTCCTTCGGCGTTGAGCGCCTCAAGTTTCCGAAGAGAGGCTCCTGCCTTGAATCTCTGGTTAGGGCCGGGTTTTTTGACATCCCCTTCAGCTTTCGGCACAAGGCGGATCTGACCCTTGACCCCTTTCACCTGTGTCCATTGGACCGTTCCTGTCTTTCCCATATGCAAACTCCTTAATTTATTCGCCACGCTCTGCTTTAATACTTCGCCCCCTGGGAAGAAAAGGCAGCTCCCTTTCCTTACCGGAGCACGTCCGAAAGAACTTCTTTCAACACATGGGAGACCTTCTTGCCATCCACCGCTCCCCTGACCTCCTTCATCATGACACCCATGAGTGGCCCGAGTGCGCCCATCCCCTTCTCCCTGACAAAAGGCATCCTCTCGTCTACGATTTTCCTCGCCAGGGCCTCGAGATCCCCATCGGATACCCGCGATGCCACGGAATTCATCACGGAATCCGCCGGCTCCCCCTTCCCAATTCTCACCAGGACATCAGGGATCGCTTCTTTTGCCACGAGCTCATCCCTGACGCCTTTGAGAACCTCCAGTACCGGGGGACACGTGGGTCTCCCCTCCGAATCACGATCAGCAAGGAGGGGCTGGATATCGAGCCCGCCCCGTGAGAGCTCTTTCAATGTCGCTATGAGAGTTCTCGCGGCGAGCGGTGGTGAAATGCCAAGTTCCACCGCCTTGTCGTAAAGTCCCTGGTTTTCCGAGAAGGCCACCTGCCTTGCAACCGAGGGATCAAGCCCGTGCTCGCCTGCATAACGGGCTGCTTTTGTATCCAGAAGTTCCGGAATTTCGAGAGTGTCCCAGTACTCTTTCGTGATGGAGACCGGAAGCACATCGGTCTCAGGGTACATCCGCGCTGCACCGGGAAGCGGGCGCATGTATGCAGTACTTCCCCCTTCGAGCATTTTCCTGGTCTCTTCCGGCACACCAGAGAGTGCCATCTCTGCCCTCCGGATAACCTGCTGGCAGGCACATGAAACCTGTGCTGCAGATCCCGCGACAAGGACCACGCAATCCTGATCGCCCGTTGTTACTTCCGACCTGAGTGCAGCAACCTCGTCAGCCGTCACACCATAGGCCGGGAGTTCATCGGTATGGAAGATCCCGCCAACCCCGCATTTCTTGGCATAATCGGAGAGTTCGCTCCCGAGCCTCCGTCCAGGCTGGATCTCCTCTCCCACGAGCCCTGCGAATCCTATGAGCGTAACCGCCATAATTTGCCCGGCCTTTTTGAGAATCCCGGATGTCGTCCTGGAGAAAAGTGCTGTCACGTCGACAGGGTTTTTATCCACCCTGGCTCCACGCCCCTTCAGTCGATCGCGGATGGAGAGAAGGTGCTGCTGCCTCTGCACCTCGCGTTTGACTACCTCAGCAATGAGATCGAGCTCCTGGACACCCTTTATCTCGACCCGTGCACCTCCGAGAATCGAGATGTTGATATCCTGCCGGATTGTGCCAAGCCCTCTCTTCACCCGGCCTGTCGATCGGAGCACCATGCCGAGAAATTCCGCAACCTGTTGCACTTCTTCGGGGGTATGCATGCAGGGGGATGTTGTGATCTCGACAAGCGGGATACCCAGGCGGTCAAGGGAGAATACGTCATCTTTTACTCTCTGTGCAGCCTCTTCTTCGAGGCAGATTGTCTCAATCTCCCCGCCATTTGGAAGAGTGCCGTGGAGTGCGATAAGCGCGGTCCGCTGGAATCCGCTGGTGTTGGACCCGTCGATTACGAGCTTCCGCATGGTATGGACCTGCGGGACGGGTGTCATCTCGAATATCCGGGCGATTTGAAGGGCGATTCCAAGTGCCTCAGGATTGAGAGGAGAGGGAGGTTCCTCGTCGTTCTCAACAAGGCAGGTGCTGTCATAGGTGTAATAGCAGAACCTGCGCAGGTTCTTCATCTCCTCCCTGGCAGCACGGTCAATCTCACCAAGTTCACTCTCGGTTGCACGAAGAAACCGCTGGAACTCCCCGTCATGTTCATCAAACGATCTCAGGATTGTCGGGCACCTGCAGAAGAGTTTCTGGGCGGTATTCAGCTGCTGGTGGATCTCAATCCCCGCCTTCAGCCCGAGGCTCTCATAATCCATGGCGGGACCTCCGTGTGAAATCCCTCTTTTTGTCATCCTCCATCATGAGACGGGCTTTGTCGGGATCGTGCTCCTGCCCGAGCACCCACATGAGTTTCACGAGTGCTGTTTCAGGGAGCATATCCTCGCCTTCCACCACGCCAATCCTGAGGAGATCGCGTCCTGTGTCATAGACGCGGTCGCACACCCTGCCATCAAGGCACTGTGATGTCATGATGATGAATGTTCCTTCATCAATGAGAGCCTTAAGAGCCGGGATCAGTGCGGTACTCACGTGGCCGAGACCGCTGCCGGCAATCACAAGTCCGCGATACCCTGAATATGCCGAAATGATCTCCGGGGACATCCCCGGGCTGAACATCAGAAGCCCGCAGCGGGATTCCAGCTGGTCCCTGAGTGCAGGTTCGAAGGCTCCTCTCCTGACTGTGTGTGGAGAAAGAGTCACCGCGAGCGAGGGGTATTCCACGTATCCCAGCGGAGGGATTCCCACGCTGTGGAACGCATCCCTCCTTGACGTATGCATCTTCCGTACCCTGGTCCCCCGGTGAATGGCACAACGGTCATCACTCGTATTCCCGTGCATCACCACTGCGACTTCCCCAAGATCGCTGACGGCTGCGCTGGCGCTGCAGAGGGCATTCATCATGTTGTCAGAACTTGGGCGATCCGCAGATCGCTGCGATCCCACGAAGATGACAGGTACAGGCGTGTCAAGCATATAACTGAGCGCAGCAGCGGAGTATGCCATGGTATCGGTACCATGAGTGACGATCACCCCTCTCGCTCCGTCTAAAATCTCCCTGTATACTGCCCTGGCCAGTTCCTGCCATATTGCAGGGGTCATGTTCTCTGAAAGGATCGTGTAGAGTTTTCTTGTGCGGTAGTGTGCGATGTCACGAAGCCCGGGTATTGCCCGCAGAATATCGGCTGCATCAAACTGGCTCGTTACCGCACCGGTACGGTAATCGATCCTGCTCGCGATCGTCCCCCCGGTGGACACGATGGAGAGAAGGGGAAGCGATCGATCCTGGACAACCTCGACTTTTGCAGCCTGTTGAGGGGACTGGCGTTCAATGAGGGAACAGTCGCGGGAAGAAACCCCGATATTGTAGCCATTGTCGAGTTTCAGGACTGCCATCCCATCCCGCTCTGTGATGTAGACCCCCCGCCTTTCACTCCCCCCAAGAGTACAGCGGACAACATCGCCCGGAGAAAACCCGTTCAAGAACCCGCCTCCTTTCTGGCATCCTGAATAAGCCTCTGGACAGCCCCTGAATACCGGGTCTGTCTTTCGTCAAGCATCTCAGAATCTTCGTCGAGCGCTTTCTTTCTCGACGATAGGGAGATCCTGACAGCAAACGCAGAAGGACTCCCCGGAGCCCTTCGCCGGTTAATGCTGGAACGGACATCGAGGGCATCTTGAATGTCGGATGGAGTTATCCCGGAAGTCGAGAGGGGGGGAATTCCCATCTCCCGTGCGGCTGTGTCAAGCGTGGGCAGGTCAAGGGCTCCCTTCTGGATTGCTTTTCCGACGAGGGTGTGTGCGGTGCGGAAGGGGAAACTATGCTTCTGGACCAGCATGTCCGCAAAATCAGTCGCGGTGGAGTACCCTTTTTTGGCTTCCGCCGCCATTGCATCCCTTTGAAATGTGGCGGTGGCCAGCATGTCAACGAGGAGCCGGGTGCTGTGCTTGGAATCCTGAATCCCGCGCCAGAGTCCCGGGGTGAGTTCCTGGAGGTCGCGGTTATAACTCATCGGGAGGGCTTTTACGATTGCAAGCGAAGCGGTACAGGAACCGATGACCGACGCCGCCTTGGCCCTCATCACCTCTGCGGTATCAGGATTCTTCTTCTGGGGCATAATCGAACTCGTGGAGCAGAAGGCATCATCGAGTTCCACGAACCTGGCAAAATTTGAGCTCCATATCACCAGTTCCTCGCAGACCCGGCTGGCATGGGTCATCATGATAGAGAGAGCGGAGAGCAATTCAAGGGCAAAATCCCTGGAGCCGACAGCATCCATGGTATTTTCAAGCACCCCGCAGAATCCAAGCATCTCTGCCGTGAGTTCCCGATCGATCGGGTAGCTCGTCGAAGCAAACGCAGCGGCACCCAGCGGGCACCAGTTTACCCGGTCGAGTGCCCCGGCAATCCTCTGGAAGTCACGGGAGAACGCCGCTTCATGCGAGAGGAGATGATGGGCCAGGGTCGTGGGCTGGGCGTACTGGAGATGGGTGAACCCTGGCATTATGGTATCAACATGCTCCTCTGCGAGATGGAGAAGGATCTCACGAAGGGATATCAGGATGGAGAGCTGCCTGACGATATCATCGCGGACCCGCAGGCGAAGGCAGGTCGCAACTTCATCGTTCCTTGAGCGCCCGATATGAAGCCTGCCGCCGGCCTCCTCGCCAATCGTCGAGATGAGAAGCGTCTCGATCCCCGCGTGGATGTCCTCAAACCGGTCATCAAATGCCGCTGGCGGGATACCATTGTCATAGAAATCAAGGAGCCCTTTGAGCAGCAGTCGTGCCGGTTCTTTCTCGATGATCCTCTGGTGGGACAGCATCAGCACATGAGCAATGTCCACGAGGATATCGGCATCTGCGATATACCGGTCCGCATTCATGGATGAGAGAAAATGTATCATCTCACCTGTCCTCTCACCGGTGAGACGGCCCCGCCGCACCACGTCACGCTCCATCCTTTCCATTACCTCTCAATAAAGAAGGCTTTTCATGAGATTAAGGCCACGCTTTCCGTGCTGCGCGTTCAATAGCCCTCTGC
>CAYNXS010000032.1:0-13760 GCA_964401215.1 uncultured Methanolinea sp. | reverse complement strand
GGGGAAGGATCGTCTTGAGAAACGCGATTCCTTCTGATCCCTGGCTCACCACCGCCTGGAGGGCCCGGTCGAGATCCTTCACGCTGAAATCGTAGTAAAAAGGAAAGATATACCTGGAGAGGGTGAACCCCACGACCCGGCCATCCTCAATAATTCTCGAGAACCCTGTGAGGGGAGACGTAAATGCCTTGGTGAGCTCGTAAATGAAGTGGGGATCCTTCTTGTCGTAGTAACTGCTCAGGGTGTCTGCTTCAGGACCCTTTGAAAGGGTGATCTGGAAGGCCACGATGAAATACGCCTTGCCTTTCTGGTTCTCGATGAGAATGGGGAAATCCCCGAACTTTATCCAGAATCCGCGAAAATCCCCCTCATCGAACTCATTGACAATGTTCACATCGATCTCCTGCAGGTACTGCCGGAGCTCGTCAAGCACCATCGAATCCTCCTTCTTCGCAACAGGTCCGGGCATATGTGTGGTGATTATGCACCCACGATAATTTAGCTTTTCCCACCTGGCGTATGAGTATCAAACCGCGAGGTTCGATGAATATAAATAATGATCCCGTTCTGTATGGTTCTTGGCGCCAGGAGGGTCGCATACACTCTGACCTGACGCCCGGGAGAAGCACCGGATCCTCTCGTGGGATCCGGACTACCATGCTTGTTCCCGATCCCAAAATGCAGGAGGTGAAACCATAGTGGAGTACCAGCATCGCAATCTCATGCTGCCAGGCATCATCCTCATATGCCTTTTCATACTGCCGGCAGCAGGAGCAGCCCTGGTTTTTGAGTGTCCGGAATCTCTCTTCTGCCCCCCACAGCAGCAAAGCCCCCTTTCCCTGGACTCTCTCTATTCACAGGGCACAACATCTCCCCTCCCTGAAGAGACAGCGCTGAACGCAGTGCAGGGGGACCCTGGCCTTTCAGGGTCAGGAACCTCCCCCAAGGGCTCTTCTGCACAGGGCAGGATGTCAGCCTGGGTGAACCAGCACTCGATGTATGGCAATGCACAGGGAGTGGTCTCCGAATTCGAGTACCACCAGATGGTGACCGCCAGCGGGCAGATACAGGGTTTTCATTTTTCTGCCTCGTGGGTCTCATCATAAGAGGGAGGCGCTCCCCTCCCCCCAGGGGACCGCCCCAACAACTTTTTTCTTCTTGTGTTCACGCAGTAACACTCTTCTTCCGTCGCCCTGGCCAGCCATTGCTTATGAAAAGAAATCCCCGATCGTCTTCTGGGTGCTGTCGATGGTTGCAATGGACGAGAGCCGAAGCCCCACGAGCCTGATTTTCGTCCCTGCAATGAGGGGAAGGGCAAGCTCCCTCGCGGTGCTCAGGATCGCACGGGGATCCCTGGTATGACAGGGCAATGAGCGGGCCCTTGTCACCGTTGAAAAGTCCGAAAACCTGATCTTGATGGAAATCGTCCTGATAAGAAGGTCCAGCTGATCGAGATCGCTGCACAGGGTTTGACTCATCTTTTCCAGCGTATCGAGTATGTGCCCGGGATCCTCACAATCGTGCGGGAACGTAGTCTCCCTGCTGATGGATTTACTCCCTGAGATTTCGCTGACTTCTGAAGGATCAACACCCTCCGCAAGGTTCCTGACCTGGACCGCCCCCTTCCCGAAGATGTCACGGAGAACCTGGATGTCAGTCCGGGAAATATCACCGATGGTGGAGATGTTTCTCTGATTGAGGGCAACGGCAGTCTTCCGGCCGATGCCGGGAATACGTGTGACCGGGAGCGGATGGATCAGCTCCACAACTTGCGACGGGTGTATGACGACGAGGCCCCCGGGTTTTTTCATGTCTGACGCGATCTTGGCAATGGTCTTTCCTGGCCCGATCCCGACAGAGCAGGAAAGATGCTCTGCTGACATAATGTCATCCTTGATCCTCGCTGCCATGGCTCCTGCCCATTCATAGTTCCGGAGGGATGTGACATCGAGGTACGCTTCGTCGATACTTACCTGCTGGAAACGATCAGCGTATCCTCTCAGGATCTCCATGATCCGCTCCGACACCTCCGAATAGAGGCGGTATCGCGGGATCAGAAAGACCGCGTCCGGGCAGAGGCGATATGCCCGGGATATGGCCATGGCAGAATGGATGCCATATTTCCTTGCCTCGTACGAGCACGTGCAGACAACCCCCCGCCCTTCACCGTTCTTCGGGTCGGCACCTATCACGACGGGTTTCCCTGCAAGATCCTGGTGTTCCCGGACCTCGACCGATGCAAAAAAACTGTCCATGTCGACGTGCATGACGATCCGCGTACCCTCATGGGAGGGTGCACCGGGACGCAGTGATTCATTCATTCAGAGAGGTTCTCCGGTGGCAGCCGGATATCAGGGACTGGGTTTAACGCAGCAATCCTCATCTCCAGGCTCTTATTCTCGGCCTTGAGCTTCATAGTCTCTCTCAGAAGTTTGTTCAGCGTCATCGCGAGTGCGGCATTCTCATTCGAGAGTCTTTCTATCCGCTGCTCAAGCCGTTCGATATATTCGCTCTTTTCATCCTGGTCCATGGCACTGGCAATCCTTATCACACATCTCCCGTATCCGATAACAAATAGATTCCGATCAACAGGCTCGAAATCCTCAAATACAAGAATAAATATCTCCGAATATCCACCCTGCAGGTTCATCGGGATTGCCAGAGTCTCGGACAATCACCGGGGCACTTCCAAGGACAGGATCACAGGTTTTCCGTAGTGGAGAGCCTTTCCCGAAAACGTCCAGGACCGTCAGGCATTTTCATTGAATACCACGATCCCGGACATGAAACCGCATATTGCATGGAAAAACCAGTACCTATATACAAACCCGTATCATATCCTCCGATAATAGCACTCCTCGGGATCCAGAGAAGTGCACATTCCCGCCAAGGTTACATATGTGAGGCCTGTATGAGTCTCTTATCCCCGAAACAGCCCTTCAGGACGCAGCTGATGGTGGTGATTTTCTCACTTATCATCATCATGGTGATCGCCGGCATCACCATCAACTATACCATCATGGCCCGGGATTACCAGGAGAACGAACAGACACTCCGGAATATGACGGAGGCCAATCTGGTCTCATCCTTCAACCGCATGGATACCGGGCTGAAGATGTATGATAATACCTACAATGACCGGATGGAGGAAGGCTTCTCGATCGTGATGGAGGAGTACAACCTCTCAGGCGGAGATCCTTCGCAGATGGATCTCCTGGAACTCAAAGAGAGGACAGGAATGTCCATCTATGTCATCAATACATCAGGGGTGATCGAATATTCAACATCCGCTCCCGATATCGGCCTTGATTTTTCTGTCATTTACCCCGATTTTTATCAGTACCTTCAGAAAATATGGGACATTCCCGGGTTTTATCCTGACCGTATCGTCACGGAATGGGTAAGCGGCGCCCTCACCAAATTCGCCTACATGCCGACCCACGATAATCGCTATGTGATAGAACTGGGTCTTACATCGGAGAGGATTGCCCCGGAGCGGAGGGGTCTCCGGTACGGAGATATACGGGAAGAAGCCCGAGAGTTCAATCCGTATATCGAGGAGATCCGCATATGGCAGAAACAGAAGAGGGTCGTGGGCAATGCAAGTTACATTCCAGACGCTACGCAGTCCGAAGTCCTTGATCGGATCCTGAGAGACCGGACAAGCCTCGAGTTCTCTGACCCGGATGGGAAGAGGGTGAGGAAGTGGCTCTTCGTGGATATGCTGGATCCGCAATACGCCGCAGACATGAGCCTTATCGTGGAGATCGTGTATAATAAAGCCAAGATAGCGAGCGATCTCCAGACACTGGTGGTTTATCATCTCCTCGTCGCAGGGATCGTGCTCCTTGGAGGTGGCCTCCTCGCCTTTATTCTCGCACGAAGATTCTCAAAACCCATCCAGGGGATAGTCGCCGATGTCGATCGCATCTCGCAGGGAGACCTCTCTCACCGCATCTCTCCTCCGACGGCGGTCGAATTCGAGAGCATCGAGACCAGCATCAACGCCATGGTGCAGACCCTCAAGGGGACAATCCTCCAGTTGCAGGACAGCGAGGATGCTCTCAGGAAGAGCGAGGAGCGGTACCGCTCTGTGGTGGAGACGCAGAATGAGATGATCGCGAGGTTCCGCCCCGATCGAACCCATGTCTTTGTGAATGACGCCTACTGCCGGTATTTCGGAGTCCCCTGCAGCCGGATCATCGGAACACAATTCAGGCCAACCGTGTTCCCCGATGATATTCCCGCGCTCAATGGGTATTTCTCGGCGTTTTCCCAGGAGCACCCTGAAGGGACCATCGAGCACAGGATAATCCTCCCGGGTGGAGAGGTGCGCTGGCAGCAGTGGAACGACCGGGCCATCTTCGATACGAGGGGCAACATTCTGGAGTACCAGTCTGTGGGGAGGGATATCACTGATCGGAAAAATACAGACGCAGCCTTCCAGGCCATGGTGAAGAGCATGGTCGGCACGACAGGTCTTGATTCACTCAGGAAAATTACAAAAAATATCAGTTCCTGGCTTCATGCGGACTGCGTCATGATCGGGGATATCAAGCCAGACATGGAGGGAGTCAGGGTCCTCTCAATGTTCCTCGACGGGAATGAAATCCCCAACTACAGTTACACACTGAAGGGAACTCCCTGCGAGAATACCGTGGAGAAAGAATTCTGCATATACCCAGATAATGTTGCAGAGATTTTCCCGGGCAGCAAGGATATCATCGAACTCAATATACGTGGATATGTGGGCACTCCCCTGAAAAATGCCCAGGGCCAGGTGATCGGGGTCCTCTGCGCACTCTTCAGGGATCCCATCCCGCCAATCCCTTCCTTAAAGGAGATCATCACGATCATCGCGGTGAAAGCATCGGCGGAAATTGAGCGAATGCGGATCACTGCCGCACTTGAGGAGAGCGAGGAGAAGTTCCGTACCCTTGTCGAAAGTGCCAACAGTATCATCTTGCGATTCACCTCGGATGGGACCATCACCTTTGCAAACCCATACGCACTCTCGTTCTTCGGATATTCTCGTGAGGAACTTATAGGCATGAATGTCGTGGGATCCATTGTCCCGGAAACCGGCCCCAATAACAGGGACCAGCGAACGATGATCCTGGATATCTCGATCCACCCTGACCTGTACAAAGTTCACCAGAATGAAAATATGAAGCGTGACGGGACGCGGGTCTGGATCTCATGGACAAACAAGGTCATCCAGAGTCCCGGAAGTGTTGTGAGCGAGGTGCTCTCGATTGGAAACGATATCACACGGCTGAAGGAGATGGAGGAGGAACTCCATCTGTTAAACGAGATGCTCGAGCAGAAGGTTGCCGAACGCACCCAGGATCTCGAGAATGCGAATAAGGAACTGGAGGCATTCAGTTATTCAGTCTCTCACGACCTGAGAGCACCTCTCCGGGCTATCGACGGGTTCTCCTACATGCTCCTCTCGAAGCACTCTGACCAGCTGTCAGAAGATGGCGCCAGGTATCTCGAACGTATCCGGTACAACATCTACCAGATGGGGCTGCTGATCGATGCCATCCTGAATTTCTCCCGCATGTCCCGACAGCCCCTTGTTGACCAGACCGTGTATCCCTCTTCACTTGTAAAGGAGATTATCGACGAACTCCAGCCGCAGGGAGAGGGCAGGAATATCGAGTTTGCCATAAAGGATCTCCCTCCCCTCACCGGCGATCCCTCGCTTGTCAGACAGGTGTTTTCAAATCTCCTCTCGAATGCACTGAAATTCACAAGGAAACGCGATCCTGCGAAGATCGAGGTAGGCAGCATGGAACAGGATGGAAGGCCCGTGTATTATGTCAGAGATAACGGGGTCGGCTTTGATATGCAGTACCGCGACAAGATATTCGGGGTATTCCAGAGACTCCACCCTGCCCAGGAATACGAAGGGGCCGGGATAGGTCTCACGATCGTCCAGAGGATCATCCAGAGATACAGAGGGGCCATCTGGGTAGAGTCTGAGGTCGATCGGGGCACCACGGTGTTCTTCACATTTGTCGGGTTACCTCCTTCCTGAAGTGGAGTATGTTCCCCTTTTTTTTATATGAAAATCGCATCCGCGATTTTCATTCTGTATGCCTGCGTCACAAAGTGAACCATGTAGTTTTTTTTATAGAAGCATTGACCGGTCGATATCATTGTATGGATTGATCTCCTACCATACCCTCATGAATCCGAGTCAGCAGACACGCTTGCAGGTGCTCGACACCCTCGATTGTATCGTGCGGCTCTGGAATTGCGGCGATATCCCCGGTCTCCTCTCCCATGCAGATGAGGAGTGTTCAGGGTTTGGCTTCTGGCCTCTTGACCAGTTCAGCGACATAGGGGAGTTCCGCCAATTCCTGGAGAGGAGGGCAGATCGCGTGAAGGAGCTGAGTTTCCTGGACATCCGCGTGGAGGCCATAGGGACTATCAGCTGGATAACGGGAACGTGTGGTTTTTTTGACGGTGAACGTCACACACGATCTGAAGGAAGGTTTACCGCGGTACTGAAGGGGACCGGCCATGCATGGATCCTCGTTCACCTTCACTTCTCATTCACACCGGACAAAGAATAACCAGGAATACAGGTAGTTCGAGAATCCGTACTTATCCGCAGTTCACGGCGAGGGATACTGCTGGCTCACGCAGTGGATGGCCCCCATACCCTGTATCATCTCCCTGCAGTCGATTCCGATCACCCGGCGGGAATCAAAGAGTCCCTGGAGCGTCCGGAGTGCCCGCCCGTCAGCAGGATCATGGAAGGTTGGGACGAGGACCACCCCGTTCCCGATATAGAAATTGGTGTAGCTTGCAGGAACCGGATCATCCAGAGCGGCTGGCATGGGCAGGGGGACTACCTTCAAGGGAGAGCCGTCATACGCGGATGTGGCCTGGAGGATCCTGAAATTTTCCAAGAGAACCTGGTAATTTTCACTTTCCCTGTTCTCGTCAAGGGCACATACCACAGTCCGGGGATCGACAAACCGGGCGACATCATCGATGTGCCCGTCGGTGTCATCCCCGGCAATTCCCCCTCTCAGCCAGATGCAGCGTGAGACTCCAAGGAAATCGCGAAGTGTCGTTTCAATCTCCTGCCTGCCCATCCCAGGGTTCCTGTTGGGATGGAGGAGGCACTGCTCTGTGGTCAGCAGGCTTCCGCACCCGTCGACATCGATCGCACCCCCTTCCAGCACCATTCCCGGAGTGTAGGGCGTGCAGTTCAGCACCCTTCCAAGCACGGACGGAATACGATCATCAGCCTCGAGCTCGGGATACTTGCCGCCCCATGCATTGAATTTCCAGTCAACCATCGCGATTCCCGGATCCCTCCCGTGCACGAGGAATGTCGGACCATAGTCCCTGAACCAGACGTCCGCATATTCGTGGACGATGAACCGCACCTGACGGGTGTCGATCCCGCGTTCCGAGAGAAAACCCTGTACCCTGATGAGCATCTCCTGGTCGCGGACCAAAAGAAAGATTCTCTCCATCCCCTGAAGCGCCCTGATCATCCCGAAGTAGGTTTCCTCAACACGGGAGAGGTCAAAGAATGTGTCGTTGTCATACGGCCACGAGAGCCAGACACCCTGGTGAGGTTCCCATTCTGCCGGCATTCGATAGCCTGCATTCGCTGGGACTGATCGCGTGATGGAGGATTGCACCTGGACGATCGGCAGGTACGTGTCCGGGCGCCTGTTTCTCAAAAATCCCCATCCCTCCCTGACACATTCGTTCATGGAGAGATCAACATCCCCTATCACAACCCCGGGACCATCGCCGCCCTGGGCGAGGATGTTGCCGAATGCGTCACAGAGAAAGGATCCCCCGAAGAACCGGAGATCCCCTTCCACCCCTACCCGGTTCACTGCAGCGATGTGGATCCCGTTTGCGATGGCATGACCCCTCTGGACCGTCTGCCAGGCATCCTTCCAGTCCCCCTCGCAGGGATCATCGAGACCCTGGATGTATCCAAGTGCGGTGGGGTAGAAGATAATTTCGGCCCCGAGGAGAGTGACCGCCCTTGCCGCTTCCGGAAACCACTGGTCATAACAGATAAGGACCGCGATCCTGCCAAACGGCGTATCCTCAACCACATACCCCGACCCTTCCGAGAAATACTCCTTTTCGAAATAGTGAGGATCCTCGGGGATGTGCACCTTCCGGTATATCCTGCCGAGCGTGCCGTCAGGCCTTATGATGACCGCTGCGTTGTAGAACCGTCCGTCGTTCCCCCGTTCAAAGAAGGGAGCGATGATCACCGCTCCATACTTGCGAGCGAGACTGGAAAGAATCGTTGTGGTATTCCCCGGGACACATTCTGCATACCGTGCAGCATCGGCACCATGGGAATTCGGGAAATAGGGGGATGAAAAGAGCTCCTGCAGGCATATGATCCGGGCACCCCTCTTGAGGGCATTCTCAGCCAACTGGAGCGTATGGTCCAGGTTGTCCCGGACATTTTCTCCTGCGGGGGCCTGGATCAGCCCGATGCGGATCTTTGTCGATGCCATTTCCGAAGTCATGTAAACCCTGTTCCTACATTATTCCAGCGTTCGGACAGGCCACACGTGTGATACTGTCACCGAAAACAGGTCCAGTATGGTGACAGATGCGTCCGAAGCGCATGTGCGTTCTCCCTGACCCTTGCGTGAGCCGAGGGATCGCTCGCTCGGATCAGCCACTCCCGGTAGATCTCCGGTTCCCTGATGGACCGGAGATCGAGGTCCGCCATTGCCGCCAGGATCCCGAGGTTGGTATAGGGGAGCCCCCCCTCGACGCTGTATCCGCCCTCAAGGATCGCGACGAGCCTTCCCCCACAGAGGTCTCGTGCCAGTCCAACCGCTCCCTTCATCATCCCGGCATATCCTGCTGCCGTGAGCGCGAGTCCCGTGAGGGGATCGGTGAAATGGTTGTCCTGCCCCGCGGATATTGCGATGAGATCAGGGCGGAATTCGCGGGCGAGTGGCTCGATTATCGTCTCAAGGAGATAGGAGTAACTCTCGTCACCGGAACCGGCAGGGACCGGCATGTTCGCGGTATACCCCATCCCGGGTCCGCAGCCAGTCTCATCGACACTCCCAGAACCGGGATAAAAAGGACTCTGGTGAATTGAGGTGAAGAGCACGGAGGGGTCCTCGTAAAAGATCGCCTGGGTCCCATCACCGTGATGGGCGTCCCAGTCGAGGATCATCACTTTCTCAATACCCCTCTCCTGCACGTGCTTGACCATGATTGCCATATTATTCAGATAACAGAATCCCGCCCCGGTCCCCGGGCGAGCATGGTGTCCCGGGGGACGAACCAGTGCGAATGCATTGTCTGCCTCCCCTTCGAGAACGGCATCGGCTGCCCGTATCGCCCCACCCGCTGCCAGGAGTGCGTGGGAGAGGAGGTTAGGAGGGATGTTTGTATCAAAATCGATGAAGCCGCCCGCTCTGCTCGAGTGCTCCAGGAATGCCAGGTACTCGGGATGGTGCACCCGCAAAACCGCCTCCATGGATGCGTTCTCAGGGGTGAGTACTGTAACGGCAGGGTGATGCATCAGCCCTTCCTCCCTGATCTGGTCGATGGTATAGGAGAGCCGCTCTCTCCGTTCGGGGTGGTCGCGGGACTGTTCGTGGAGGAGGAAGTCAGGATGGAACACAAGTGCGGTGGTCATGGTGCCTCCACGGTGATCCCCGGTACAACCTGAACCACCACGTCCGCGATCCGGGAGCTCCGGGAGGCTCCCCGGACAACATCGTAGGAATGGACATGGAGAACCTCGACATCCCGCACATCTCCCTGCTGTGCACCTGCCGCAATTGCCCGTCTCCTCACCTCTTCCTTGCACATCTCGACAAGAGCATCGTCGTCCCCCATTGACCGGAGTGGCTGGTGCTCGCCATTGAATGCGACCCAGCCCCGTCCAGAGTCAAAACGTGCGTGCAGTGAAAGACTCACCCTCGAGACGGCGACCCCTATGGCATTGGCACAATCCCAGTGGGGAGGTATCGTGTAACGGATCCCAGAACGGCGGGCAATTTCGGGAACAAGGAACGGTGCGAGGTAGCCGGCACCCACGAGATGCCTCGCTCCCATCGATGAGACCGCCTTAGATACCTGGTCGAGGTACTCCTCGACTGCAACAGCTGCTGATTCCCGGGAGAGCCTCCGGGATGTATCTGCATCCCCGATCTCTTCCCCGTTCACGTTCAGGGCATCGGTGAGCGTCGGGTGACTCCCCCCAAACGCAAGGGCATCACCAAGTCTCCGGGGTAGAAGACGACCCTCTTCCACCAGGGAATCTCCACCAAAGGGGAGGGACTTTGCAACCACCGCCCGGGTCACAGTCCTCTCCCCCCCATGGATAAGGAACTCCATTTGGGGAACCCCTCCCTCGAGGGGAACAAGATCCGTCGTGGTTCCGCCAACATCGACCACCGTGCAGTCGGAAATCCCCGAGAGGAACCGGACACCGAGCGCGACCGCAGCGGCACTTGAATGGGCAAGAACTGATGGATTATTGACCGCATATCCCGGCGGGATGAGCCCCCCGTCTCCCTTGAAAAAGAGCACATCTCTCCTCTCTGCCCCGATCTCGCCTGCCAGCCGCGTGACGGTCTCCTTCATCGCGGCATTCAGCCGGGTGGTCGCGATCCGCCCCGGGAAGTCGAGATCAGCGAGGTAGTAGCTCATGGCAGTACTCTTTTCCGGGTACTGTGCGAGGGCAAGGGATGCAATCTCCTTCTCGAGAGCAGGATTCCTGATGGAGAACTTTCCTATAATCGCGAGGGCATCCCCATGATCCCGCGTGAGGATCTCTCTGATCTCATGTGGGTCGATGGACTCAACCACATCCCCCCGGTGGTTGACAGCCCCTTTCACGCCACCCGGCCAGAAGAGTCCCGGCCCGGGGACAAGGATAGTCTGCACCGTGACAGGTGTCCCGGCAAGCACCCGGTTGAGCGGAGTAGAGGTGCTGACGGCAAGCCTTCCGGGGACCCGTATCCTGAGAAGAGCTTCCCGTATTCCCCTGGTATTGGAGATCTTCTCGGACACGATCTCCTCTCCCACCATGGCAAGGTCGGTATTCGTGCCGCCGACATCCATCCCGATGAGCATCGCCTTGTGGCCTCCGTGATCAGGAGTTCCGCAGACCAATGCAAAATATCCTCCGGTGGAACTGTGATAACTCCCACGAGAAACGGGTGGGTCATCAGTTGAGGTTATTGCAAGGCACCCCTCAATATCACGCTGCTTTCGGATACCCTATCCCCCGGAGGCTCTCTGCAACCTCCGTGAGAACCACGGGATCTTCAATGGTCGGGGGAACCGAATACCGCTCACCATCGGCGATCTTCTTCATCACCCCTCGCAGGATCTTCCCAGACCGCGTCTTCGGGAGCCTGTTCACCACCAACACTACCTTAAAAGACGCAATCGGGCCGATTCGTTCCCTGACCAGTTGAACAAGCTCACGGACGAGATCCCCGTTCTCACGCTGCACTCCAGCCTTGAGGACGACGAATCCTATCGGGATCTCCCCCTTCACTTCGTCAGCGACACCCGTGACCGCACACTCAGCTACGTCCGGGTGGGATGCAAGCACCTCCTCCATCGCGCCCGTTGAGAGCCGGTGGCCGGCCGTATTGATGATGTCGTCTGTCCGGCCCATGATCCAGAGGTAGCCGTCAGCGTCGATATACCCCGCATCCCCTGTGAGGTAGAATCCTGGATATGCAGAGTAATAGGTTCGTGTGCACTCCTCATCCTTTTGCCAGAGTGTTGTGAAGCATCCCGGGGGGAGGGGCAGGCGGATCACGATATTCCCGGTGATGCCCGGTGAAACCTCGCACCCCCTGTCATCCAGTACATGCACATCGTAGCCGGGCATGGCTTTTGTACAGGAACCCGGCTTGACGGGGAGCATGGAGATGCCCACCGGGTTCGCTCCAATTGCCCACCCGGTCTCTGTCTGCCACCAATGATCGATGACCGGGATCGAGAGCCGGGAGCGTGCCCATGCAAGGGTGTCGGGGTCGCACCGCTCACCTGCGAGGAAGAGCGTCCGCAGCATAGAGAGATCATACTTCTTCATGCAGGTTCCCTCGGGATCCTCGCGTTTGATCGCCCGTAACGCGGTGGGTGCACAGAAGAGCACATGTACACGATGAGCCGATGCCACCCGCCAGAAGGCCCCGGGATCAGGGGTCCCGACCGACTTGCCCTCGTAGATGATACTCGTGCTCCCGAACGCAAGAGGGGCATAGGTGATATAGGAATGCCCTACGACCCACCCGACATCCGATGCTGCCCAGAAGGTCTCCCCGGGTACGAGTCCGTAGATATGCTTCATGCTCCAGAGGAGTGCGACAAGGTGCCCGCCACAATCCCGGACAACCCCTTTCGGGATCCCGGTGGTCCCTGACGTATAGAGGATGTAGAGCGGATCGGTTGCCTGCAGGGGAACGCATTCTGCGGCCTGTGCGGCATCCATGTATCCCGCCCATTCCCGGTCCCTCTTCTCTGAGAGTTCGGCCCTGTGCTGGGGCCTCTGGACGATGACGCAGTGATCGACCGGGACGCCTGCCAGAAAAATCGCTTCGTCGATCAGGGGTTTGTACGGGATGATGCGGTTCACCTCTATCCCGCACGATGCGATGAGAACCGCCTTGGGCCGGGCATCCCGGATGCGGGATGCGAGTTCCCGGGGAGCAAATCCCCCAAAGACCACCGAATGAACCGCCCCGATCCTTGCACAGGCAAGCATGGAGATGACGGCTTCGGGGATCATGGGCATGTAGATGACAACCCTGTCCCCTTTCTGCACGCCGAGTCCCCGCAAACCTCCCGCACACCGGGCAACCAGGTCACGGAGCTCCCGGTAGGTGTACTTCCTGATGGTTGAGGTTACCGGGCTGTCATAGATGAGTGCAGTGCGATCCCCGTTCCCACGCTCGATATGCCGGTCAAGGGCATTGTAACAGGTATTGAGCACCCCTCCCGGGAACCACCGGGTGAAGGGAGAATGTGAGGTATCGAGCACGCGATCCCATGGTCGGATCCATGAGACCTGTTCTGCCGCCTCCCCCCAGAAATGCTCCGGGTCATGGAGCGACCGGGTATATACCTCATCGTACCCGATCTCTTGAATACCCACCCCTCCCTGCCATGCTACATTGTAACATGGAGTTATCCCCTGCTATAACAGTTGTGGAATGGGGTGAAGAGGGAAAAAAGGCTGAAATATCCTTCTTTTACGTCCCTGTTGGATTTATACAATTGATACCATTCCACTCGCTGTCAGACCAGAGAGTAGGAACATTTCACATTCTTCCTGTTCCAATCAACCGGAGATACCAGGAGTCCAGGAAGATTATTTCCTGCTATCGTGGATCCCGACGATTGTATGAAAATAAAAATTTTCCTCACACTTACCCGAGGAAACACCGGATATACCCGTTATAATGTGATCCATAGTTCCTTGCCGTGACCGCAGAGAGTAGTGCAGTATTCGGGGCTTTGTCGTTTGTTACCGGGGTAAAAATCTTCATTGCCGGGTACTGGATGCCGGGCAACTTTGAAGTATAGGATGCTGCAGCAGCCGGTGTTATGATAAGCACCAGTGCACAAAGAACTGCCATTATACACAGTATTCTCTTATTCATGGTCAGAAATAATCGCTGACACAATAAAATAGGATTGTATCAGGCAGGTTATACGGCATAACCCGCGGTTTCAATCAATAGTATGGCATCACAGGGAAAACC
>CAYNXS010000031.1:4052-14051 GCA_964401215.1 uncultured Methanolinea sp. | reverse complement strand
TGGAATGCCGGGAAACAGCAGGAACTGAAGGACCGGGTCCGCTATACCGTGGCATAACATATCATGCCCTTCTCCTTTACAGGAGAATCCCCTTTTCTCAACAGCCAGGTCCCTTTCTTACTCCTGTGACGAATCGCATATGATATCTCATGATCCTGCATTGAGAGAAGGCAGATGAGTATTGGAGGGATCACGTGACAGGATATCACCGATCCAATCACAGTCAGGTACCGGACCCCGTCCGGATGGTGGCCAATGCCGAGCATGTCGATCCTGGAGATCTCTTCCAGGACATCAACGACGGGAGAGCCGTCATTATGCGCAGGGGAAACCGCTATGTCGGTATCGGAAAAGGCCTTCGTATCAAGGTGAACGTGAACATCGGCACCTCGAATGTCCGTTCAATCCCGCAGGACGAAGTGAACAAGGCGATTGTTGCCGAAAAATATGGTGCCGACACCATCTCGGACCTCTCAATGGGCGAGCACGTGGAAGAGGTCAGGCGCCTCATCTTCGAGCATACATCAGTACCAATCACTACCGTCCCGGTCTACCAGGCCGCGGCCGAGCAGGGGATCGAGGCTATGACCACCCGGGACATCCTCGATCTTATCCGCACACAGGCCAACGAGGGTGTGAGCTCCATGGTAGTCCACTGCGTCACCATGGATATCCTGGAGATGTGCAGGACTGCGGAAAGGACGCTTGGGATAGTTTCAAAGGGCGGCTCCATCACAGCGGCGTTCATGCTGCACAATGGCTGCCAGAACCCGTTTATTGAGCACTTCCAGGAGATCATCGGGATCATGCGTTCCCACGGGATAGTGCTCTCCCTCGGGAATTCGGTCCGGAGCGGGTGCATCGGAGACGGGTGGGATGCTGCGCAGAGCGCGGAACTGCAGATGAATATCGCCCTTGCAGAGGAGGCTCACAACGCTGGCGTCCAGGTGATAATCGAGGGGGCAGGCGGGCATATCAGGTACGACAGGATCGCTCCTACTATCACACAATACAAGGAAGCATCCCGTTTCCCCCTCTTCGTGGCCGGGCCGCTCCCTACCGACATCGCACTTGGACTCGATCACATCGCCGGCTGCGTCGGTGCCAGTGCGGCTGGTGCCGCTGGGGCGGATTACCTCTGCTGCATCACCCCCGCCGAGCATCTGGGGCTTCCCACCCCCGAACAGGTCCGGGAGGGGCTCCTGGCATGGAGAATTGCCGCCCATATCGGGGACACATCAAGGCTCGGCCTTGACGTGCAGGACCGCGAGATGGCAGAGAAGAGGGCACATATGGACAGGAGGGGGCAGCGTGCGATGGCGATTGACCCTGAAGCGGCCGGGAAATCAGGGAGTGATGGCGATGTCTGCACCATGTGCGGGGACTTCTGTGCATTGCGCCTGATGAGGAGATACCTGAAGCGGCAGCGGTGATATGGCCGGCACGCGGGGCGACGTCTGTTTCACGCAGCGAATCGCGTGATATTCCAAAGGTATTTCTGGAAAGGATTGAAATCATCCAGTCTGATGGAACCGACGAGAACTCCACCCTTCTCCAGGCCTGCAGGCACCTCCGAGCGCACACCTTTTATTCCTGGTGAACCACACCATCGCAACCTTTCTCCAGCATGAGGTATTATTTTCGTAACCGAACCCTTATTCTTCGCGGGGAGTTCCGTGCTGCCTGCACAGGGATCCCCGGGGGCCTGGGACAGGTCCCGACTATACTTCTTCATCACCATGAGAGAGAGGGGAGCGTCCCTGATTTTTCAAATGAATTCAACCGTTTAATCCGTCGTGAAGGTCTTCCATGGGAATTTTTTGGTCTTGTAACAGGGCTCCCGCTCAGGGATCTCTGCATACTCCAGCACGATTTTATCACGCTCTTCATCTCTGCCGGAGCCCCCGGACGGGACAGGGGATCGCCTGTTCCCGTCTCCATGGTGGTGCACAGCAGGGAAGGCATGACCGACTCTGCACTCCTTGAATCCATGATGGCAGCGACTGCTGCCAGGGTGGAAGCGTTTCACTCCCTTGGGAGACCTTCCCTGGGTGACCCTGCAGATGGCGTGATTGTCGCCTGCGAAGGCGAGGTTGTGCACCTGCATGGAGGGGTCTCCACGCCAATCGGGGACAGGATCCGTTCCGCAGTCCTGTTCGGCATCCAGGAAGCCCTCGCGGGAGATGACGGGCGGGCGGGCAGGAACCGGCCGTCGTTGTTTGTGTTCAGCCGGTTCCAGGGAGACCACTGGGTCGAATGGGTTCCTGAACAATGCCCGTACTTCCCCTGCCATTTTCCCACGCAGCGGTGCGAGTTCTGTTATTGCCCGTTCTACCCCTGCAAGGACGAAAGCCTTGGGCAGTGGGTGAAGAGCTCCTCCAACAATGGCCCGGTATGGAACTGCAGCGGATGCACGCTCCTCCACGAGCCCGAGATTGCGGATTACCTCCTTGCCCACCCCGAGGCTCCGCTCGCCGAGCTGAAGCAGAAAAAAGGGATCCTGTAGCCGCCTTACTGTGCGATCCCGAGCGCGGAGACGAGCTCGTCCAGGGGGATCCCGTGGGCCATTGCTGCCTCCTTGATCGTCTCTCCCCGGGCAATGGCGCATCCCACACACCCCATGCCGAACTTGAACAAAACCTCTGCAGATTCGGGTTTTGCCTTCAGAAGATCGTAAATTGTACTTTCTGCAGTGAGTTCCATATGCTCAGTATGTACTTGGTTTTTGCATATAAACCTGCAGCAACCGGTACCTGTGCGTCCCAGTTTCACTGCACTTCCGTATTCTTTAACTACTCCGGGTTTACCAGTACTCCGCTGGAGATGTATGAATGAATTTTTCCGAAGCAGCAGAAAGAATCTCCCAGAAAATCACGTCGCACGGGCATCCGGCGGATAAAACCAGTATCGAGACCAAGTTAACGCGCCTTGTGAACGAGTTCGGGGTCCCTCCTGCAGAGGCAGAGAGAACCGTGCTGAACGAGCTTGCACGGGAGTTCTCGATCACCACGTTCCAGGCGACCGGCAGCCCGGGAGATCAGAAGACCCTCAACCAGGTCCAGAATGGTGAATGGGTGACCGTGGAGTGCAAGGTAGTCGCCCTCACCTCGGCACCTTCCCCCTCCATCGCGCAGACTGGCATTCTCGCAGACAATGCAGGGGCGATGCGGTTTGTTGTCTGGGCACGGGCGAATGCCCCGGCACTTGAAACCGGGAAGTGGTACCGGTTTGAATCTGCCGTGGTCGATCAGTATAAGGGAATGCTCTCCTTAAAAGTCCATTCCGGGACCACGGTGACCGAGATTCCGCACGAAGGTGCACTCAAACCGGCAGTGACACCCATCCGCGACCTCTCGCCCGGCGTGGCGTGCATTCGCGGAAAGGTGGTCCAGGAGTGGGATGCGACACATGATCGCATCCTGCAGTCGGGGCTGGTGGCGGATGAGACAGGGAGCGTCCGGTTCATCGTGTGGAAAGAGGAGGGACGCGAGCGTCTGAACCCGGGTGGCGTCTACACCATATTTTATGCAACGGTGGATGAATTCAACAGCCGCCTCTCCCTTACCCTGAATACTGCCACGGTAGTCCCGGAGGAGGGGGATATCCAGGTCAGCTCCGGGAATGCCTCTTTCCAGGGGGCATTTGTGCACCTCGCTCCCGGTTCAGGACTGATCAGGCGCTGTCCCGTGGAGGGATGCAACCGGGTCCTTTCCCGGCAGAATTACTGCCCGGTCCACGAGATCCAGCCGCAATACCAGTACGACCTCCGGATCAAGGGCTGGCTTGATGACGGCACTGAGACGAGGGAGATCCTCGTGCAGCGTGGTGAGACAGAGCGCCTTGTGGGGATGAACCTCGACCAGGCCCGGGAACTCGCAGAGAACAATCCGCTCGGGATGGATGAGGTGTTTATGAAGTTTCGTGAGGCACTCCTCGGCCGGTATCTTGCCTGCCAGGGCCGTGTGATCGAGAACAGGATGCTGGTTTCGGGATGCGAGATCCTCCATTACCAGCCCGAAAACCTTGCCGATCTCCTGAACCGGGCAGGTGGTTCGCTATGATGGGCGGAGGACCGGCAGGGAGAAAAGAGGGAATCTTCGAGCGGGAACCGGCACGGCGGGTCTTTGCCGTGGAACTCAAGGAGAGCCGGATCCATTTCAAGGAGGGCCAGGATGAAAAGAGCCCGACGTTCATTCTCCTCCCCACGGGCGCCCGGTGCAACAGGGTCTTCATCGCCGGGACGCTCACCGAGAAGAGGAGGCAGGGAGAGCAGAACATGTTCTACCGGGCAAGGGTGGTCGATCCCACGGGAACCTTCTTCGTGATGGCCGGAAGTTACCAGCCTGAGGCCATGCAGCAGATTGCACGGCTCGAGCCCCCCACCTTCGTGGCGGTCGTGGGAAAACCAAACGTGTACCAGGCCCCCGATGGGGCCGCACTCATATCGATTCGCTGCGAGTCGATCACCCAGGTGGACAAGGATATCCGGGACCAGTGGGTGCTCGATACCGCAAAGGCCACCCTTGACCGGATTGACACGGCAGGCCCGACCCCCGATGGCGAGCGGGCAAAACGGGAGTACAATATCGATCCTGCACTGTTCCGGAAAGTGGCGTACGAAGCACTTACCCAGTTGAAGATCTAAAAGGGCGATCCCCCGGGATCACAAACTTTTATCACCATGGTGATCAGGTAGATTTTCATTTGATCACCTATGAAAGATGAAGAACTCAAGGAACTGATAAAGAATCTCGACTTAAAAGCCCTCAAGGAGGCCGCAAAGGCTGCCGGGATCAAACCCGGCCGCTGCCCCACGAAGACGTCCATCGCAAAGATGCTCCCTGAAGAAACGCTCATGAAACTTGCCAAATAGGAACCATTTCCTTTTTTTTCAGACAGCCCGTCTCCAATATTCTCGACATTCTGCTCGGATTCCAGGATCCGGGTGATGCCTGATTCACACGAAGGAGAGGGAAGCGGGGCCACGGGGATGAATCAATTCAGGATACTGGGAGTGCGGGGTTCACAGAAAAGGCGATCGATCAGACACCGGACACGGCCTTCCGCCCCGATGAACGATCCTCCCAGAACTCCAGCACCTCGCGTCCCTCGATGAAGACGAACCCGTGCTTCTTTCCATAGGCGATCGCGTCCTCTTTTGAGAGCGCATTCCCGCTCTCGTCATCCAGCATCTCGCATATGGTGACCGCGGGGGTGATGTGGGCCATTTCCGCCATGGCGATGGAGAGCTCGGTCTGGCCTCTCCGGACATCAAGAAGCCCGTCGGCTGCCCTGAGAAGGGCCATGTGCCCGGGGGTCCGGAAGACCTCGTGGAACGTCACCCCTCCTCCGTTCAGTGCGCATTTGACCTGCTCTGCGATCGCGTTGACCGTCAGGGCGCGGTCCCTGTCAGTGATCCCGGTGAAGGTATCCCGGTGGTTCACCCAGAGGGAGAAGGAGGAATGGTTTTTCCTGTCGTAGGGAATATCCCCCTGGCGCTCGGCGACCGCCATGGCCCGAAGGGCATCGCTCGCAAAGGGAAGCCCAAGGCGCTGCGCAGCAACAGGATGGACTGCCGTGCAGATGAGCCCTCCGCCGTCCTTTCGCATCCGCAGGATATGGCGGGGCGTCACGGCATCGGAGCGGATTGCAAAGTCTGTCTCTCCTTCCCGGTCATCGAAATCATAGAGCAGGATGAACTTCCCTTCATTCAGTGCGGCCAGTGCGTCTTTGATCACGGCCCCACCTCAACACTGACGGTATCGTTGTCCTCGACATCGAGTTGCCTCCGGAGCGCGATCGGTGCAATAACCTCGATGATATCCTCAGGATAATGCGTCCTCCCCGGCACGACGATACTGCAGGCAATGTCCCCGATACGGCATGGGATGCACCTGGCATCGCCAAAGGTCCTCCCGTCCGTCGAGAATCCCTTGATCCTGATCCAGTCGAGGGCATCGATCTTCTTCCGGACAGGGATGCTTGACGGTGAGAGCCTGATATTGAGCGTGCCGGGATACGGCTCGAACCCGAGGTGCCGGTCGAACTGTTCCTTGTAGGCAGGGAGGCTCATGTAGTACTTCCCTTCCCCGATACCGCTGACGACGACCCCGGTCAGCACATAGCCCCGGTTCTTGTCGGAAAAAATCCGGCTGTATTCCTGGTACTCCTTCTTGAGCTCCTCTTCGCCCTGGCCTGTCACCATCACCTGCTGGCCGTCAGGGGCGATCAGCCGCGTGACCAGCCTCTGGCGCTCGAGTGACTGGAGTCGGCGCGCTGCGGTCTGGGCGCTGGTCCCGAGCGTCTCCGAAAGGGACTGCGAGGAGATCTTGACCGGTCCCCTGCACCCTCCCATGAGGGCAATTGCTTTCAGGCACTGGAGTTCGTCAGGCACAATCATTATATCAAAATTGAGATGCATACTATTTATGAGTATCCGGGACGGGTCTCCCGGACAGTAAGAGTCTCCTCGTTTTTCGTGAAATGTCGAATCCCCTTTCGTTAATTATATAACTGGCAGGCCCGCATAATGAGCCATGAAATCTGATTTGCGGAATCGCCTTGCCGAAAAAATGGCCGGCGAGATTACGCTTTCAGACTCGCCCGGAAAAGCGCTGAAGAAATGGAGGATGAGTTTCAACATCCCCCAGGCAGTGCTCTCCGAGCACCTGGATGTATCCCCTTCCGTGATCAGCGATTACGAGAGCGGAAGGCGAAAGAGTCCCGGGACGGCTGTCGTGGGGAAGATTGTCGATTGCATCCTCTCCATCGATGAGAGTTCCGGCGGAAAGTACATCAAGAAATTTGCCAAGATCCTCTATTCCGACGTGGATGCCGATGTCATTTACGATATCCATGATTACCCGTCGCCGGTTCCGCTGACCCGTGTTGCCGAACTTTTGGGGTGCCAGACGGTGTGCGGGTCGCTCGATCAGTCAATCTACGGCTATACCGTCGTGAACAGCATCAACGCTATCACGCAGCTCTCGTCGAACGAGTTCAACCGCCTCTACGGCTGGAGCACCGAGCGGGCGCTGATCTTTACCGATGTGACGTCGGGAAAATCGCCGATGGTTGCGATCAGGGTCACCCCCTTCAAACCGAGAGCGGTGGTGCTCCAGGGCATTGAACCTGCCCTCGTGCACCCGCTGGTCCCGAAGATGGCGGAGAAGGACAGGATCACGGTGCTCTGCACCGGGATGGAGATCGACCAGCTTGTACATGTTCTGAGGGATGAGCAATGGTAGGAATCATTACGTATGGTGTGTATATTCCGAGGTTTCGCATCAAAGTTGAAGAGATCGCACGGGTCTGGGGTGCAAACCCGGACGATATCAGCGGAGGCCTCGGGGTGTATTCGAAATCAGTACCCGACCTTGACGAGGACACGGCCACGATTGCCGTCGAGGCTGCACGGAATTCGCTCAGGAGAAGAGCAATTGATCCCGTGGACATCGGCGCGGTGTATGTCGGGTCCGAGTCCCACCCCTACGCGGTAAAGCCCACCGCGTGTACTGTGGGGGAGGCGATCGGCGCTACTCCCACCATGACTGCGGCAGATTACGAGTTTGCCTGCAAGGCAGGTACGGCGGGAATCCAGACCTGCATGGGGCTTGTGGCGAGCAACATGGTGAAGTATGGCCTTGCGATTGGCTCTGACGTTGCCCAGGGCGCCCCGAGCGACGCGCTCGAGTACACGGCGGCTGCCGGCGGTGCTGCCTATATCATCGGGAATTCCGACCCGATCGCGGAGATCCACAAGACCTGCTCGTTTACCACCGACACCCCCGACTTCTGGCGAAGGGAGGGGCAGGATTACCCGAGGCACGGCGGCAGGTTCACCGGGGACCCGGGATACTTCCGCCACATCGAAGGGTCCGTCCGTCTCCTCTTCAACGAGACCGGGAAGACCCCGAAAGACTACACCTATGCCGTCTTCCACCAGCCGAACGCAAAGTTCCCCCAGAGGATCGCGAAGATGCTCGGGTTTTCCCAGGACCAGATCAAACCGGGGCTCGTGGTTCCCCGGCTCGGGAACACCTACAGCGGTTCCTCGATGATCGGGCTTGCGGCAACGCTTGACTGCGCGAAGGCAGGCGACCGCATCTTTGTCGCATCCTTCGGTTCAGGAGCAGGGAGCGACGCCTTTGATATCGAGGTAACCGATGCGATCGAATCCGGCGATTTCTGCAGGGATGCCGCCCCTTCGGTCGAGAAACTCCTTGAGAATCCCATCTACGTCGATTACGCACAGTATGCCAGGCACAAGGGAAAGATCGTGATGCAGAAATGAGAGATGTTGCAGTGATTGGAGTGGGGTGCACCACGTTCGGAGAGAAATGGAACACCTCGTTCCGGGATCTCTTCGTCCAGGCCGGGGCCATGGCACTCGAAGACGCCGGAATCTCCGGTGAGGATCTCGGGGCCATGTATGTCGGGAACATGAGCGCAGGCCGTTTCATCGAGCAGGAGCACATCGGTGCCCTGATCGCGGACTATGCGGGCCTTGCGACCACCCACATCCCGTCGACCCGGGTCGAGGCCGCCTGCGCCTCGGGAGGGCTCTCCTTCCGCCAGGCGTTCATCTCGGTCGCGTCAGGGATCGAGGATATTGTCGTGGCAGCAGGGGTGGAGAAGATGACCGACGTGGCCTCAGGGGCCAGCGTGGAAGCCCTTGCAGGTGCCGCCGACCGCGAGTGGGAAGGGTTCGTGGGCGCGACGTTCCCCGGCCTCTATGCCATGATCGCCAAGGATTACATGAACCGCTACCCCCTCACCCGCGAACAGCTTGCGCAGGTCGCGGTGAAGAACCACTACAACGGGGCACGGAATCCCATCGCACAGTTCCAGCAGGAGATCTCGATCGACACGGTGCTCAGGTCGTCGCTTGTCGCCGATCCCCTCCGCCTCTTTGACTGCTCGCCGATCACGGATGGTGCAGCCGCGGTGGTGCTGGCACCCCTCGAGGTGGCAAAGCAGTATACGGACACCCCCGTGAAGGTCCTTGCCAGTTCCCAGGCGAGCGACACCATCGCACTCCATGACCGCAGGGACATCAGCACCCTTGATGCCACGATTGCGGCCGGAAGAAGGGCGTTTTCGATGAGCAGGCTTACCCCGAAGGACATCGATCTCGTGGAAGTCCACGATTGCTTTACGATTGCTGAGATCTGCGCCATCGAGGACCTGGGATTCTGCAGGAAAGGGGAGGCTGGAGCCCTCACTGCAGACGGGACGACTGCGCTCAACGGGGACTTGCCGGTCAATACCAGCGGCGGGCTCAAGGCGTGCGGCCACCCCGTCGGGGCGACCGGGATCAAGCAGGTCTGCGAGGTGGTCATGCAGCTCCGGGGCGAGGCCAAGAAGAGGCAGATCGACGGGGCGACGATCGGGATGACCCACAACGTGGGAGGCACGGGAGCCACCGTTGCCGTCCATATCCTGGGGGTGTGAGATGTCTTCCGTCGCACGGTTCTGGAGGAAGATTCCCCAGCGTTACAACCTGATCGGGAGCCGGTGCAGCACCTGCGGGAGGCACTTCTTCCCGCCACGCAGCCTGTGCCCTGACTGCCGGAGGGCAGGGAAGATCGTCGATCACAAGTTTGCAGGGACGGGCACCGTCGTGACCTACACCGTGATCCGCACCGCGAGCGAGCAGTTCGAACAGATGACCCCGTACGTCCTTGCGATCGTGAAACTTGACGAGGGGCCGAGGTTCACCGCACAGATCGTGTGCACTCCGGATGAAGCACAAATTGGAATGAGGGTCCGGCCTGTCTTCCGCCGCATCGCGGCCGACGGGGAATCAGGCGTCATCCACTACGGGACAAAGTTCGTCCCCTCGGAGTGACACGAACTTTCCCGCGGCTTTTTTCCTTTTTTTCCCTGAACTCTGGCAGGCCTTCTCACCGTGGTTGCCCGCGGCACCTCAAGGATTGTGCTACCACCCTTACTCACGCGTGATGTCATAGACCGCATGCCAGCGGCCCGGAGAGTACG
>CAYNXS010000031.1:0-3952 GCA_964401215.1 uncultured Methanolinea sp. | reverse complement strand
GAGCGCTCCTTTACGTCTGATACAGGGAATCTCTCGATCTCGTGGAGAAATTCTCCCTCCTTCTCCTGGAGTGCATACAGATGGATAACCCCCCCGTCACGGCACAGGGTGACCGCGTGCGGCAGGAACCGGAGTGCACCGAGAGGGAGGTTCATGACCACACGATCGAACCTCCACGGGAACATCCCCGGGAGGTGTGATGCATCGGCAAGGATCGGGAGGACATTTCGGGTTTTGTTGAGGGAAATATTCCTGCGAAGCAGGTGCACGGCTTCGGGGTTTAAGTCCGATGCTGCCACGAATCCTGCCTTCCCTGCAAGGGTGATCGCAAAGGGACCCACGCCCGCGAACATGTCAAGGACGCGTTCTCCCTTGTTCATGGACGAGTAAATCCTCTGGCGCTCTGTCGAGAGCCGGGCTGAAAAATACGCGACCGACAGGTCGATCTCAAACCGGAGCCCGTGCTCGAGATAGCGGGTCTTCGTGGTTGGCTCTCCCGCCAGTATCTCGAACCTCCGCGTGCGAAAATCCCCCTCAACATCGCTTTTGGGGAACACCACCGTGTGGATCGATGGCCGGGACCCGAGGAGGCGTGCGGCTTCTTCCGGGTCCCTGTCCTGCATGACCGCGATTCCGCCAATCAGCTCGTGCCGGGGAAGATCGTCGAGTACAGGATGGGCCTCGAACTCTTCATGGGTGCTCCCGTCAAGCATGGTGCAGACCGGGAACAGGATGCTCTCCCCATCGCTCCGGGGCTTGAGGCTCGCATCAAGGAGCCCCATCTCCAGTAACTCCCGCCTCCTTCGTTCCCCCTCTTTCTTCCCTACGCGGATACACCACTGCCGGACCATTGTTTCATCCCTGGGCTCCCTGGGTGAGCCTTCCACTGTGTGCCTCTCAGAATTCAGGCATCGCGGGAGGATGAGCCTATCCCCCGGAGAAGGGTTATTCCATCGCCCCACCATGATGTAGTATGGATGAGTACATAAAACGCCTCTCGGAGGGGTCGCTCAAACTGTATGCCCTCGAGCAGGAACTCCCCCCTGCAGAGGCGGTTGCCGTACGCCGGCGCTTCATCGAGAAGGTGGCTGGAGTATCACTTGACAGGGTGGGTGCGTACTCAATCGATATCGACCGGGTGGCCAGGAAGAACTGCGAGAATATGATCGGCACGGTCCAGGTGCCCCTCGGGGTTGCCGGGCCGGTCCGGGTGAACGGAGAGTATGCGTCCGGTGAGTTCTACCTCCCCCTGGCCACGACTGAAGGGGCGCTTGTCGCCTCGGTGAACCGGGGGTGCGGGGCGATCACCAGGGCAGGAGGGGCCGATGCGAGAATTCTCCGGGACGGGATGACACGGGCCCCGGTCTTTGCAGCCCGGAGCGTTCCCCATGCACGCGAGGTTGCGGACTGGGTGGCCTCCCACCTCGACGAGATCGGGCGGGCTGCCGAGTCCACCACGTCGCACGGGAAGTTCTTAAACGCCACTACCACGGTTGTGGGCACGTCCGTTTTTGTCCGCCTGGAGTTTGACACGAAGGACGCCATGGGAATGAACATGGTCACCATAGGGAGCGAGAAGGCGGCCGAGGTGATCAGCAGCGCAACCGGTGCACGCCTGATCGCACTCTCGGGCAATCTCTGCACCGACAAGAAACCTGCCGCAGTGAACCTGGTCCGGGGCAGGGGCCGGAGCGTCTGCGCCGGGGTGTGGCTCGACGATTCCCTTATCGCGTCAGTCTTCAAGACCGATGCACGTTCTATGGCGGAAGTGAACCGGAGGAAGAACCTTGTCGGGTCCGCTGCAGCAGGATCGCTCGGGTTCAACGCCCATGCTGCGAACGTCGTGGCTGCCATGTTCATCGCATGCGGGCAGGACCCGGCCCACGTCACCGAGGGGAGCATGGCATTCACCACCGTTGACGAGGGAGAGGGGGGGCTGTATGTTGCGGTCACCCTCCCGGATCTGCCGGTCGGCACCGTCGGCGGGGGGACGGGCGTGGCGACACAGGCAGAGTGCCTGTCGCTGCTGGGCGTTGCCGGTGGAGGAGATCCCCCGGGAGCGAATGCACGGAAGTTTGCGGAGATCCTTGCGACTGGCGTCCTTGCCGGCGAGCTCTCACTCCTTGGTGCGCTCGCCGCCCAGCACCTTGCACGGGCGCACAAATCCCTGGGCCGGTAACCGGGTTACCGGAACCACTTCATCATGACGAGGGCATCCTCGCCATTCGCGTAGTAGCCGGCGAACCGGAGCACCGGGCGGTACCCGAGTCTCGTGTAGAACTGTTGCGCGTCCCGGTTGGAGACCCTGACCTCGAGCTGGACCCCTGTCGCGAGCTCAATGGCGAACTGCTGCTCCTCTCTCTCCACGAGCCGGCGTGCGATCCCCTGTTTCCGGCAGGAAATGGCGACCGCAAGGTTGCAGATATGCCCGTATATCTCTTCCCCGGTATCCTCGAGCCCCCCGACAATGAACCCGACGACCTCCCTTCCGAGAGTGGCGACAAAAAACGTCTCGGGGAAATAGGTGAGCGACTCTGCGAAGACCGCGGCTTTCCAGGGATCCAGAAATGACACCTGCTCAATCCGGGCAATACTCTCGATATCCCCCGGGCGGGTCCTTCGGATGATGATGTCCTGGAGCATGGATCGTGTGTCCTCACAACGTTGGTCTTCATTGCTATAATATACTGTCAGGGAGAATGATACAGGGAGAAATGGTGGAGATTTTTCGTTTCCCTGCAGTCCGTCCGGAAGCCCGAACCGCCCCGCTGGTCGCAGCGGTTCCCTATGACGTGGTGACCACCGACGAGGCTGCCGAGTGCATCCGGAAGAATCCTTTGAGTTTTTTGCGGATCAGCAGGTCTGACGCCGAGCTGCGGGATCTGCCACCGGGGGATCGGCGGGTCTACGAGCGGGCGAGTGAAACGTTCCGGGAATTCCAGGAGACCGGGCTCCTGGCACGTGATCGCACCCCCTCGATGTACCTCTACCGGGTGACCGGGAACGGGCATGACTTTCTGGGTCTCGGGTGCACCGTCCAGGTCAGGGATTACGAAGAGAACACCATCCGCCGGCACGAGCTGACCCGGTACGACAAGGAGGCTGACAGGACCCGTCACATCGAGGCCCTGAACGCACAGAGCGGCCCTGTGGTCCTGCTCTTCAATGACAGGGACGGCATCCACGAGTATCTCCAGTCGCTGTGGACCCTGAAGGGTGCGCCGGACACCGAGGTGCGCTGGAGCGACGGGACATTGCACCAGGTCATGTGCATCACCCGCGAGGAGGACCTTGCCGCACTGGAACGGATCTTTTTCCCGGTCCCCCGCCTCTACATCGCTGACGGCCACCACCGGGCAAAGTCGGCAGTCAATGTTGCCGAAACGCGGAAAGTGGAAGGGAGGCTCACTGCCGAATCAACCCGGTTCATGGGAGTGCTCTTTGCCCACAACCACGTGAAGATCCACGGGTACAGCCGCCTTGTCACCGATCTCGGGGGCCTGACCCCTGCAGGGTTCATACAGAAGCTTGAACGTGTCTTTTCTGTCAACCACTATGGCGACGTGGACAGGTCGGCCTTTCATATCCCTCCCATGAGCCCGATGGCTGATAGGGAGCACATCGTCCACATGTTCCTTGATGGCAGGTGGTACGAGTGCGCACGGCTCCATGCTCCCGGGATGGACCGCATCGAAGCACTCGATGTCTCGGTCCTGCAGCGGGAGGTGCTCTCGAAGATCCTCGGTATCACGGATCCGAGGGGAGACCCGCGGTTGCAGTACCTCGGAGGAGCCCGGCCCATTGCGGACCTCGAGGCGAGGGTGAAGACAGGGGGATTCGCGGTCGCGTTCTCGATGCAGCCCGTGAAGGTGGAGTCGGTGCTCGAGATCGCCGATGCAGGGGGGATCATGCCGCCAAAGTCCACCTGGTTCGAGCCGAAGATTCTCTCCGG
>CAYNXS010000030.1:5188-14183 GCA_964401215.1 uncultured Methanolinea sp. | reverse complement strand
CCGGTATCAACATGGAATTGCCACTCCTGGCATATGTTGAGGAGAAAGAGGAGCGGTTAAGGCTCCAGAACACCGGCAGCGATATGATCTACGAGAACGTTTTTAAGCCGAGCAAGTAATACTCACCATTTTTACTTTTTTTTATTTGGTAAATTTGGGGTATGGGGTGCTTGGATTCTCTTCGCAACTTTCCATCCCACTTCATTTTTCAATTTTTCAAAAATACCATGAGTTTACACAGGAGTGACTTGGAAGATCTCCATCTTGGGAGTGAATCCGACTCGCAAGAAAACCAGAAATATGTCTTAACCCTGGAGTATTTCCAGGCTCACGTCAAAATTCCTGACACTGTGCGTGAGGGCTCCCATGCTTATCAGGTCAACACCCTCAAGTGCAAAATCAGGAAGGTTCTCATCGGTAATTCCCCCGGATACCTCGATAAGGAGATGTTCGCGGAGATCTGCATTGTTCAAAAGGGTGAGGGTCTTTTGAATCACCGCAGGGGACATGTTATCCAGCAGAAGGATGTCCGCACCCACTCTTGCGGCTAAGAGCGCTTCCTCCGGGGTTTCCACCTCTACCTCGATCTTCTTGATTGGAATGTGAGCCCTGGCACGATGGATGGCTATGTCAAGGGGGACCAGGACGAGATGGTTGTCCTTGATCATCACGCCATCTGAGAGCGTCATCCTGTGAGCATCCCCGCCGCCGAGCACGACAGCTTTTTTGTCAAGGAGCCGGAGGCCCGGGGCAGTCTTCCTTGTGGACGCAACTCTGCATCCCGGCTGTATCCGGTCGAGGATTGACTGCATGCGGTGCGTCATGGAAGCGATTCCACTCATCCTTCCGATGATATTGAGGGCGGTCCGTTCCACGAGAAGAACTGCCCTCGCAGGACCCTCGAGGGTTGCGAGGATTGTGCCGCGATCTACTTCGGACCCATCTTGAACGCTCAACTCCATTGAGACACCTTGTGCATCAAAGAGGATTGTTGCCTCTTCAAGACCGGCTATCACTCCATTTTCCTTGGCTATGATACGTGCCTTACAGGGTATATCGCCAATGATTGCTTCCGAGGTTATATCGCCGGAGGGAGCATCCTCATTGAGAAAAGAGATAAGCAACTCTCGGGTGACATGGGGGATCAATTTCACCTTCCTATCACCAGCATCCGCTCAAGTGCACCCCTGGCCTTCTCCATGATATCAGATGGAATGATGACCTCGAACTGTTCCTTTTCGAGTGAAGCAAGGAGATTTGTGAGTGTGATCTTCTTCATATCCACGCAGATGGCATCGTCTTTAATGTTGAAGGTATGGTCCGGGTAGAGCGTCTTCAATCGGTACCCCATTTCCCGTTCAGTCAGGATGTTCCACATACTCCCATGTTCCTGTTCATGAACTGCCCTGATCATACCTCCGGTGGACGCTACCATGTCTGATCCCTGCTGGATCTCAGGCCTGCATTCGGGATGGCAGATGATGGTCCCGCCCCGTGCCCGGGCCACCTCAAGGTCTTTTAACGAAAAGTAATCGTGGACGTAACAGTGTCCACCCTGTGGAATTGCGATGATCTTCTTCTCCGGTATCATGCTCTGGATGTAGGCAGCCAGGTTGGCGTCAGGACCTACGATAACCTCCCGTTCAGGGATTGACTTTACGATAATTACAGCGTTTGCAGAGGTGCAGATAACGTCGGCATGAGCCTTACAGGCTGCAGTGCTGTTGATATAGAGCACCACGGCAGCACCAGGATAACGCTCTTTCGCAGCTTCGATCATTTCTGGCGTGAGATGATCTGCGAGCGGGCATACGGCATCCCTGACAGGGATAAGGACTTTTTTTTCCGGATTGAGAATCTTCGCAGTCTCCGCCATGAACAGGACGCCGCAGAATACTATGATGGATGAAGATGTCCTGCTCGCCTCACGGGCAAGTTCATAACTGTCCCCTACTATGTCTGCGATGTCCTGAATCTCGGGTCGCTGGTAATTGTGGGCAAGAATGACGGCATCTTTTGCTTTTTTAAGAGAGATGATGCGATTTTTCCTGTTCATGTCCCGACCACCAGGGACTGCTCCAGGTTCCGGAGCAGGGTTAAGATCGAGAGAGCTGCAAGATAACTCGTCGCAGGATTGTCCGGGCTTGGGAGGTTGCTGACGCGGATATAGAGATCCCCGAATTCTCCTTCAGCCTCTATCTCGTGGATGTTTCTTTCCACACCGGGGTCGGCATAGAGCTCAACGTCAACGTCACGCCCCGCAGCGAGGCTCAACGCGACAGATACATTGACGTTCTTTGGGAATTCCTTGATACATTCATGGGACTTTCCCTGGAAGATGAGAGTCCGTTTTTTTGCATCTATCCCAAGTGATTCCGGGCTCTTGGTGGTCCTTAACAGAAGTTTCCTGAAATGGGAGATCTGGCCCACCTTGAGGTTGTCGAGTCCCACGATAGCCCCGCTCGGGATATAGATGCGGCGACCAGTTTCTTGTGCGACGGCGAGGAGATCATTCCTGAAGACCGGATCTGCGAGCGCACCTACCGAAAGCAGGATTAGGTGTTTGCCATGGGAGAGTACGTTCCTCGCGTATTGGCGTACAGCCCTGACAGAGGCAGCCTCAACGACATATTCGAAATCGGCACTGATAAAGGAGTCAAAGTCCTGGTGTGCAGTTCCTCCGCAGACAGAGGCGAGGTCCAGGGCTCTTGGGTATACCTGGTCAAACAGGGCTACGATCTCGCAATTTTCCTGGCGTTTCGCGATGATGTGACCGATATTCCCACAACCAAGCACCCCGATCCTGATCATTGTACTCAGTTATTGATATCATGGATTAATCATTTTCCTCTCTTCCGGTAATGCAGCCGCAAGCAGCCAGCGAAATATTCCTGTGTTATGCAGGATCAGGATACCTGCCACCTACGGGCAGGCGAGCTTTGCGTCAAGGTGAACTATCATCATTCCAGAATGAGAATAACGGGGGTTAGGGATATGAATGCAGATGCGGGGAATTGCCCCCCGGAGACTGATGTGATCGGGAGTATCAGAGAAAAGAGAGTCCACATCAGGACATTTGGATGTACCTACAACATGGGTGACACCCACAAACTCGGGGAAGTCCTGAAGCACCAGCGCTGCTCCCTGGTTGACGATCCCGCAGATGCCGAGGTAGTCATAGTGAATACCTGCACGGTAATTGGATCGACCGAACGAAAGATTCTCCGGGAGCTCCGGTCCCTTCGCCATCATCCGCTCTACGTGACGGGTTGCATGGCTGTGATAAGAAAAGATGCCATCCTTTCAGAGTCAAATGCGAAAGTATTCCCGCCGGAAGAGATCAGGGCAGCCTACAGAAGAGTAGGTACAGTTGCCGGGAGACCTACAGGTATTGTTCAGGCCTGCCACGGGTGCCGGGGCTCTTGTTCATACTGCATCACGAAAAATGCCCGTGGTCGGCTCGTCAGTTGCACGATGGACGAGATTGTGGGACAGGTACGGGCATTGACAACACAGGGAGCGGTTGAGATCCAGTTAACGGGTCAGGATCTGAGTGCATGGGGCACAGATACAGGATCAGACCTGGGACATCTTCTCTCCGAAATCAATTCAATCCCGGGGCATTATAAGGTCAGGGTTGGCATGATGAATCCGGCAACACTGTATCCGATCATGGATTCTGTTGCCGGTGCTTTCCTTGGGGAAAAACTATTCTCTCTCATCCATGTACCGGTCCAGTCAGGGTCTGAGAGAATCCTTAGCAGGATGAACCGGGGATATACCCGGGAACAGGTCATTGACATTGTGCGACGTTTCAGGGAGCTTATCCCGGAGATCTCTCTTTTCACAGACGTGATATGCGGGTACCCCGGTGAGACGGAAGAGGATTTCAGGGAGACCCTTGCATTGCTTTCCATGATACAACCCGACAAGGTGAATGTCACCCGGTATTCCCCGAGGCCTGGCACCCCAGCAGCCCTTGAGAAAGACATGCCTGATCGGTTCAAGAAGGAGCGATCGAGGCTTCTCCGAATCCACGCTGAAGCCATTGCCCGGAAGAACAATGTATCCCTCCTCGGACGTGAGATCCCGGTTCTCTTCACCGAGCATCCCCGGGAGGGTTCATCGATGGGAAGGACTGCAAATTATACCGGGGTAGTGGTTCCCGGCCATCTTGAACCCGGAACGGTTAGGGTTGTCTGCCTGATAGAGGATCGAATCTACTACTTCCTTGGTGAGATGGTCTGATATCATGCATGTGTTTCACGGGTCATTTGAACAGCAGCACTTCAGGCCCTTTATTGTATAGCATCATATGGTTTATTTCTGTCAAACGGAAGAAAAGGCAACAATTATCGCATAGGCTATCCACTCATCTTCTGCGTCCGGGAAGATGCTGCCGGCATACTGACAGGAGGAAGGGCTGCAGATGGATACAATCGAGAAGGGTTACCAGGAATTGCTGAAGAAGATCGATGAGATGGACAGCAGGAGGGATGCGCTCTCAGATGAGATACGATCTCACGAGGCTGAACTCATGTCCCGGATGGGAGAGATGACCGCACCCATTGTTGGCAGGATTGGAATGAACATGTTGAGGAGAGGAAAGCAGGACACCAAAGGCGAGATGTACGACACGGCGTTCTACGAGAAGAAGATGATCCTCCTTGGAAAGACTGATCCCTTGGAACACCGGCCTGATGATTTCAATAAGAAGGTGGTAGATCAGTTCTGTGTCCTCTCCGAGGACGGTAAGTTCTACGAGCTGATGTACAGCTCCGAAGGGATTATTGTAGATTCATACCCGAATCCACTCACCCCGGGCGATGCACTCCAGATCTATGGGCACGAAATCATGGTCATGCTTTACCGGGCAATGCGGGACTACCTGGAAGGTCAAAAGGAGCTCCTGGACGCTCTGGAAAAGACCATCGCATTTGCTCTGGCCGGAAATTGAGTGAAAAGAAAGAGTATTACTTCCACTTGAACATGGGAAAGGCCGGTTTCAGGATATCATCTTCGGGTTTGTCGAGCGGAGAGAGTGTAAAGGTTTTCTGATAGGCGTCTCCTTTCTCGTTCTGATACTCGGCAATGACCTTGACCTTTTCTATCATTGAATCGGTGGCAAATGATGTTTGCGCGTCCTCTTCAAGGAGGGGGAGGGAAAAGTGCATATCGTGGGGAATGAGCGTAAGGCGGATTGATTGGGCCATTGCATTTCCGCGATTCCTGACAACAACCCCCCTTGCATCCTCTTTCAGAGTCACCACCAGATCCGGGGTCATCATGCTGTCCTCCATAATGAAGAAAGACATCGCAAGGGCAATGACAAGAATGAGACCAATGAGGCTGGCGTAGATATCGACTACCAAGAAGAGGGCTATACAGACGATCAGACCCAAAACCACCACAATCACGTGGTTTCTTTTCATGATATGGGGTATGCTCGGGATCAATAATAAGGAGTTTGTAAATGGGCCCGATGTGATTCGAACACATGACCTCCCGGTTATCAGCCGGGCGCACCACCGGGCTATGCTACGGGCCCTTCAGATTCCCCAATACTTTACTCCCCTTACCCTATTATAAGTTTTGAATCCATGAATCTCCCGTTCAGGTACCGCTACATTAAATGCGCAGGTGCTCAAGAATGTGTGAAGGACAATAATTCGGTGGTGGAGTTTTGACAACGCAGTATCTCCTTGGGAATGAAGCGATAGCGAGGGGCTGCCTGGAAGCACCCGTGCACTTCGTGACAGGGTATCCCGGAACGCCGTCTTCTGATGTGATCGATATTCTCCGTTCACTCCCTGAGCGTGATTATTACATCGAATGGTCAGTCAACGAGAAGGTGGCTCTCGAGAATGCCCTTGCCGCTGCATGGTGCGGGCAGCGGGCGCTCTGCACAATGAAGCATGTGGGGTTGAATGTAGCAGCGGACCCCCTGATGACCAGTGCGTATACCGGGGTCACGGGGGGACTCGTGATCATGAGCGCTGACGATCCTTTCGCACACAGCTCTCAGAACGAGCAGGACAGCCGCTGCTACGCCCTTTTTGCACGGGTACCATGCCTCGATCCCGCTACCATTCAGGAAGCCCATGACATGGCAAGGGACGCCTTTTCCCTTTCAGAGGAGTTCTCCATCCCGGTCATATTCCGGCCGACAACCCGGATCTGCCACTCAAAGGGTGACACACGCCTGGGGAGTCCTGCAGTTTCACCACGGAAAGGGGAGTTCCATAAAAATCCGCAACAATACGTCGTGATACCTGCACATACGAGGATCCTTCACAAGAAGCTGAACCAGAAACAACCACTCATCAAGAAAGCGCTGGTCGGGAAAGGATATAACCAGGCAGCGGTTCGGGGACGTGTCGCGGTGGTCGCAAGCGGGATTGCAGCGTCCTACGTCCAGGAAATCCTGCCCGAAGATGTCTCATTCATGAAGATCGGTGCATATCCCATCGATGAAGAGTGGCTCGCGCAGTTCATACAGAAGCACGAGAAAGTGCTCGTGATCGAGGAACTCCACCCTGTGGTGGAGGAGGCGGTGCGGCAGGTTGCCGGGACTGTACCCATTCACGGAAAGAAGGATGGCAAGGTGCCTTATGAAGGGGAACTCTCAACCATTGCGGTTGCAGGAATTATGCAGACGTGTGGGATCACCCCGTCACGGTCATTCCCGGATAGTGTTCCGGCGGGAGATCTCCCTGCAAGGCCCCCCATCCTCTGTGCGGGGTGCATGCACAGGCCTGTCTTCTACTCCATGCGGAAAATCTTCAAGGAAGGGATATTCCCAAGCGACATCGGATGCTACACCCTGGGACTGCAGCTTGGTGCTGTTGACACCACAATCTGCATGGGCGCATCAATCACGGTCGGAAGCGGCATCTCGCACTCAGGAGAAGAGCACGATATCGTGGCGACTATCGGAGACTCTACGTTCCTTCATACAGGTATCCCCGGGCTCCTGAATGCGGTCTATAATGGCGCAAAGATGATCCTTGTTATCCTCGACAACCGGATCACGGCCATGACCGGCCATCAGCCCAATCCCACCACCGGGGAGACCGCCTGCGGGATTCCCACACCTCCGGTATCGATTGAATCATTATGCAGGGCGTGCGGGGTCGCATACGTGGAGACCGTGGACCCTTACGATCTTGTCTCCCTCCAGGCCGCACTGAAGAGCGCCCGAGAGCAGCCTGGTGTCAAGGTGATCATCGCCAGGCAGCCCTGCGTGATTACCGCACGAAGGGCAGGTATCCGAAGGGGGCGCTTCCAGGTCGAACCCGATACCTGTACAGGATGCGGACTCTGTATAAAGTTCGGGTGCCCAGCACTCGAGAAGGCAGAAGAGAAAGCCTCTATCAACGATCTCTGCAGCGGGTGCGGCGTCTGTGCGCAGATATGTCCGTCCGGGGCTATAGGGAGAGAGGTGAAGAGATGAGTAACAGCTACGATATCCTCATGGTGGGGATAGGCGGGCAGGGTATCATCCTTGCATCCAATATCCTTGGTGAAGCCTGTCTCATCGAGGGGCGGAGTGTAAGGGGAGCAGAGACCCATGGCATGGCCCAGAGGGGCGGATCTGTGGAGGGCCATATACGGATAGACGGGAAGTTCGGGCCCCTTATCGCGCCCGGCACGGCCGATCTCATGATCGCGTTTGACATGCTGGAAGCGCTTCGGTATTCCCACTTCCTCGCCCCCGGGGGGCACATGGTGATAAACAGCCATATCGTAGTCCCTACATCTGTATTCATGCAGGGTGCAACCGCCCCTTCACCGGAAGAAATTCTGGAGCGTCTGGGTCGAGACCGGAACCCATGCCTTGTGGACGCGGATTCCCTTGCGGAGGAGGCAGGGAGCCCTCTCTCCCAGAACGTCGTGATGATCGGAGCAGCCTCATGGTTCATGCCCTTTGCACCCGGGTCGCTGTCAGGGGCTGTGGAGCGCCTGGTCCCGAAGAAGACCGTGGAGATTAACAGGAACGCGTTCGATCTCGGGAGGGCTGCAGGGAAGGGCTGCAGGGAAGGGAGCAGAGACGCGTGAGCCTTCCGGATCTCGGCCCTTTCTCCCCGGATTCAGTCTGCCATGGCGATGCACTGGAGTTCCTCCCAAGGTTACCATCGCGGAGTATCGATCTGCTGGTGACTGATCCCCCTTTTGCCATCGATTTCAAGGCCCAGCGACTGAACTATAACCGGACCGGGTCGAACGTCCTGGAAGGATACCGGGAGATACCTGCCGGGGACTATGCTGACTTTACCCTCCGGTGGATTGAGGAGGCATTCCGCATCCTTTCTCCCACCGGCAGCCTCTATGTCTTCTCGGGATGGAACCGGTTAAAGGAGGTGCTGTACAGCCTCGACGAAACTGGCTTTACCACCATCAACCACCTGATCTGGAAATACCAGTTTGGAGTTTTCACGAAGAGAAAATACGTGACCAGCCATTACCATATCCTGTTCGCAGTCAAGGATCCCAGACACTACACCTTTCATAAGGTCGAGCATTACCCGGAAGATGTGTGGGTGATCAACCGCGAGTACTGGAAGGGAAGGAAAAAGACTCCCACAAAGCTCCCCTACGAACTCGTAAAGAGGATCCTCTCATTCTCGAGCAGCCCGGGTGACATGGTCCTTGATCCATTCCTCGGTTCGGGGACCGTTGCCATTGTCAGCAGGGATATGGGAAGGCATTTTCTCGGATTCGAGGTGGTGGATGAATATTACACCTTTGCTGTGGAGAGGTTACATGATGGGGAGCAGAGCCCGCCGCATCGATAAGGACCGTCCTCTATAAGAAAAAAGCACGCTGAGGGGGAGAATTGAACTCCCGAGGGGCCGAAACCCCACAGGCTTTCCAGGCCTGCGCCCTACCGCTAGACTACCTCAGCAAAAAGGTGTATCCATACTATGGGGCGGTTTTTTTTTTAATGCTATCTACCGGGAAAAAGGGGACACCGGGAAGCGTGTGAACATGAAAA
>CAYNXS010000030.1:0-5088 GCA_964401215.1 uncultured Methanolinea sp. | reverse complement strand
TGGCAGAGTGCATCCACGGCAGAATCTCTGACAACCAGTGTGGGAAGGCCTCCCGCTACAGTCTCGGGGGGCAGGATCATCCCTGCAAGCGCCCGGGAATCACCCTGTCGTGCCAGATATGTTGCATCCTTTAATGCTGCCAGCGTATGTGCAGAATCCTCTGAAAATACCCCAGACCTTGTCCGCCGGAGTTCTTCCATGTGGGCTCCGCAGCCAAGTGCCAGGCCCATATGGTGGCAGAGCGACCTGATATACGTACCGGCATCGCAGGTGATGCGAAGCACCGCCCGCCTCCCGGAGATCTCCAGCACATCGAGGGTATGGACCGTCCGTATCCTGAGGTTTCTTGCAACCGCGCTTTTGAGGGGAGGCCGCTGGTAAATGCGGCCTGTGAACTCCTCTGCAACACTCTTTACCGCGTCTTCCCCCACGTTTCCATGAAAGCGGATCACCGCGATGTACTCTTTATCCTCTGAAAGGAGAACCGGTGCAAGGCGGACGGCATTGCCGATCATCACTACAAGAACCCCGGAGACACCCGGGTCAAGAGTGCCGGCATGGCCTACCCTTGCACCGAGAATATCTCCTGCCCATGCGGTGACCTGGTGGCTGGAAGGGCCTCTCGGCTTGTCAAGCACCAGCAATCCATGTTTCGGGATAGGGGTTGTCATCATTTCCTCTTGATGAGTGCCGGACCGGGGCTCCCCTCCAGGAACCGGTTCAGCGCTAAAAGCGTTCCTTCGAGCGATCCGTCACCCACCACATCGGGGTGGTGGTTCCCGTGTTCCATGGCCTCTGCCGTCACCCTGCCGATTGCCATCAGGAGGAGGTCGCTGCGCATCTCCCAGACAGCCTCCCTGTAGGACATGGCGCTTGTGAAGAGGAGGGCATCCGCATTCTCGAGATGCAACGGCTCACGTGTCGGGATCAGCGAATAGCACCTTACTTCAGTCACCCTGCCTCCCGCGGCCTCTATGGATGACAGGAGAGCGGGATTCGGGACATCTGCCCTTGGAAGACCAATGTGCTTCCCGGAGATCCAGTCGCCGACATAATGGACAAAGTCCCTGCTGTAGAAACTGTCCAGTACCTCAGCATCAATCCCGAACTTCCCGAGTTCCCTCCTGGTCTGGGGCCCAATGGCGATTACCCTGGGCCAGCGCGAGAGGAGGGGCCCAATCAGGAGGGCAGGGAGGGCACTCGTGAAAAAGATGCAATCGAACATGCACCGGTTCGCATCCATCACGAACCTTGATATTGCATCATGGTTGATACGTGCCGCAAGAGGAGAGACAGGCACGCAGCGGTGCCCGAATTCTTCACACCGTGTACTGTCATCGGTGCTCTTCTCCTTCAGCCGGGTTATCGCAATCAACATGGATCTTACCCTTTCTCTCGCCAGATGTGTTCTATCTGTTTCGATTCCTTTATCATAATTCCCCACCACCTTGGCGAGGATGATAGAGATCCTGGCCGGGACCGCAGCAGGAGTCGCACTCGGTGTTGTATCAGGGATACTACCCGGGATCCATGTAAACACCCTGGCAGGGATAATGCTCGCTTCGCTCTCTCTCATTCTTCCCCTCTTTGGTCCCTTTTTCCTTGCAGCAGCACTTTTTTCCGCACTGATCACGCATTGCTTCCTCGACGCCATCCCGAGCACGTTCCTCGGGATTCCCGATGCCGACACTGCACTCGCGGTCCTGCCCGCCCATTCCCTGTGTATGGAGGGAAATGGGGAAGAGGCAGTACGTATCTCGGCACTCGGGAGCGTTACGGGACTCGTCTTCGCGGTCCCTCTCTGCGCGATCCTCCTTGCCATGATGCCACCTCTCCAGTCTGCCATTGACTGGTGGAGCGGCGTTGTTCTGGTTGCAGTCACCGGATTCCTGCTTGTCCGGAGCGAATCCCCGGCCTGGGGATTCGTAACGTTCTGTGCATCCGGGATCCTTGGTGTCTTCTCGTTCCGGTATTCATACCTGGCACCGCCCCTTCTTGGCGAGGGGGCGGTACTCATGCCCCTGCTTTCCGGCCTATTTGGTATCTCAATTCTCCTCCATTCAGGGAAAGGGACTATACCCCCACAGCATTTTTCCGGGCTGGACATCCGGCGGGAAGGGATATTGAAAGGGACGCTGCTCGGGGGTGTGGCAGGCCTTGTGGTGGGATGGCTGCCGGGGCTCTCGAATGCGACCGCAAACGGAGTGCTCGCATCCGCGGTGAACTATACCCGTGACAGGAGGGGTTATCTTCTTGCCACAAGCGCGGCGAATACGATGAATTCGATGGTTGGTCTTGCAGCGTTTTTCGCAGTGGAACGGACACGAAATGGGGTAGTCGCGGCACTTTCGGTCATAGAGACACCCCCATTGCCGCTCCTTCTGGTCTCAGGTACCCTGGCAGGACTGGCAGCATACATCATCACATTGAGACTATCAGGTGTCGCACATCACCTGGAAGGCCTGAATCGCGCACGCCTGAACATGGTCGTGATAGCGTTTGTTGCCGTCGTTTCATTCCTCTCAGCAGGATTGTTTGGGATCTTCCTTCTCGTTCTGGCCACGTCTGTGGGATGCATCCCGCGCCTTGTCAACGTCCCGCAGGTTTTCTGTATGGGGTCGATCATGGTCCCTGTCATGCTCTATTCTTTTGGTGTGGGGGGCATCTGATACATGCCACGCTACCGGGGATTTCTTTTCAGATGGATATAATACCGGGTCCGGCTCCAGATCTTCTGATGGCCCAGTACTGGTTCGGCGAGATCAGCGGTGATACCTGTATCCCCTTTGCATCACGTGATCCGCACCACCTCTCGGAGCGGCTTGACTCGCTCATCAGTAATCCGGAACAGTATACTCCATTTTCATGGGAGTCTGCAAGGGATTGCGGGTATATCAGGTCAAGACAGGAGTATGTCCAGGTGCTCCGCACCCTCTGCATATTCCGTGCAGAAAGAGACCTTGCAACAATATCCCGGCAACCCGAGCAGGAGATCATGCACATGGTCAGGATGCTTGACCAGATCGACGAGGCAGTCAATCTCCTCGCTGAGAAAGCTCTTGAATGGCACGCTGCGAAAGATCCTACCTTCTCCCGGAAGTACTGCCAGGTAAGGGGCCGGAAAGCGCGGGAGATACTCTCAGGAAGTGAGAACCATCTGGTACGGGCAATAGCCCAGGAGCTGACGACCCTCTCGGGTGTCAGGGATACACTGTCAAAGGAGATTATCAATCGTGCATCCAGCGTTATGCCGAACAGCAGCAGGCTGGTAGGGGGAGTTGTTGCAGCACGCCTCATCTCATCTGCAGGCGGGCTCTCCAGGCTGGCCAGGCTCCCTGCAGGGTCAATACAGGTACTTGGTGCCGGCCACGCGCTCTTCTCGCACCTTAATTCCGGGAGCCCTTCACCGAAGCACGGGATAATCTTTCAGCACCAGCGGGTTCATGCCAGCACGAAAGAGCGGAGGGGGAACGTCGCAAGAACCCTGGCGGCAAAACTGGCAATCGCCGTGAAGATAGATTATTACCGTGGCCAGGCGGATCCGGAATTCCTGGAGTCCGCGGAGCTGGCAATCGAGCGTGCAGGTGGGAGGCCATGATCCGCATCGGGGGAGTTTTGGTATCTGAAGGAGAGAGTGGTGTCTACGGCGAACGGACGCTGAATGGATTCCGTGTATGGAATCCCTACAGGAGCAAGATTTCAGCATATTATTATCTTGGTGGTGATGTGGAGCTTAAGCCAGAAATGAGTGTGCTTTACCTGGGTGCTGCACACGGGACTACTGTTTCGCACGTTGCCGATTATACAGAGATCGTGTACGCAGTGGAGAACGCCTATGCACCCATGAGGGACCTTATGGCGGTAGCATCACGGAGGAAGAATATCCTGCCCGTCTTCGCAGATGCAACCCGGCCCTCGTCATATGCCCCCATCGTGGAGACCGTTGATATGCTCATCCAGGACGTAGCCCACCCCGACCAGGCGGGTATAGCCACGAAAAATTCCGTGTTCCTCAAGCCCGGTGGTCCGGCTCTCATCGTGATTAAGGCACGGAGTATCGATGTTTCCCGGAACCCCGAGAACGTGGTGGAAGAGATGTGCAGGATCCTCGAGGAGTCTCCACTCACTGTAGGGAAGGTCATATGGCTGGAACCATACCACCAAGACCATGCCATCCTTGTCTGTAAAAAGTCCTTTGATAGTGGCGTCTGAGAAGAGAAGTAGCCCGGAGCAGATTCGAACTGCTGTCGCGGGATCCAGAGTCCCGCATGATTGACCGCTACACTACCGGGCTATAGCACCCTACTTTATTCGCTTTTTCCCGTAATTAACCTGACTGATTCATCAGGAAGGTTTCATGGATACTCAGCCGCGGGGAGGGCACCTGCCGCAGGCTCTGCATACTTCAGGGATAGGCCGGAAAATTTCTCCCCTTCCGCAGAAGGGCTCAATATCGGCTGAGTCACGGCGATAGTACACATGGGGCACAAGAGAAATATGGGTATAGGAGCCGCATTCCAGGCCAAGTGAACGGGCGATATGCTGCTGCAGCGCGACCAGGGCATACATATTCGCTCCTGCAGCGGTCAGCATGTCGTTGCTGCGGAAGACGACCTTCATGTGCAGGTGTCCTTCGCGTGAGAGGCATTGCACCAGCTGGAGGCATGGGCAGTCATCAAGATCTTCATCATATGCAGGATTCCAGGTGATTGCGATTGCCCTCCGGCTGACAGGAGAGTGGCGTATTTTCTCTGCAATATACCGTATCTGGTCTACATGGACTTCTGCATGATCACCTTTGAAAAGTCCTCCACCCCAGTTGAAGAGCCGATCATGGTAATCATATTCAAAGGTGGAATCCGAACCCTCAATCAGGTCCCTTGCGTATTGGTCCATGAATCTCTGCTGGAAGCGCGATTTCGGGCTGAACTTGGGGGGACTGGCCGGGTTCTCAATTCGCATCGCCACCTCTTCAAATTCTACCGTGGCCTCCTGGTCTTCAGTCGTTAAGATCCAGCCCTTCTCAAGGATCATCCTGACTACCTGCTCATGGGCTGATGCCAGGTTTGGGGCCTTGATGACACGCAT
>CAYNXS010000029.1:10356-14213 GCA_964401215.1 uncultured Methanolinea sp. | reverse complement strand
ATCAGGAATCAATGCGTGAGAAACCTGGAATGTTTGATCTGATTGAGTAAAGGCAGGGAATAATCGATAGTTGTTCTCATTTTATTAACCCAGAAAAACCATTAACCCGGAAAAGATGGAGTTTCATTCACCATGGCAGGAACAAAACCATTAATGCCCGCCTGGGAAAATACCTGCATGATAAGGAGGAATATCATTGCTGAAAAAAAGTATTGAAGATGCCCTGAACAAGCAGCTGAATGCAGAACTCTACTCCTCGTACCTCTATCTCTCCATGTCTGCGTATTGCGAGTCAATACCCATGAAAGGCTTCGCCAAATGGCTCCGGATGCAGGCTGAAGAGGAGAAGGCCCATGGGATGAAGTTTTTTGATTACATCATTGAGGCGGGTGGGACGGTCAAACTGGTAAAGATTGATGCCCCCAAAACCGAATGGAAATCAATCGGAGACGTGTTCAACCAGGTCTACGAGCATGAGAAGAAGGTGACCGGGCTGATCAACAGCCTCATGGACCTCTCGATCAAGGAGAAGGATTATGCCACGCAGAATTTCCTGGGATGGTTCGTGAAAGAACAGGTTGAAGAAGAAGCGAATGCCAGTGAAATCCAGGCCCAGATAAAGATGATGGGCGATATTGTCGGCCACCTCTTCTGGCTTGACCATGAGCTTGGCAAGAGAACGTAAATTCCCTTTTTTCAGAATCTCTCAGTTTTTTATCCCTGCTCCCAGCAGTGTTCACATATTATCCGGGATGTATCAGGAACGACTTTGATCTACTATTTCATGAATGGAAGAATTTTTCTCACGACCAGTGTTCATCCAGCCGGGACTCTATTCATATTACTCGAGAAACATATGGGATAATCCTATAAGGGAGCGTCCCCCCACACCTGATCAATGAGGGAAAGGAGGATGTGAAACGGATGCCAGAGAAGGTCTTTTTCGCTCGCATGAGAGCCCGCGATCCCGGCCAGAACACCATCACAAAGATTCAGCTCCTCTTCGATGAAGCAGGTTTCCCGGGGATTATTGATCAGGGAGATCTTACTGCCATAAAGCTGCACTTTGGAGAATGGGGAAACGAATCCTATATCAATCCTGTTTATGTAAGACAGGTCGTGGATCGTGTGCGTCAGGCAGGAGGAAAGCCATTTCTTACAGATTCAAACACCCTCTACAGGGGAAGCAGGAGCAATGCAGTCGATCACCTGCGGATCGCGATCGAACACGGGTTTGCATATGCAGTCGTTGGGGCACCCCTTATCATTGCTGATGGGATCAGGGGAGGAAACCGGAGGACTGTCGACGCAAGGACTCCTCACTTTCCGAATGTGACCATATCCGGGGATATCGCCGACTCGGATGCGATGATAGTCCTCTCTCATTTTAAGGGACACGACACCGCAGGATTCGGGGGGGCTATCAAGAACCTTGCCATGGGGTGTGCACCCCCTGCAGGGAAGCAGGCCCAGCACAGCGCCCGCCCAATCCACATTGCAGCGAACTGCACGGGATGCGGGAAGTGTGTTTCCATCTGCCCTGGCGACGCTATCTCTCTTGTGACGACACCGGAAGGCAAAAAGTCCATGATTGATCACCGAAGGTGCATTGGGTGCTTCGAATGCATGAATGCATGCCCTTCCTGTGCCATTGACGTTGACTGGGAGACAGAGATCCCCGAATTCATCGAGAGAATGGTGGAATATGCATACGGTGCGGTGAAGGGAAAGGAGAAGAAAACGGGGTACATGAACTTTCTCCTGCGTATCACTCCTGATTGTGATTGCGTCCCATGGAGTGATGTTTCAATTGTCCCAGATATCGGAATCCTTGCTTCCTTTGATCCCGTGGCGATCGATGCTGCGAGTTACGACCTAGTGAATGCTGAGGAAGGAAGCCGAACTTCGCACCTTCATGGAAACTTCGGGAAGGGCCAGGATAAGTTCAAGGGGATATGGAAAAACACTGACGGTTACAGGCAGATACAATACGGAGAGGAAATTGGGCTCGGTAACTCCCTGTACACGCTTGTCCCGCTTGTCTGATGAATCCCAGGTCTGGTATGTAGGAACAGGGGGTCCCTCACACTTCTGACAGAATCCCGGTCTATCCTGTCGGGAGTAACCAAAAGATATATGTAGGGAAGGAAGGCAAGCGCTTATAAGCATTTAAAATATAAAACTATGCTCAGTTTGGGGTTTCATTCCCAGACAAACTTTGATATTTTCCAAGTTCCACCAGAGCACAAGGAGAGTATAATGAACCTTCGACAGCCGAATGCAAATGAAGCAACGGGCACTGTGAACCGTTCCCGCGATGTGGCACCTGTTTCAGGGATCTGTACCCGCTGTATGGATGGGTGCAAGGGAAGTTGTGAGATTTGGTTATCCTCATTCAGGGGGAGGGAAGTCCTCTACCCGGGTCCATTCGGGGAGATCACTGCAGGTGCAGATAAGAATTACCCGGTGGATTACTCACACCTGAATATCCAGGGTTATGCCATGGGGGCCCGTGGTCTTCCGGAAGGGACCGAGATTGGCCCGGACAGCGCCGTATTTTACTCGGTGAATACCGAGACCGAATACGGATGGGATAAAAAAGTGAAGATGCGTCTTCCCATCTTCACCGGTGCGCTTGGTTCCACTGATATTGCCCGCATCAACTGGGAGCATTTTGCTATCGGCGCAGCGATATCAGGCATCACGATTGTATGCGGTGAAAATGTCTGCGGGGTGGATCCACAGCTGGTCCTCGATAACAAGGGCAAAGTGACAAAATCACCTGAAATGGATCGCCGGATCGAATTGTATAAAAAATTCTATGACGGCTATGGTGAGATGCTCGTCCAGATGAATGTTGAGGATACCAGGCTCGGCACCGCCGAATACGTATCTTCCAAGCATAACCTCGATACCATTGAATTAAAATGGGGCCAGGGGGCGAAGTGTATCGGTGGGGAGATCAAGGTCAAGGCAATGGACCGGGCGATCGAACTCAAGAAGAGAGGCTACATTGTCCTTCCTGATCCCACCCGGCCGGACATCCAGGCTGCCTACAAGCAGGGGGCTATCAAGGAATTCGAACGCCATTCACGCCTCGGATTCATCTCGAAAGAGGGTTTCCTTGAGGAAGTTGACCGGCTTAGAGACGTGGGATTCAAGAGAGTTACCTTAAAAACTGGAGCATACTCCGCAGTTGAACTGGCTATGGCTGTGCGGTACGGCTCCGAGGCGAAGATTGATCTCCTCACCATTGATGGAGCACCTGGAGGAACCGGGATGAGCCCCTGGCCGATGATGAACGAATGGGGTATCCCGACATTCTATCTGCAGTCCCTGGCAATTGAATACGCTGAACTCCTTCGGAAGAGGGGGCTCCGGGTCCCTGACCTTGCGATGGCGGGAGGATTCTCTGACGAACCGAATGTGTTCAAGGCAATCGCAATGGGGAGCCCTCACTTCAAGGCAGTGTGCATGGGACGCGGCCTGATGATCCCGGGAATGGTTGGCAAGAACATCGAGAAATGGATCAAGGACGGGGAGCTCCCGAAAACGGTCTCCAAGTATGGGACTGTTCCTGAAGAGATATTCGTGACCTGGGAAGAGCTCAAAGAAAAATTCGGAGGAAGGTTCAAGGAGATCCCGATGGGTGCGATCGGGATATACACGTACGCTCAAAAATTCAAGATCGGCCTTCAGCAGATCATGGCAGGAAACAGGAATTTTACCCTGAATTCGGTATCCCGGGACGACCTCATGGCCCTCACCGAGGAGGCTTCCCGCATATCAGGCATCCCGTATGTCATGGATGCATATGCGGATGAAGCACTTACCGTACTCCTTGATTAAAACCGGAT
>CAYNXS010000029.1:0-10256 GCA_964401215.1 uncultured Methanolinea sp. | reverse complement strand
AGTGATACGTGATCCGAGTGAAGGATTCAGCGATTCGAGCCAGAGAAAGAACCCGACCCTGGAAGGGGTGAATCTCTCAAACTTGAAATTGCCATCTCTATCCTGGATCATTTTTAAATACTCCTTCTTCTGGTTGGATCGGAAATACATGAGTGGTTCGTATCCAGGAAGATCGGTGGCCAGGATGACTTTCGAGAACTGCCTCCGAATATCGTCAAAGCCTATCTTCTTGCCTTTTATCGAGAATTCGTATTCCTGGCACACTTTGCGTATCGCAGAAGGATAAAGGCTGCCATACAGAATCTTCTTCACAAGGATGGATGTATCATGGGGATTTTCCGCACTCTTTACATCTATCTCGTTGGAAACATTGGAAAAGACCCAGTCTCTCTCCCAGTTATGAAATTTCTGGTAATCAAACGCCCTCCTGAACGTGAAGCCGGAAGCCCTTACCATCTTATCATTGGGGGGCCTGGATTTCCACCCGTTGGGCGGTCTCTGTGAGCCGTTCAGATGGGACTTGATCTCCTCACATGATGCTGTCTGGAAATAGAGCGTGTGGGGTTTTTTCAGGATCCTCTTCCCTGCGGTGTAGTTTGCGACACTGAATGACGACACCATCATGAATTGAACATAAGGCTGGTCAAAGAGGTATCCGAGAAGTCTCCGCTTGTATTCAATCTCTACCTCAAATTCCTTGAGATCTGAAGGAGAGGTGATGACCTCAGTAAAAATGATGCGGTTGTCACTATCTACCATCAAAAGATCAAATTCAGCAAGATCCTGACCATTCCCACGAATAGTGATGTCACCTGCCCTTGAATAGAATATCCCATTCTGCCCGAGTTGCGCACTCCTTCCCCCGCGTGGGGCATCGGCACCTTTGAGTGCTAAAAATCTGATAGCCTCTGATTTGGCGGATATCTCGATAAACATCTCGTAAATGATTGCTTCATACCATCGACCCTCTGCGGTCCGCATCTTCTCGAGATCCTTGGAAAAGAGCTTGGAACGCTCAAGCCTGGAGAGATGCCTGGTGGCATTCAGTGCCAGGGGGGGCTCGGGGCAGGAATGTGGTGAATGCTGTCCCAGCCACGCGGAAAGTCGGGTCATCGTATTTACATTTATATAACCTTTGTGGTTAAAAAATATACCCGATCATGAGAATGATCCCTCACACAACACATATTGCCTAGTGATGGTATTGTTGATCATTCCAGGTACGGGTGGCGAAAGGCTATGGAAGGTACAATACTGCTGGTGGATGACAATAAGTTCATAGTCGACGGCCTGAAAGCCATACTCAGGAAGAAAGGATACACTATCGTTGTTGCATATGGCGGGGAGGAAGCGCTCACCATCCTCGAGAGCACTGTCCCTGATCTCATCCTTCTCGACATATCCATGGAACCTATCGATGGATGGGAGACCCTGGAGCGGGCACGAAGAAATCCGCTGTCCGTACATATCCCAGTCATCATCTTTTCAGCACGAAAAACACTCTCTGAAGAGGCCAGCAGGGTACGGCTTGAAGTATCGGAGATTTTATCAAAACCTATCAATACAGGACAGCTGCTCACTGCCATTGAGAAAGCCCTGAAAGGGAAGAGACCCGGGATTGAATTAGAAATAAAGCCAAATATTTCGGAGTTTCATATTAATATAGGTTTTGAGAAACATATCTCAGAACAGTAGATGCTGGCAATATCCGGAATATTCTCACAGATCGAGACGCATGAAACAGGAAAAAATGTAAATATATTTATATGGTTTTCCCGCATTGTAATAATGCTGTGTGTTAAAAGACGATGGGCTCGTAGCTCAGTTAGGTAGAGCGCCTGGCTTTTAACCAGGTGGTCGGGGGTTCAAATCCCTCCGGGCCCGCTGCCGCGGTCACAGCCAGCGGTGTTACCGGTGATGTCCCTGCGAGCAATCGAACATCCTAAGGTCGGGGGTTTGAGTTGAGTATCAAATTGAATGTACTGGAACATGTGATGGTTCCGGATCACCAGATTATGAGCGAAGATGAAGTCCAGCAACTCTTTTCTCTCTACACTATATCCAGCGAACAGCTGCCAAAAATCTACCATGACGATCCTGCTGTGAAGGTAATCGGAGCCAAAGTTGGGGATGTCATCCGCATCGTCCGGATGTCCCATACGGCCGGAAGGGCCGAATCGTACCGACTGGTCATTAAAAGGCCGAAAAAATAAATCAGGCGGGGTTGATCGTTCTGATTAATAGAAGCGTACTATCAAAAGCATATTTTTCCCAGGAGCATGTCGCGCGTCACCAGCTCGATTCCTTCAACAATTTTCTCCTCCACAATCTGCAGAAGGTTGTCAATGAACAGCGCGTGATTGAGACCGACATCGAGATCAGAGGGAGGAGCAATGATCCCGTATGGGTGGAACTTGGAAGGGTTGAGGTCAAAAAGCCGCTCGTGAGAGAGGCTGACGGATCACAGGGCGACCTGTTCCCGAGCGAGGCGAGGCTTCGCAACCTTACCTATGCTGCCCCAATCCAGCTGGAACTGACTCTTGTCCAGGGTGGCGACCGGCAGGAACCTGTCACCACCACCATCGGACAACTGCCAATCATGGTTGGTTCAGCAGCCTGCAACCTGCACGGGATGAGCCGCGAGGAGAGGATCGTTCATGGGGAGGATCCACTTGATCCGGGTGGTTATTTCATTGTCAACGGGACAGAGCGGGTGTTGATGACCCTTGAAGACCTCGCCTCGAACAAGATAATGACCGAATACACGGAGCGCTACAACGAGAGAATCTACGTAGCAAAAGTCTTCTCCCAGTATAGGGGATACAGGGCGCTTGTGGTCGTAGAGAGGAACCGGAAGAACCTTCTCGAGGTCTCTTTCCCCTCGGTTGCCGGCCATCTCAAGTTCGTCGACCTTATGCGGTCACTTGGGATGACCAGCGATCATGATGTCGTGAGCGCGGTCTCAATCGATGAGGATATCCTGACCTACATGATGCAGAACCTCGAGGAGAGTGACTGTGACAGCGTAGAAGCAGGGGTCATGTATGTCGGGAAGAAACTTGCGCCCAACCAGACCAAGGATTACCAGAGAAAACGTGCCGAGTTCGTGCTGGATAATTACCTTCTCCCGCACCTCAACTACCTCATGCCGACTAACCTGAAAGAAGGTGATGAGGGATACCTGGAGGCGGTAGCTGAGGTCCGGCTGGCTAAGGCACACTTCCTCGGGCGGATGGCAGAGGCATGCTTTGATCTCGTCCTTTCCAAGCGGCGCATCGATGACAAGGACCATTACTCAAACAAGCGGCTGAAGCTTGCCGGTGACCTGATGGAGGATCTCTTCCGGATATCATTGAACCGGCTTACCCGTGATATCAAGTATCAGCTCGAGCGGGCAAGCATGCGGCATCGTGATCTCTCGATAGGAACCGCGGTTCGCGCGGATGTTCTTACTGAACGGCTCCTTCACCCACTGGCAACAGGCAACTGGGTGGGTGGAAGGACCGGGGTTTCACAGCTGTTGGACCGTGTGGACCACATGAGTGTGCTCTCTCACCTCCGCAGGGTCATCTCCCCACTCTCACGATCCCAGCCCCATTTCGAGGCTCGTGATCTTCACCCGACCCAGTGGGGACGAATATGCCCGAGCGAGACTCCCGAGGGTCCGAACTGTGGCCTGGTGAAAAATTTTGCCCAGATGGTTGAAATTAGCCGGGGTGTCCAGGACGAGGAAGAAGTGGCACGGATACTCTACACGCTTGGCGTGGAGCACATAAAGGGGGATGTGAGATGAAGAAGGCAAGGGTGTTTGTAGATGGCGCACTCATCGGGCTCGTGGAAGACCCCAAATCCATGGTCACACAGGTTCGTGCCATGCGCCGTCAGGGAGCCATTTCTGCGGAAGTGAACATCTCCCACAAGGAATTCAACAACGATGTGATCATTCACACCGACCGGGGCAGGGCAAGGCGGCCATTGATTGTGCTCAACCAGGGAAAGCCGCTCATTACCGACGAGGACATCGAGAAACTCAGAAAGAAGGAGATAGAGTTTGCAACCTTCGTGAACAAGGGGTTCATTGAAATGATCGATGCGGAAGAGGAAGAGGACCTTTTCATCGCAATCAATCCTGCGGATGCAACATTGGCTCATACCCACATGGAGATAGATCCCTCTCTCATCCTCGGTATCGGTGCAGCCCACGTTCCTTTCCCGGAGCATAATGCAAGTCCAAGGGTCACCATGGGTGCAGGGATGGTGAAACAGGCCCTCGGGTTCGGGGCCGCAAACATGAAGATCCGCCCCGACACCCGAGGCCATCTGCTCCATTATATCCAGAAACCCCTGGTCCATACTCAGACATCAGATCTCATCGGTTCCGATGACAGGCCGGCAGGACAGAACTTTGTCGTTGCCATCCTCTCATTCGAGGGATACAATATTGAAGATGCGTTAATTTTCAACAAGGCCTCTATTGACAGGGGCCTTGGCCGTTCCCATTTCTTCCGCACGTACGAAGGGGAAGAGAGGAGATATCCCGGAGGCCAGGTCGACCGTATAGAGATCCCTGACGAAGAAGTCACGGGTGCTCATGGCGCAGAGAGTTACAAAAATCTGGATGACGATGGTGTCATCAATCCCGAGACCGTTGTCAATGAGAAAGATGTCCTGATCGGAAAGACCTCCCCGCCCCGTTTCCTCGAGGAACCTACAAGTGATCTCATCACAGTCGAGAAGCGGAGGGATACTTCGGTTACGATGCGGAGTAACGAGCGCGGGATCGTGGACACCGTCATCATCACCGAGGGCGAGAACAGTTCGCGGCTCGTGAAGGTCAGGACAAGGGATTTGAGGGTCCCCGAGGTGGGCGACAAATTTGCCTCCCGGCACGGGCAGAAAGGGGTCATCGGGCTTATCACTCCCCAGGAGGACATGCCCTACACAGAGTCAGGGCTTACTCCTGACCTTGTCATCAATCCCCATGCGATCCCGAGCCGGATGACAATTGGTCACATGCTCGAGATGATTGGCGGGAAGGTGGGATCGCTTGAGGGGAGGAGAATAAACGGGACCGCGTTCTCAGGTGAGCGTGAAGAAGATCTCCGTGCGTCGCTGAAACGCCAGGGATTTGCACACACCGGGCGTGAGGTCATGTTTGATGGCATCACCGGCAAACGCTTCTCTGCCGATATTTACATGGGCGTTATTTACTACCAGAAACTGTACCACATGGTCTCATCAAAGATGCATGCCCGGTCGAGAGGTCCGGTGCAAGTGCTCACCCGTCAGCCAACAGAAGGAAGGGCCAGGGAAGGCGGTCTCCGGTTCGGAGAGATGGAACGCGATGTAATGATCGGACATGGAGCGGCCATGGCATTGAAGGAGCGACTCCTCGACGAATCAGACAAGGTCCAGGAGTATGTCTGCGCCCACTGCGGAATGGTGGCCATGCTTGACAGGAAAGCCAATACCACCAGGTGCCTTGCATGCGGCGGTGAGACGGACATCTACCCTGTCGAGATGTCGTACGCCTTCAAGCTCCTGCTTGACGAGATGAAGAGCATGGGTATTGCCCCGAGACTCAAACTCGAGGACGTGGTGTAGGAGGTAGTGTCATGCCCAGCCCAAAGAGAATAGGAAAGATCGAATTCGGACTCCTTTCCCCAAAGGAGATCCGGACCATGAGTGTGCGAAAGATCATATGGGCGGATACGTATGACGACGACGGCTTCCCGTATCCCCAGGGTCTTATGGATTTAAATCTCGGGGTGATTGATCCGGGCCTGCGGTGCAAGACCTGCGACCAGAAGGCCAGCGAATGCCCCGGGCATTTCGGTCATATCGAGCTCGCCAAGCCCGTTATCCACGTCGGGTATACGCGGTTAATCCGGAAACTCCTCCGCGTGACCTGCCGGAGCTGCAGCCGCCTCCTCCTCTCCCCTGAAGAGATCGAGAAGGTAGTGGGCACTGAGGATGATCTCACTGGAGATGTCCTTTCTGAAAAGGATATCAAAAAAGAGAGGCTGTGCCCGCACTGTGGTGAACAGCAGCTCAAGATCAACTTCGAAAAACCCACCACGTTCTCGGAGATCTTCGTTGATGATGGCAAGAAGATCGAGCACAAGCTGACGCCTGCCGACATAAGGGCCCGTCTCGAGAAGATCCCCGATGAGGATCTGCGCCATCTGGGGATCAACCCCGATGTGGCTCGGCCGGAGTGGACCGTGCTCACGGTGCTCCCTGTACCTCCGGTCACGATGCGCCCATCCATTATCCTTGAGAACGGGCAGAGATCCGAAGACGATCTCACCCACAAACTTGTGGATATCATCAGGATTAACCAGCGCTTCAAAGAGAACCAGGATGCTGGAGCGCCACAACTGATTATCGAGGATCTCTGGGAACTTCTGCAGTACCACGTCACCACGTACCTGGACAACGAGGTGGCAGGATGTCCGCCTGCGAGGCACCGGAGCGGACGGCCACTCAAGACGCTCTCACAGAGGTTGAAAGGCAAGGATGGAAGATTCAGGGGATCCCTGTCAGGGAAAAGGGTTAATTTCTCTGCAAGAACGGTCATCTCGCCGGATCCCAACCTGAGCGTGATCGAGGTTGGCATACCGCTGGCTGTTGCCAATGAGATGACCATCCCGGTCCAGGCAAACCCTTTCAATATTGAAGAATTGAAGCAGATGGTGAGGTATGGCCCGTTCCGGTCGAGTCTCACCCAGCCATGCGGAGCAAACTATGTGATCCGGCCTGACAAGCGGCGTATCCGCCTGGCCGAGGGGAACCTTGAGACGGTAGTCGACATGATAGAGCCGGGTTGGACCGTTGAGCGGCAGATCCGGGACGGCGATATCGTCCTCTTCAACCGGCAACCCTCCCTTCATAGGATGAGTATCATGGCCCACCGGGTCAAGGTGATGGACGGACGGACTTTCAGGCTGAATCCCGCCGTGTGTCCTCCGTACAACGCCGATTTTGACGGCGATGAAATGAACCTTCATATCCCCCAGACTGAGGAAGCGAGGGCCGAAGCTGCCATACTCGTGGCAGTGGAGGAGAACATTCTCTCGCCAAGATTCGGAGGGCCCATCATCGGAGGGATCCATGATCACGTCTCGGGCATCTTCATGCTCACGAACCAGCTTCGGTGGCACACCAAGGAAGAGACCCTCTATCTCCTGAAAAATATCGACATCCAACACCTCCCTGAGCCTGGCAAAGAGGAAAGCGGGGTGAAATACTGGAGCAACAAGCAGGTCTTCTCTGAGATTCTTCCCAAGGAGATGAACATGGTGTTCCGCGCGAGTTCCTGCCAGAACTGCGAAACCTGCAAGAGGGAGGTGTGCGAACGCGATGCCTATGTCCGGATCATTGACGGGAGACTTGAATCGGGGACCATCGATAAGAAGGCGATAGGGGCTTTTGACGGTCAGATCGTGAACCGTATTATCAGGCAGTATGGGATGAAGAGAGCCGCGGAGTTCATCGATGATATTACGCACCTCTCGATTCGTGCCATCATGTTGTACGGGTTCTCTTTCGGTATCGATGATGAAGACCTCTCGAAGACCGAATACGGGCAGATCGACGAAGTGCTTACCAGTGCGGTCAATGATGTCCAGCGCCGTATCAAGATTTATGAGGACGGCCAGCTCGAGGCAATGCCCGGAAGAACCCCTGAAGAGACTCTCGAGATGCAGATCATGCAGGTTCTCGGAAAAGCCCGTGACCGCACTGGTGAGATTGCTGGCCGGCATCTCGGTCTCGGCAACAGTGCAGTGGTCATGGCAGTCTCTGGGGCAAGGGGATCCATGCTGAACCTCACACAGATGGCGGGTTGTGTCGGGCAGCAGTCTGTCCGTGGTGAACGCATCATGCGAGGATACGACGATCGCACGCTTCCTCATTATAAAAAGGGAGACCGCGGATCAGATGCACACGGTTTCATCACACACAGTTACAAGTCCGGGCTGAATCCAACGGAGTTCTTCTTCCATGCCATTGGTGGTCGTGAGGGTCTGGTGGATACTGCGGTCAGGACCTCCCAGAGCGGGTACCTGCAGCGCAGGATGATTAACGCGCTCCAGGATCTCAAGGTAGGGTATGACGGAACTGTCCGTTCAACGGGGGGACGTATCATCCAGTTCCGCTATGGTGAAGATGGTACAGATCCCATGAAAAGCAGTTTTGGCGATCCTGTCGATGTCAAAGGAATCGTAGAGAGCATCTTGAAAGAGGAGGTGTGAGATGCAACCCGAGTTTGTTGAGGAGATAGAGAATGCTGATCTCCCGGTGAAGACAAAACAGCAACTGCGGTCCTTCCTTGAAAACCGGGATATCACCGCACAACAGTTCACTACTATCCTTGAACGGGTCATCAAAGAATACCAGAATACACGCATCGAGGCATGCGAGGCGGTTGGTATTATTGCTGCCCAGTCAATAGGTGAGCCCGGTACCCAGATGACGATGCGGACTTTCCACTATGCAGGGGTGGCTGAGATCAACGTCACGCTCGGACTTCCCAGGCTTATCGAGATCATGGATGCGAGGAAGGAGCCAAGCACCCCTACGATGACGATCTATCTCCAGGAAGAGTATGCGGACGACAGGGATCGGGCACGGGAAGTGAGCTGGCAGATAGAAGCCGCACCCCTGCACGAATTCGGGGATATTGTCATCGACATGGAGAACATGCAGATTGTCGTGCAGTTGAATCCCCAGGTCTGCGATAAGAGAAAGATTACAGTTTCGGATATCGTTGAGATCGCCCCGCGCAAGATCCGTGACCGGCGCCACTATCGTGATTTCGACCACGAAATGGATGAGAAGACCTCCACGATGCTTTTCATGCCGAAAGACAGGGAAAGTTATCAGAACCTGTTCCAGCTCGCAGAGCATGTGCGCAACGTGATTGTCCAGGGCATCGATGATATCGAGCGGGTGGTGGTCAGGAAGGAGAGCGGAGAGTATATCCTTTATACTGAAGGCTCCAACCTTAAAGACGTGTTTGAAGTTGAGGGTGTGGATACCAAAAGGACCCGCACCAACAACATCAGCGAGTGCGCCCAGGTGCTGGGTATTGAAGCGGCCAGAAATGCCATCATCCACGAGGCTCTCTCGACACTGAACGAGCAGGGTATCCTCGTCGATGTCCGGCACATTATGCTCGTCGCGGATATGATGTGCATGGAAGGAGAAGTCAAGCAGATTGGCCGGCACGGGATTGCTGGGGAGAAGGAGAGTGTCCTCTCCCGCGCTGCGTTCGAGGTAACAGTGAATCACCTGCTCGACGCAGCGGTGGCCAATGAGGTGGATGAATTGTCGGGAGTAACCGAGAATGTTATCGTCGGCCAGCCGATTCAGCTTGGCACCGGTGACGTGAAATTAATTGCAAAACCCTTGAACTAGGAGAATTGTAATGGATTTTAATGCTTCTTTACGGAGAGCCATAAAAACAGGAGAGGTCCTGCTGGGTCAGAACCTGACCTCGCAGTGCATCGATAACGGCAAGGCCAAGATGGTGGTAGTGGCCGTAAATTGCCCTGAAAACTTCAAAGAAATGCTCAAATCCAAAGAAAACGTCTTCATTTACACGTTTGAAGGATCCAGTGTCCAGTTGGGGAAAGCATGCGGAAAACCATTCATGGTCAGCGCACTTGCCATTATCGACCCTGGGGAATCTGACATTCTCAGTCTCAAGAGGGCTTGAATACCATGGCTGAAGTGCTACTCAACGAGGACTGCATGCGCCTGATCTCCCAGTTTGAGAAACTTACAGGTGCAGGGAGCAGGGACTGTGTCATCGATGATCGGAACAACCGGATCATATTTGTGATCAATCCCGGTGAAATGGGTCTTGCCATCGGGAAGAGTGGTTCGAGCATCAAGAAGGCTATGGAAGTCATGGGGAAGAAGATCGAAGTGGTGGAGTATGCAACCACTCCTGATCAGTTCCTGCGGAACTGCTTCCTCCCTGCAAAGGTGACATCAGTGGTCTTTGAAGGGGATGGGGACAGCCAGGTTGCACAGGTGGAGGTCAGGGATGAGGACCGGGGCCTCGCAATCGGCAAAGAGGGTAAAAATATCTTTAAAGCAAAGAAACTTGCGCAACGCCAGCATAACATCAGTGATGTGGTCCTTCTCAATAACCAGGTGGAATAATCCTCTTTTCTTTTCTGGTTTATAATGAGGTATTCCTTTCAAATTTTTGATTCCGCAACGAAGATCCATTCATGGTATTGGAT
>CAYNXS010000028.1:7239-14373 GCA_964401215.1 uncultured Methanolinea sp. | reverse complement strand
TTCGCATTGTGGATACAAAGGATGTGCGAGCCCTGCTGCGATAAGGATCATACCTGCTTTTTTATATGAAAATCGCATCCGCGATTTTCATTCTGTATACCAGCGTCACAAAGTGAACCATGTAGTTTTTTTTTTGATGATACTCCCTTTCATTTGAAGGTGCGTATGGTACCGCAGACATCCTCACGCTCTCTCTGTTATTCCCGTTCGTCGAGTTCGATTTCTCTCTTGGACTTGTAAAAGAAGAATCCCACGATGGCGAAGGTGACGATGGGTGAGACCCAGTTCGGTATGTGTGCACCGAAACTGTCCAGTACCATGATAATACCGAGGAAAAAGATCGAGTACATAGCGCCATTTTTCAGGTACCGGTACTTCTTGATATTCTCGACATTGTGGACCGTCAGCTCCCTGACCACGACGGCCCCTATCCCATTCCCTAAAATGATGAGGGGTACCGACATGGTAAACGCAAAAGCCCCGAGCACACCATCGATAGAGAAGGTAGCATCGATGACCTCGAGGTAGAAGATCTTGCTGATATCCGACATGTCCCCCCCAACCATCTTCTTCTCCTGTTCCTCGGCATTCTGGCGAAATCCATGGACAATGAAGAATGCGGTTGAACCTACTACGGCACCGAATGCCATCATGGGATTGATCTGCAGGGCTTCCCAGACCAGTATACAGAGGAGGATTGAGACGATGGCAAAGAACCAGACGCCCTTCGTGGCGATATACTTCTCCCCGCGAATCCCGTAGAACTTCGGCTCCAGGAAGATCCAGTGGAAGAAGAGGAATATGAGGAAGGTTCCGCCACCCATCAGAAGCACGGGGGCAGATTCTTCGATGGCTGCGATTACCGCAGGATCACTGCTAAAAGTGGCGGTAAGTGCTCCAATCGGCCCGAGCGCCGGAGTGGACATCCATACGATAAGCCAGGGGAGAACCCCGCGGACAATAAATACCGCAATGAGAAGTCCCCAGAGCAGGAACCATCTTCTCGCCCACTCTTTCATCGTGGAGAGGACCTCTGCATTGATAATGGCGTTATCAATGCTGGTGATCGTCTCAAAGAGTATGAGACCGGCGATGATCAGAATGGCAGAGAAAATATCCATGAATAGGTACGTCTCCAGCGTTGTGCATAAATGATAAAATACCTTGTGTCCCCGTTTTTCCTGTATTGGGTGGTTTGTTCTTTCAACCTGTCAGGATAACCCTGGGAGATATCCCAGGAATGCGACCAGAAACGCAGTGGCTACAAGAATACCATAGTAATACGAAAACTACAGGATTCACTTCGCGATGCAATCATGCACAATAAAAAATGGCGGAGCCATTTTCACAATAAAAAAAGGGTGGATCAGTTGGAATAGGCTGATTTCCCCAGTTTCGGCTCGAACGCAGAATCTCCCTCGACCCTGATTGCATGCGAGAATTTTGCGAGAGGGATATCCATCGCACAGAGCTCTTCACACTGCCCGCAGTTGATGCATGAGTCTGATATGTGGGCAAACCTGCGCATGTGGAACATTGGGTTTGGCGGGACTTCCCCGGGCTTCACCATGTACTGCTTACCCTTGAGCTTCTCCGCGGCTGGATAACAGACAGGGCAGTTCTCGATGCATGAGTAGCACTTGATACATCGCGATGTTTCCTTCTGGATAGCCCCGAAGAGGTCCTTCGAGAGTGCCTCAAAGTCTCTCTTCCGCCACTTCTCACCGAGCTTGACCATCGCACCTTCGACTTTCCCACGCATCTCGAGTCCTTTCGGATCCGGTGTCTCAGTGTTGAGCATTCCGTCTTTTGCGGCTCTCGACAGGAGGTCTGCCCCCTTGTCGCTGCAGACTTCCACGAAGGTTGCCTTCCCTGCCTTGTCACCGATGACTCCCCAGTTTCCACAGGCAAGATCGGCCTGACGGGGAACCTTGTAGACGCAGCGCCGGCAGTTCGTCCTCCTTCCATACCCTGTATCCTCGAGGTCGTCAATCTTGATGCCCTTGTGACCGCCCTCGAACTCGATGATGAACTGGCCCTTGTCGATCTCTTCCTTGTGAACAGTGTCGGGATCAACACCGAACTTGTCCCTAATCATCTTCCGTGCCATGACCGGGCTCACTGTGCCACCACAGTTGACACCAATCAGGAGGAGGTTTGCGAGGTCGACTTTCTTCCGCTTTGCGTATTCATGGAGTGCCATGACATCGCAGCCCTTCACGGTCATCCCGAGTTTCATGCCCTTGGAGCGCTCGAGAATCCTGACTGCCGGTTTTGCCATAAGCAGCGAACCGCAGTGGAGCGACCCTGCAGTATCCTTGAGCTCCTTTGGATCGGTGACAAGGGTGGGCACTGCGTCATAGATGTCCTGGCCTCTCTTTACTACCAGTACCGCATCAACAATCTTTTTCTCAAGTGCATACTTGAGCAGGGTTGTCACCGCACCACCGCATTCAGCCTTCTTCGCGATCTCCTGATCTCCGGTCCATGCATAGAACATGTCACCTTTCTTTGCGCTGGGTTTTCCTCCAAAGAGAGCCATCTATTTCGCCTCCGCAATCTTCTCTACCTTCACAGCACACGCCTTGAACTCCGGGATCTTGGCGATCGGATCGAGTGCATTGTTGGTAAGGATGTTTGCAGCACATTCCTTGAAGTGGAACGGCATGAACATCACGCCCTTCATGATATCCTTCGTGACTCTTGCGGGAACGTTGATGGTTCCGCGTCGGGTAGTTGCCTTGACCATCTCCTTGTCCTTGATACCAAGAGCCTTTGCATCCTCGGGATTGATCTCGACCCACCCTGTTGGTTCCTCAGATTCGAGTGACTTGGACCGGCGGGTCATGGTCCCGGTATGCCATTGCCAGATGCAGCGGCCGGTAGTGAGGATGAACGGGTATTCGGCGTCAGGGACCTCTGCCGGGGGCTTGTAGGGGACTCCGAAAAAGACTCCAATCCCATCGGGGTGTGAGAACTTCTCCTTGTGCAGGATGGGTGTCCCGGGATGCTCAACGGTGGGGCAGGGCCAGTGAAGCGCTTCAGGTTTGTTGAGGCGCTTATAATTCATCCCCGCGTAGGAGGGGGTGAGTTTCGACATCTCGGTAAAGATCTCCTCAGCGCTCTTCCACGGGAATTGCTTGGCATAGCCCATCTTGGCCGCGATATCGGCGATGATCTGCCAGTCGAGCTTGGCCTTGCCCGGCGGGTCCTGTGCTTTTCTCCACATCTGGACACGGCGCTCGGTGGAGGTCTGGGTCCCGTCCTTCTCGGCGTAACAGCACCCTGGAAGTACTACGTCGGCAAGCTCTGCCGTCTCGTTCATGAAGATATCTTGGACAACCAAGAACTCCAGGTTCTTCAACGCCTTCTCAACGTGGTGGAGGTCAGGGTCGGAGATCATCGGGTTCTCGCCCATGATGTACATGCACTTGAGCTCGCCGGGCTTGTCAGCCAGCACGTCCATCATCACGGTGACTTCGTACCCGTTTTTACCTTGCGCGATGCCGTCAGGGAAGCCCCAGGCGTCAGCGAACTTCTTGCAGGCCGCCTCGTCGATGACCTTCTGGTACGCGGTGAATACGACAGGCAATGCTCCCATATCGCAGGCGCCCTGCACGTTGTTCTGGCCGCGGAGCGCGTTCACGCCGGTCCCGGGCCTTCCGAGGTTGCCTGTCAGCATCTGGATATTTGCACACGACCTTACATTGTCCACGCCGGTGGTGTGCTGGGTGATTCCCATGGAGTAGAGGATGCAGGCAGATTCGGCCTTCGCAAACCATTCGGTGGCGGTCTTGAGCTGTGCGACAGGGATTCCTGAGATCTTCGAGACATTCTCCAGGGAATACGCGGGTTTCATGACCTCTTCTTTCAGCTTGTCAAAGTCCTTGGTACGGTTCTTGATGAAGTCCTTGTCCTCCCAGCCGTTCTTCAGGATCTCCTGCATCATGCCATTCAGGATCGCTACATCTGATCCGGACCGGAACTGCATGTAGAGGTCAGCCTGTTTCCCTGTTGGTGTGAACCTGGGGTCCGCATAGATAAGCTTGGCACCATTTGCCTTGGCCTGCATGACCCTCCGCCCGATCAGGGGATGCTGTTCGAAGGTGTTGCTTCCCAGGATGAATACACACTTGGATTCTGCAATGTCTCCGATGGAGTTTGTCATCGCTCCCGAGCCGAATGTGGAGGCGAGCCCGGCAACCGTCGATGCATGGCAGAGCCTTGCACAATGGTCTATGTGACGTGTCTTCATCACTCCGCGGGCAAACTTCATCATGGCGTAGTTCTCTTCGTTCGAGACCCGTGCCGATGAGAGGCAGGCGCATTCGTCGGGTTTGTACTGCTTGAACTTCTTCGCGATCAGGTCATATGCCTCGTCCCAGCTCGCCTCGACGAACTTGCCGTCCTTCTTGATGAGAGGAGTGGTAAGTCGGTCGGGGGCGTTGACGAATTCGTGGGCGTAGGTCCCTTTCGGGCACACCTTTCCTTCATTGACCGGCGAACGCTGGTAAGGGGCAGTCGCGGTCACTTTCCCGTCCATCACTACGAGATTGAACGAGCACCCAGTCCCGCAGTAGGGGCAGGTAGTCTGTACATACTTTGCATTCATTCAAACACCTTTATATGAGGGGCAGTTACTGCCAACAGAAAATAAAAGTATCTAAACGTTATTTTTCCAATTAAAGGCTTATTTTAATTTTAATTGCATATTAATTTAATATAATTAACCATGAGAGTGCCGTGCGTATCTGACGCAGTGCATTGCCGGGCAAATATTGATACACTCATTCTTTGAAAATGCACATCTGCCCTGTTCTTTCAACCGGGCCGGTTTTCCACACTGACCGTATTTCAACAAAAATTCAAAAATCTCTCTTTTTTTTCCCTCATGGATAGAGATGATGAGGCACGACGTTCTGTTATTACCCCTGTCATACCACAGTTTTCGAGATCTCTCGCGCGTCAGATCCTTCGAACACAAATACAAGGAATACCTGTGCCTTTCGCTCTGGAGGAAGTAAACAAGGCAGGAGAAGAGAGGCTATTCCTTCGGTGACTGGCATCACGCAGCAATTTGGGTAGAAATTGGATGAAAAAGGTATTTACGCATTGGAAAGAGTGCGAGTCCTCATCTTCCCAATGCCAGGTCTACGCCACGGTTCATGCAGGAATATGCTTCTTTCTCCCGGCCCATCTTTTGTAGGGTGAGTCCCTTGTTGAACCAGGCCTCGGCATGGTGAGGGTCCAGTTTGATCACAGTATCATAACTTGAGAGCGCTTCATCGCAACGGCCAAGCTCATCGAGACAGTTCGCTTTCTCATGCCAGGCCATTGCAAAATGCGGATCGACCATTATCGCCTTCTCGATCTGTTCAAGCGCACGGTGATAGTCTCCCCTGTGCGCCAATTCTGTCGCTATGTGGTACGAATATTCCGCCTCCTTTGAGATTGTGAACATCGTCCGTGCCTGATGTGGTTGGATTGGGTCCATGGTTTTGTATTCCTCCTGTCCAATGCCGGGGTATCGTCCCCCAGGCACGTGATAGATACAGGGAGCGGAATATTAACAATTTGCCACAAGAATCTGCATATCCCCTCCGAAAGGCAGTTTCCTATGCATACGCGTTCACCTGAGTGCATTGCACTGATGATGTGCAGAACGGACTGGCAAAATACCTTCTTATTATGCAATATAAGGCTGGTTGGTTACTCGCAGATATATTGAAGAACCAGAAACATCACTCAAAGTATGCTTATGAATGGGTGAACTGATGAATACGACCTCCGCTGAACGGCTGGCAGACATTAAGAAACTCCTGGGTGAAAGCCCACAAGGCCTGTCTGTAAACGAGATCTCGGAGAAGCTGAACCGGCATCGCAACTCTGTTTCGAGGGACCTTCATGCACTGTCTCTCTCTGGCCAGGTTATCCAGCATGCATTCGGCACCACAAGGGTGTATTCACTTGCAAAGAGGCCCCCTATTTCAAAGATTCTCCATTATACCTCTGATATGGCATTGATCCTTGATGGGAATCATAGTATCACAACAGCAAATGACCCACTCCTCTCTTTCCTTGGTTGTGGTATGGGAGACCTTGAAGGCTGTAATATCCATGAACAGGATCATCCACTTCTCAAGTCCATCTGCATGTATCTCAACGGGGATCCCCAAGGTGATACCGTCTCTTCTTCTACCCGGGCTATCATGACAGGGCAGGGTATCTCCCATGTGAAAATTAAGAAAATCCCCACCGTGTTTGATGATGGAACGGCAGGCTCGATCTTTTTTATTGAGGACATCAGTGGTGAAGTGCTCTCAAGGGAAGAGCTGAACACCAGTGAGGCAATGTACAGGGCGATTGTGGAATCCCTCAATGAAATGGTGATCCGTGTTCTCCCGGATGGAACCGGGATTTTTGCGAACGGAGCATACATGTCATATTTTACACTACCATCATCCGATCATCCCGGGAACTCTTTCTTTTCTCATGTGAGTCCGGATGACCTGGAGATGCTTCGGTCCCACTTAGCTTCGCTGTCCCCCGAAAACCCGGACACAGTGGTATCTATCCGGGTGAAACGAGGTGATGGAATGCCTGCGTGGAATGCATGGACTTTCCACGGCGTGTTTGACAATGATGGACTGGTACTTGCGTACCAGGGCATAGGACGGGATATCACGCTCGAACTGGATGCGAATGAGCGGGAAATTGCTCACACAGGCGCTCTTCACTCGTTATCATCCTATAGCAGGGAGTTTCTCCATATGGAGCCGGGGACTGATATATATTGTTGCATTGGACGCCACCTGGCAGATCTGGTTCCAGGAACCACCATTTCGGCATTTTCATACAATAATTCAGATCTATCATTCACACTCGAGGCAATTCAGAAAAGCGAAGCGGTTGGTGATGACAAACAGCCCCAGGGGTATCGTGGCCCCTTCAAAACATTCGCACTTGACGAGAATGACACAGAATATCAAAGAATAAGGGCGTCGCTCCTTGCTGGAGTGCTCGTGAACACTGGAGGGTTTTTCTCAAGGATTTGTTCCTGCAGCGAAAAAAGGAAGGGAGAAGACCTGCCAGATCTGTCCTTTCAGGAGGTGCATGGATATTCAGCAGGCCTTG
>CAYNXS010000028.1:3918-7139 GCA_964401215.1 uncultured Methanolinea sp. | reverse complement strand
GAAGACCTGCCAGATCTGTCCTTTCAGGAGGTGCATGGATATTCAGCAGGCCTTGCATGGAATGGAACCCTGCATGGGGCGGTGGAGATCCTCACCCGGGATGAGCCTTCTCCCCATGCAAGGCATGTTCTGGACGCATACCTTGGTATCGCCTCCCTTGCACTTGACGGCTGGGTTACCAGGCAGACCCTGAATATAAGCGACGAACGTTTCAGAAAGATCGCCACTACAAATCCCCTTCCAATCTCTCTCATTGACAGGTCAGGACATTACATCTTTTTGAGCCCCAGGTTCACAGATCTATTCGGGTATACCCTTGAAGATATTCCCTCCGGCCGGGAATGGTTTATGCATGCGTTCCCCGACCTCGGTGATCAGACCATCGCAAAGGAGACCTGGAAGAGAGACCTCTCAGGGTCATTCTCAAATGAGGTCCAGCCCCGCCAGTTCAGGGTACGCTGCAAAGATGGAACTTTTAAGATAGTCCTGTTCATGCCAGTATGCCTCTCATGTGGACAGCAGCTGGTTGTATACGAGGATATCACCCCCAGGCTTGAAGCAACCCAGACCAGAAATCTCCTCTCGGATATCATCCGTTCCTCCCACGATGGCATATTCAGTGCCACCATCGACGGCAGGGTGCTGTCCTGGAATCCCGCAGCGGAACGGATTTATGGGTATTGTGCCGGTGAGGTTGAGGGAAAAGCGGTGAATATGCTGGAGCCGCCGCATCTCAAGGGTGAAATTGCATCAATCCTTGAAAGAGTCCGGCGAGGTGAATCACTCGTTCAGTATGAGACTCATCGTGTAAGAAAAGATGGCAGGATGATCGATGTATCTCTCACCATATCCCCGGTGTTCCAGGAGGATGGAAGTATCATGGGAGCTTCCACGATCGTCAGGGACATCACCACGCAGAAGGCTGAAGAACGTCTAAGAGACGTGGAGAGGAAATACCAGGACCTTGTTGACAACATCAACGTCGGGGTGTACCGAAGCACGGGAGATCCAAAAGGAAGATTCATCTGGGGGAATACCTCTCTCCTCCATATCCTTGGGTATAACACGCTTGACGAACTTCAGGAGGTTACCGTGAGCGACATTTTTGCCAAGAGCACGGGGAGGGAAGAGCTGCTTGCCGAACTTAAACTGCATGGATTTGTCAAGAACATGGAGATCACGCTCCGCAGAGGTGATGGTCCTATCATCCATGTGCTCGTCACGGCGCTTGCCACCTTCAATCCTGACGGATCCATCTCCCACATAAACGGGATCGTTGAAGATATCACAGGCCAGCGCCTCCTTGAGAAGAAGGTGGCGCAATTGTACTATCACCAGCCTGATCTTCAGCTTCCGCCTCACGTATCATAACCAATACCCACTTCTCTTCAGTGGATCTGGGGTAATTCATAAAGAGGATGAAATGGTAGTGATCTATTTCTTCCAAAGGTAGATAGCAAGCGCAAGTGCGAGTGATCCAATAATCATGTAAGGGGGTATGCCCGCCTGCCGGTGATCCTTGTGAGGCAGTGAGGTCAAAATCGCATTCAGGGATACCTGAAGGCCTGGTGTCACGTTGACAACTGATTGCCAGTCCTCGTGGCCGGAAAGCCTGATGAGAACATGGTAGGTTCCTGGCGTCAGGGCGTCCATGGAGAGGGGAGAAAGACCCCGGTAGGCATTGTCGAGGAAAACCTCTGCTCCGGATGGCGATGATGTGATGGCAATTCCGCCATGCTCCGGCTGGGGATTTTGCACGAGGGTGATTACAAGATCATAATTTTCTCCTGGCCTCACGATACCGGTGGTAGCATAATCCTGAAAGCCTACCCTTGTGAGGAGCAATGAATGGGTACCGGGCTTTACTTCCCTGAACACAAGGGGACTTCCCGCAATGGTCTCCCCGATATACAGGCCGTCTGCGTAGACTTCAGCGCCGGCAGGCGTTGATGCGATGCTCACTGTGCCATACACAGGCTGCGGATCTTTCACCAGGATAGGTGAGAGAGTAGTGACGATCCCCTTCTGGACCTGTACCTCACCTTTCCATTCCTGATAACCTGATTTGAAAAGGGTGATGGCATGCTGACCGGATGCCAGGTTCCCGACCGTCGTAGGGGTTACTCCCCTGTAGATACCATCTATGTTCACTGCAGCTCCCTGGGGAACGGAATCGGCAGCGATGGCTCCACTCGTAATAACGGGAGAGAGCGTTGCGAACACTTCTGCCGGCCTCGCCCCAGTCACATCAATGCTTCCGTAGTATGTCTGGTACCCGGACAGATAGACCGATATCTGATGGGTACCTGCCGGGACACTTGTGTAGGTATGTGGCGTTGTCTCTGGCTGAGCACCATCGAGTGTTGCTATTGCACCATCCGGTGAGGATGTGACAATCACATCAGCGGACGTTGCAGCCGGAATGAGCGTTGCGGTGAGAGTGATGATCTGGCCTGCACGTGGGTTTTCTTCGTAGGTAGTCGTCCAGGGTTCATAGCCCCCCAGGGTAATCCGTATGGTATGGGTGCGTGTTCCTGTTGCAGCGACAGGAACGGTTACAGGGGTTTCTCCCATGAAAATCCCATCAAAGTGTACATCTGCACCGGCAGGGATGGAGTGAAGAGAGAAGTATCCCTTATTTCCCTGGACCATTGAACCACTCTGATCTGCAGTGACAAACCCGGCAATGCAGAGAATGGAAATGAAAAGTATACTGAAAACACGATATGGGTGCACAGCAATTCCCCTCCTGGCAGGAAGAATTCCTCCTTCCATTCGATAAGGATATCGGTCAACCTGGAGATGGGAATCAACGAAATGGTACAAGAAACCCGCAGTCTTGGTTCAGGATATCAGTGTTCTTCCGGAAAATTCCCCTCATTCCTTTCCGGGATCCTGGCGCAATGGTTTCTCTCAACCAGCCAGCGTTCAAAGGAGCCACGATAGAACACCTTCACCGTAATCACACCCCCAGCGGCCAATTCCCGCATGCGGTCGTCAAAACGCTTCCTGACATGCCGGAGGCCATGCCTGGTGAAATACCTTTCCGCATATTCAAGAAAGGTAATCTCCTGGCACAGTGCGGCCTTCTCAAAGGCCTTTACATCCCTGGCTATATCCATGGCAGTCATCGGGGAAAGATGCGTCGTGTATTCCCCATGCTGGTTAAGGCCGCTTATCTGCCTCCAGTCAACCACGCCGGCATCATCAGGTTCCTCATG
>CAYNXS010000028.1:1967-3818 GCA_964401215.1 uncultured Methanolinea sp. | reverse complement strand
CCGCAGAGTGTGCAGGAAAAGCCCACTTCCTCAAGAATTGATGCAAGCTGTTCCACGGGGTAGGATTGTAGCGCTTCCAGTTCCTTCCGCTTCGCGGCAATGCGTCTCTCTATTGGCGAGGAGATAGCAGGGATCATTCTCCTGCGATACTATTTGGCCGCATGAGATGAAAAAGACCCGATAGAATCCACGATTCCGCGGAGGTATCCCCGGATCAGATAGCGTCCCTCTGAATGGGGCAGGTAAGGCAGTGTCCACCTCCCCGTCCCCTTGAGAGTTCAGAACCCTCGATCTCGATCACGTCAATCCCGGCTTCCCTGAAATTTTTATTCGTACAGGTATTCCGATCATATGCGACAACCCTGCCGGGTTCGAGAGCAAGAACATTGTTCCCGTCATCCCACTGCTCTCTGGCTGCCTGGTACTCATCTCCACCGGTTGGTAGAACAATGAGCCGATCGAGTTCAAGGGCATCGGTGATAGCACTGGTGAGATCCTCCTCCTTTGTGACCTCAAAGATCCTGTCGCCTCCCGCCCAGCGGATGCTGTATGCCTTTACCCTGTCAATTACTGCCGGGAACACCGTAAAAATATCCTTATCAAGCATCGTGCAGACCGTATCAAGGTGCATATGTGCCCTGTCGTGGCTCATCTGTGCCACGATAACCCGTTGGATCGCCCCCGATGCGAGAAGTATTTCAGAGATCTCCTCAACCATGGTCCCACGTGTCCTTTCACCCATGCCGATGAGGAGCGTTCCCTTTCCAATGGGCATGATATCGCCTCCCTCCATTGAAGATGCACCAGATAATGTCTTGGATATGCCGCCCCTGTTCTCAAGGCAGGAGTACCAGTGATTGATATTCGAGCCTGTAAAGAGGGGATGATATCGGTAGATGGCCGCAATGTTGATGGTTTCGCGCATTCTGGCAGGCCAGTGCATGGGATTTTCGGTATACCCATTGCCTATCCATGAGGAGGTATCTCTTGTAAAGAGAGTATTGGGCAATGGTGGGAGGATGAATGTATCCGGACCCGATGATGATATGATAAGCGACGACCGGCTCATCCCTTCGAGATACATACATTCGAGCTCGTTCCTGGTAAGACCCCCTATAAGATGGGTTGCGAGTGCCTCTGTTTCCATCTCCATGAGGCAGGCTCTTACGGCATTACACGCGGAGATCCCGAATGTCGAGGGGTTGACTGCCTGATGGATTACCCAGCGGCGGGCCTCGCTGTTTTCTGCCAAAACATCCACAAGAAGGTCTCGCAGCTGATAGACCTTTATTCCCTCCTCTTCAAGGACCTTCACGAATGCATCGTGCTCTTCTATTGCCCTCTCAACCCAAAGGACGTCATCAAAGAGGAGATCCCGATGGTTTCCGGGGGTCAGTCGCCTCACGCTCAAATCCGGACGGTGGACAATCACCTTCTTCAAACGGCCGACTTCAGAATATACCCCAAACCCGGACATCACAATTTCCTCATTTTCTCGTCATGTTTCTTCACGCACAACCTGCGTTCCTGCTTCTCCTGACACGAGATCATGAATATCGGCAAGAGCGCCTATTGCAGCCCGCATTCCCGTACGCGTCACAAAACGGCATGCTGCGTCTACCTTTGGTCCCATCGAGCCTGCAGCAAAGTGGTGTGTGCAGAGTTCTCCCGGGGTTGTGGTATGTAGTAGCGTTGCATGATCAGTATTCCATTCAAGGTACACCCCTTCCACATCGGTAGCCATGACAAGGAGATCAGCGTTGAGCTGCTCTGCAAGCACGGCACTCGCAAGGTCCTTGTCGATCACAGCCTCGATTCCTGCAAGATCATCTCCCCCATCCCCTCCAGATA
>CAYNXS010000028.1:0-1867 GCA_964401215.1 uncultured Methanolinea sp. | reverse complement strand
TATTGCGCAGTTCCTGTTCAACCATGTACCCGATCATCCCTTCAGTCTGGGCATCAAGCACATCAAGGGGAAAGGGTTCTGCCGGGTTGTAACATGCTGCCTGAAGCGCCAGTAATCCCACCTGGGGACCGTTTCCATGGGTTATGACAAGTTCGTGTTCTCTGGAGAGAGGTGCAATTCGCTTCGCGGCATCGCGTATATTGCCACGCTGCACTGCGGCAGTCATGGGCTGTCCCCTTTTCAAAAGGGCATTACCCCCAAGTGCAAGGACTATGCGCATTATGATAACCGCCCAAGGACCGGCAGGTCTGTGTGTATTCCGGCCAAGTCATTCTTTTACGGGAAGCTACTGTCCTTCTTCTCAATATAGTTGCCTCTCCCGTGTTTTCATGGGATATTTCTCATTGGGTGAGGGGCTGGATCGTGCAACCCACGCTCTGATTGGCTGCATTGACGATGGCGGACGGATTCATGCCAACACATAAAAACTCAATGCTCGTAGAGAGAAAACAACCATGGATACCAGGCCATTTTGATCAAATCAAAGGAGGAGAACCAGATGATTCACAACAAATATATCCAGCGTATCAGGGTCGAGGCTGGGAAAAGGGTAAGTCTCAAAGATTTTTCCACTGACTGGGCACAGGAAAAAGATTTACGGGACACCGAGAAAGACGCCATCAAGGAACGCGCCCTGAAGATCCTTGATGAAAACCGTGCGGCGCTTGCATCTGCCCAGGAACTCCTCTGGGCAAGCAATGTCTATTCGATCCTTATCATCCTGCAGGGTATGGATACTGCAGGAAAGGACGGGACTATCAAGCATGTCCTGTCCGGGGTGAACCCACAGGGATGCAAGGTGCACAGTTTCAAAGTACCAACGGAAGAGGAACTTGATCATACCTTCCTCTGGAGATTCTGGAGATCGCTTCCGAACCGTGGGGAGATCGGCATCTTCAACCGCTCCTACTATGAGGATGTCCTTGTCGTAAAGGTACACCCGGAGCGTCTGGCGAACCTCCCTCCGGGCAAAATAGGAAAAAAATTCTGGAATGCCCGCTATGATGACATCAATAATTTTGAGCACCACCTGGTCAGGAACGGGACCGTTATACTCAAGTTCTTCCTCCACATTTCACGCGATGAACAGAAGAAGCGTCTTTTGGACCGCCTGGAGGACGAAGAAAAATTCTGGAAATTTTCTCTGACCGATATCGCAGAACGCCGGTTCTGGGATTCTTACCAGCAGGCCTACGAGGAAGCGCTCACTGCAACGAGTACGGATATTGCCCCGTGGTACGTTATTCCGGCCGATCATAAATGGGTTGCACGGACTCTCATCGCAGATATCGTCACCACGCAAATCCAGTCCCTCGATCTCAAGTATCCCCAGGTCACCGAAGAGACGCTGCAGAAATACAGGGATGCAGGCAGACATCTGGAGGAAGAATAATCCGACAGGGATGATCTTTTTGGTGCTCCTCTCCACGCTTATCAGGGAACACCCGATAAAAGCACAAGTATTGAAGCGGGCTGCTGGATTCCGGTGCGAGCACTGCTCACACGTGTTTCCCTCTCAACATCTCGCCATCCATTTTTTATATCCAGATGTTGAATGTGGGGGCGACAATCCCGATCCTGAAAACGATATTCTCGTTGTATGTATGGAATGTTCCAGGTCATTCTTTTCCATTGATGTTGAAAAAGAAATGCTGTGGGAACTGGTCCGTTGCCGTGACAATGCTGTGAAAAGCGCGATGCATCGGACCCTCTGCGCTCCAATCCGGACCTACACTCCACCCGGCGAGTGTGATCCCGAAGTAATGTACAGGGAAATGATCGGGAGCGGGGCTCTCGACCTCTGCCT
>CAYNXS010000027.1:5747-14663 GCA_964401215.1 uncultured Methanolinea sp. | reverse complement strand
TCGCCGATTGGTTACTTACACATTCGAGGATATTTTCGCCGATGTTTCCGGATAACTGTGATCCCATAGGCAAGGCATATCCCTGCTACAAACGCGAGAGTCATATTCGTGGCGAGAGAGAGGATGGCGATCGTCCCTGTCACAAGGTATGAATCCGTCTTGATACCATGGCGACCGAGTTCGATGGCAACGAACACGAGAAGGGCTCCATAGAATCCCCCGGAAATGAGTCCGAGGACCTCGGGACTTGCAAAGAGGAAGGCAAGCAGGAGAAAGAAGATCCCTGCAATGATATTGGCTCCCCCTGTTCTCGCTCCGAACCGATACTGACCTGCCATCCCGCCGGCCCCGTGGCACATTGGAAAGCCACCGAACGGAATTGAAGTCAGGTTCATGAGTCCGATTGTCCGTGAGAGACGAGCGGGTTTTACCTCATTGCCAAACAGGTCTCTTGTCAGGAGCGATGTTGCCAGTATGGCATTGGTGATGGTGAGGAGCGCCTGGGGGACCACAAGGGTTCCAAGGGCTGCAGGGATATCTTCAACTGATGGGAGGATGAAGACCGGAGGGGGAAGGAACGCGAAGCCCGGGAAACCCTGGATTATGATGCCCACCACAAATGCTGCCGCGATGAGAATGATCGCAGAGAGGTCAGGGATTTTCATAATCCGGGCAGTTACATACATTCCCGCCATAAGGGCAAGGGCAAGCCCGAATACAAGAAGGTCTCCTGTCATGAATCCGACAGATGTCTTGAGAAGCAGGAGTGCAAGGCCCAGCTGGATGCCCCGGATCACACTTTTCGGGATATACTTCTCCAGCAGATCGAGCCACGTACCATACCCGAAGGCAAAGAAAAGGATGCCCAGTATGAGCCCTGCAGCAGCGATCTGGCCTGCACTCATGTTCCCTGCAATGGCGACGACTGCGATAACCTTCATCGGCTCGATGGGAACCGGCAGCCGGTAATACAACCCCGTGATGATAAACCAGAGGCCAAAAAAGAGTAAAATATACCCTAATGAAAGTCCTGCAATCGCTGAGACCGCGAGGATGAGAGGGAGGATGGTCCCGAAATCACCCGTGCTCCCTGCAAGTTCATGAATGTCGAACCGCACCCGGGGGCTGGATTTCTCATTGTCCATCCTTCATCCCTGTTGGTCTGATGCCTGTATCAGGACCTTATGAGAGTGCCCACACGCTCTCCGGTGAGTGCAGCCCTGACATTGCCTGGCGTGTGCCCGTTCACGATCTTTACTTCCTTGATAACCCGGGAATGGACCATCATCTCGAGGACTGCCGGTTCAAGAACCAGGTCATCCATGTCCTTCTCCAGAAGCTCCTGGGCGGTGATCTCCGGTATCAATTCCGCATCCGGGTAGGTATGGGGATTCTTTGTAAACAAGCCGTCCACGTTTTTGACAAGGATCAGGTTTTTCGCACCGAGGAGCTCGGCGATAAGGAAAGCCCCCGTATCGGTCCGGTGTGGCGGGATATACCCGGCTTCTGCAGGCTGTTCGTAAAGACCATACGGCGGTGTCCCATGAATGACAGGGAGCACTCCCATGTGGAAGAGCATGGGGAGTTCGAGGAGATCCCCTGTATGAATCCTTACTCCATGCCAGGGTGAGAGCAGCAGGGACATCATGATGGCATTCTGCTCACTTATCTTCCCGGTCAGCTCCGCAAGTACGCCGGTCGGCATGCCAAGATCGAGCCCGAGGTCGAGGGTATGCCGGACCCGGACACCTCCCCCGGTTGCAACAAGGATCTTCTGCTCCCTGGAGAGCTCTCCAATCTCCTGCACGAGCGGCATGACCACTTCCCTGCCGTAGTCAATGATCCCATGCCCGCCTATCTTTACCACATTAAGGTCAGGAAGGAGACGTATCTGTTCCCCTCCTTCAAAAGACCTGAGCAGGCTTTTCCGCACCAGGGATTCTCCCTGTAGCCTGTTCGCCACCTCGAACCGTTCACCTTTCTTTCTGTGCACGATAGTTTTATAAGATGGCATGGTTAATACACTATTTGTACACCAATTGGTATAACAGATGATACACTCACACTGATATGCCATAAGGTATAAAAACACAGGAAGGAGTTGAAAGCATAATGAAGATCTATGTGCGCGAACGCCAGAAAGTCGGAGAAGGCGTCAAGCAACCCATGTTCCGCATCGTGGCAGTGACAGGCGGGGATGTCCAGATCCAGGCGGTTCACTTCAGGAAATTCGAGATCGAACAGATCGCAAAGGATGTGAAGGCTGAAGTGGTATACCTCGAAGAGATCCCTGACGAAGAAAAGAAGAAGAGACACTGAAGACCTGACATTCAATCTTTTTTTATTGGGTGAACCTTTTATCTGGTTCCTCCTCGTATTCACTAGTATCGAACATGGCAGCATTGAGCGTTGATGGAATATTCGAAGCCGCGGTACGAATCCTCCTCGAAGAAGAGAAAGTGATAAACCTGGTCTTCTCCCCCGGGAATGTGATGATTCGGTTTCCCACAACCCGGCGCCTGGCTGATTATCTCAAGGTACCGCACTACTACGTACTCCCTTATTTTGCCATGATGGAGGAGATGCAGCTTGTCACCCGAGCCGAACGGGTTGGAATCCTCACTACCTCTTCAGGCACGAAGAAACTGGTTGACATGATATCGAAGGGATTCCGCAACGAGGCACTCCTGATGATGGGAGAGAAGGTACTTTCCGATCTCGAATCCCGGGTCCATGCATCGTAACCCTGGTATACTAATTGGTATACCAATAGGTTAACGATATGTCATTTATCACATTTAAAATAAAATAAAACCCCATACTGTTTTATTTAAGCCAGGGTATTCCCAGACAAGATGGGCATTTCTGGTCTTTCACCGGGACGGCATGTATGAACGAGATCATTGATGGCTTTATCCAGGCAGTCGAACTTATCATCAGCCTTGACCCGGAGGTCCTTGAGATCACCGCGAGGTCCCTTCTCATATCACTTGCCGCAACAGCCGTTGCCGCACTCATTGCAATTCCGATAGGCGGCTATATTCACTTCAGGGAATTCGGTGGAAAACGCGGGCTCGTAACCATCATCCAGACACTCTACGCCCTCCCGACCGTTATTGCTGGACTTTTTGTCTTCCTGCTTCTCTCACGGCTCGGGCCGCTTGGCTTTCTCGGGCTTCTCTTCACCCCCTGGGGCATGGTCATCGGCCAGACTGTGCTTGTCGTACCCCTGCTTGTCGGAATGACGCTGATTGCACTTTCAGGGGTGAAGAAGACTATCCAGGATGAAGTCATATCTCTCGGGGCTACCTCGTCCCAGACCATCTGGACGATTGTGAAAGAAGCCCGGTTTGCGATCCTCGGCGGAGTTATACTCGGTTTTGGAAGGGCTATCTCGGAGGTTGGCGCGGCGATGATCATCGGTGGCAACATCCGGGGATACACGCGTGTCCTTACCACTGCGATTGCCCTTGAAACCTCCATGGGCAACATCGCATTCTCGATCGCGCTTGGCATTATCCTCCTGGTCATCGCATTGCTGGTCACGACGGCCCTTTTTTTGGTCCAGGAGCGGTAAGATGATCGAATTTTCCCATGTGAGCAAGAGTTTTGGCGAGAAAGATGTGCTAAAAGACCTCACGTTCAGGATAGAGAAAGGGGAGATCTTCACCTTTATCGGACCAAGCGGAACAGGGAAGACCACCATCCTGCGCCTGATCAACCTCCTCGAAAATCCCACATCGGGATCCATTCTGATCGGGGGGAAAGATACCCGTGTTTCCGAACGGGAAAAAGTAGCGCTCCGCAGGAGAATGAGCGTGGTATTCCAGAAGCCCGCTGCATTGAGGGGGAGTGTGTTCCAGAATGTCGCGCTTGGATTGAAATTCCGCAACACGCCATCAGAAGAGATCCAGCGCCTGGTCTCTGAGGCGCTTGATCTCGTCGGCCTTGAAGGGTATGCGGAGAGGAAGGCGACCACACTCTCCGGCGGAGAACTGCAGCGTGTTGCTATCGCGCGGGCACTCGTCACAAAACCTGAGATCCTGCTCCTGGATGAACCGACCGCGAACCTCGATCCGGCATCCACCGAGAGGATAGAGAACCTTATCCTGTCACTTTCTGAGAAGTTCGGGACCACGATTATCTTATCAACCCATGATATGGTCCAGGGCCAGCGTCTCGCGACCCGGATCGCGGTTATCCTGAATCGGACACTGGGGCAGGTAGGCGATTCGCACCAGATATTCTACCAGCCGAAGAACCGCGAGGTAGCCCGCATGGTTGGTGTCGAGAATATATTTGATGGCCCCGTTGTCTCAAACGATGCAGGCCTTGCAACCATCGATATCAACGGCACACTGGTCATTGCCACATGCCCATATCCGCCGGGATCACAGGTGACGGTTTACATGCGTCCGGAAGATATCATCTTCCTTGTTGGGAAAGATGGCAGGAGCAGTGCCCGCAATGAGCTTCCGGGAACCATTACCAGAGTGACGCCCATGGGACCAAATATGAAGATCAAGATGGATGCCGGGATCACCCTCGTTGCGATCATCACCCGGCGATCCTACGATGAACTCGGGCTCTCAAAGGGTGCTTCAGTCTATGCCTCCTTCAAGGCGAGCGCCATCCATGTCGTGAAGAATGAAGAATGAGAGTAACACTCGCGAAATGCTTTCACCAATAAAAACTAATCCCTTTCACAATAAACACCCTGCAAGGACCTGTCAAATGATACGGGTTTTCATCCAGCATCTCATTCTTCCAATTCCTGTGAAACGGCCAGCATCGGCATTTCTTTGTAGCATGCGGGCAAAATACTGATGCAATGCGATGCATTGCGCTTGCAAGCGGGAGCAAGGGAAACTGCCTCTATATTGAGGGTGGATCATCATCACTCCTTGTCGATGCCGGGCTCTCGAAGCGCGAGATCCTCGCACGCCTGCGGGATGCCGGTGGTTCTGCCGACACGCTCTCCGGTATCCTTGTCACCCACGAACATATCGACCACATTGCATCGGTCGAGGCCCTCGCTCGCCATCTCTCGATCCCTGTCTATTCAACAGGGGGAACGCTCCTCGATCTCCTCGATTCGAGGCCGGTCAGGCGCAACCCGATCCGGGCTGTCCGGGTCGATTACGGTGAACGGTTCACGATAGGTGACTTTGCTGTCGAGGCGTTCGAGGTCTCGCATGACGCCCGTGAACCCTGCGGATTTTCCATCAGGGAGGGAGACTTGACAATCGGGTGCTGCACTGATACCGGGATGGTGACCCCTCGCATGATGGAGTATTTTGCGCGGTCGGATGCACTTGTTCTCGAGAGCAATCACTGCCCCGAGATGCTGAAGAACGGCCCCTACCCCGAGATGCTCAAGAGGAGGATCCGTTCACGGAAGGGCCACCTCTCCAACCCCGACGCAGCAACGTGCATCAACGCACTCTGCACGAGCGTGCATACGATCATGCTCGCTCATTTGAGCGAGATGAACAACACCCCTGACAAGGCGCTTTCTTCTGCCCGGGAGGGTGCCGGCCTCTTCTCTTCTGACCTCGAAGTTCAGGTTGCGACCAACCCCGGAAATGGCCAGGGCTGGCCTCACGGCATCAGATTATAATACCAATCTTCCTTGTGAGAATGATCGTGCAGCTTTGACGGCACCATTTTCCCAAGTATTCCATCAGAAAATAAAGCTGATGAGAATTACCCTTCCTTCATCTTCAGAAGACGGAGGCAGTACATGTCAATCGAATCCATGAAGAGCTTCTTCGCGCTCCTGGAACGTTTTTCGTCGTCCGAAAAAATATCTGCCATCAGGTACTGGAGGACTTCCAGGTAGTATTCGAGCGCGGCGAGTTTCTTTTTGATATCGTCGAGCATCACTTCGGCATCCTCCCTTCTTCCTGCAAGGATCATGAATGTCAGGTCGAGCATGAGGATGATGTGTGCCGGCATCTTCTTTGAGATCGCGGTGCTCCTGAATTTCTGGTAGGCCGATTCCTGGGTCGTGATGATGGAGAGCTGCAGGCCGTAATAAATGGGTTCAAGCTCCTGGGAGTGCTGCTGCATCATCTGCCGGACCACAGAGGTCGCCCCGCCCGCATCCCTGTCCTCCAGCTTGAAGTGATAGAGGTCGCGGAGAAAGAACATGTCGCTGTAATACCGCTCAGCGGCAAGCTTCAGGAGCTCGCCCCTCATCTCCCGGTTCCCATCCTTCTTGGCCTTCTCAAGCCCGATCTTGATATATTCCGGCTCGTCCGGGAACCAGTCGGTCGCCATCTTGATCATGAACCAGAATATCTTGTTGACCCGTAACTCCTGGACTACATGGGGGAACTTGATGCGGTTCACAGGGGGCCGGAGGCGGACAAGTTCGATCATCTGTTCGCGGGAACTGAGTGCCATCCCGCTTGTTGTGCTCTTGTCGGGCTTCTTGTCGGGGGGCAGTTCCAGTGCCGAGAGCTCGTAGAAACAGAATGCGATAGCAGTGCAGACCATCGCGTCAACGGTCCTGTATTTCTTGAGGGTCTCGACGGCCTCGGAGTACCGCCCCATGTCAATCAGCTTGAGGCCAAGCACGATATCGAAGATGGCTCTCCCGGTATACTTCTTCTTCACCCGCGTGGCATGCCTGAAGAGCTTCTCGATATGCTCGATATCGGTTGATTGCGTGCTCTCTTCAAGAACCTTGACCGTGACGTCATCGATGAACCGATCATAGGCCTGGTCCGTGATATCGGGATAATTATTCTCAATAATCGAGACTACATAGCCAAAAAAAACGGGGAGGTTCGAGTCTATCTTCTCTGCGTTCTTCTCGATATAGTCCATCAGCTCCTGCTTGGTCTTTCCAATCTTCTGCTCCAGCAGGGCATCCGGGACCCAGGCCTCCGCCATTATGTACAGGAGTTACCTGTGAGAATATATGAATCTTCATGCATTGCCGGTCTTTTCCGAATCCTCCAAAATGACGAAGTATACGAAGGGGAATCCTTATTTTCGCCAAAGATAACCACTCTCCCTGCGAATATCCCATGCAATTTGCTGAATTTGCCCGGATCTGTGAACATCTCGAGGGAATACCGGGCAGGCTGGAGATGATCGAGGAGATCTCGCGCGTTCTTTCCGACCTTGATGCGGTTGACCTCCCGATCTTTGTCCAGTTCGTGACCGGCAAGATATTTCCGGACTGGAGCCCCCTGAAACTCGGGATCGGGCCAAATCTCCTCTTTGATGCCATCACGCTCATCGTTGACGGGACACGATCCGACGTAATCGGGGAGATCACACGAAAAGGTGACGTGGGTCTCGCAGTCCAGACAATCCTCGAAAATAAGAGAATTTCTAAAAAGTCCAGCCAGAATGCAACCATCCAGACCTCCCTCTTCTCCCAGGAACTTGATCTTGCGGGGGTCCACAAAGACTTAGAAAAGATCGCGAAGATGGGAGGAAAATCATCCCAGCAGGAGAAGCTGTCCCTCATACAGAACCTCTTCCAGAGCGCCTCACCCCTCGAAGGACGGTACCTCGCCAGGCTGCTCCTTGAGGATCTCCGCATCGGTGTCGGGGAGGGGACGATGCGGGATGCGATTGCCCGGGCATTTTCTGTCGATTCCACGCTCGTTGAGCACGCATACCAGGCAAGGAACGATCTCGGCGAGGTTGCCCGGCTCGCGAGGAGTGGAAAAGATGCCCTGCAGGCGGTGCACATCATGCCATTCCACCCGGTCAAGATGATGCTCGCCCAGCAGGGGACCATTGACGGGGCGATTGCCGAGAACGGGGCTGTTGCTGCAGAATTCAAATATGATGGCAGCAGGTTCCAGTTTCACAAGGCCGGATCGCAGTGCAGGATTTATTCCCGGAAACTCGAAGATGTCACCGATGCCCTCCCTGACATCCTCGACGCATTGAAGGCTGCAACAACACATGATGTGATCCTTGATGGTGAAGTGATTGCAGAGAAGGATGGAAAACCACTTCCCTTCCAGACCGTGCTCCGCAGGTTCCGCAGGAAATACGGCGTTGACGAGATGAAGAGGGAGGTGATGATGCGGCCTTTCGTCTTTGATATCCTCTACCTTGATGGCGAGACCCTCATCGATCTCCCGCTCCAGGAGAGGAGAACACGCCTGGAATCGGCGGTCCGCACCCATATCACGCCCCAGCTGGTGAGCGGTGATCCCGGGGAGGTCGACAGGATGTACCGGCAAAGCCTGGCATCAGGGCACGAAGGGCTCATGGTAAAGATCCTCTCTTCCCCTTATACCCCTGGGATCAGGGGAAAGAACTGGCAGAAGATCAAGCCTTCTGTCGATACCCTCGATCTTGCAGTGATAGGTGCAGAATGGGGGGAGGGAAAGAGAGCACATCTCTTTGGTTCATTCCTGCTTGCCTGCCAGGACCAGGGTGAATTCTCTGCTCTTGGCAAGGTTGCGACGGGATTCTCAGACGAGCAGCTGGCAGAAGTGCATGACCTCCTCAAGGATCATGTACTGTCCGAATCGGGAAAGGAAGTTCACCTGGAGCCCTTTCTCGTGTTCGAGGTAGGGTACTCTGAGATCCAGGAGAGCCCGAACTACGAGAGCGGGTATGCACTCAGGTTCCCCCGCTTTATCCGTATCCGCGATGACAAGGCAACGTCTGAGATAGAGACACTGGATGGGATCAGGGATAGGTACCAGCTGCAGAGGAAGTAACCTCTGAGAACATAGGCCCCTGTAATCCCGGAAAAGTGCCAGGGGATATGTTAATCCGGATTGCTGAAGGTTGCCCGGTTCCCGATGACACCGACGATACGTCTCACACATTCATCCCAGGATACGATACCGTCAGGGATGATTGAGGATATTGCACTCCCCAGCTCATCGTCGGAAATCCCCCTGGCGACTGCGATGACAGACCCGGGGGCAT
>CAYNXS010000027.1:3170-5647 GCA_964401215.1 uncultured Methanolinea sp. | reverse complement strand
CCCAGCTCATCGTCGGAAATCCCCCTGGCGACTGCGATGACAGACCCGGGGGCATATTTCGGCGGGACAATCCCGTCGCAATCTCCATCAACAACACCGAGGACAGGAATACCCCGCTGGGCCCCGATATGCCCGCATACCGAGGTGGTATCGTCTCCCACGCTCACGATACCGCAGATATCATTCGAACGGATCATCCTGAACAACTCGTGGCCGCAATGATCCACGAAGAGCACCCTTCCGGAATCCCGGCGGGGTGCCGAATGTGATGGACACTTCGAGCGGATTGTCCCACTCTTGCACCAGGCCCGGGATATGTTGAGATGATGTACTCTCTGCAGCTTCTCGAGTCCATGGACCTTGACGTCAAGACCGGATACCGGGACCACCTTCGATCCTTCCGTGCGCAGGCACACTTCGGTCGCAGTCGCTCTTCCGATAATTGTCCCATTCACAAACACCGGTTCCCCGGGGATACATCCACGGATGGTCCGGAATCCATCTCTGAAATGCTGCGGATCCACCGATCTCTCGACAACCTGGTATCCTGTCTTTCGCGAGATTTCGCGTGCGGTTTCATCGGCTTTTCTGTTCCAGCAAATGACCTCGTTGCTCGCGCACTCGATGTGGATGAGGCCCAGATCTCCAAGCCTCGATGCGACGATCTCCCCGAATATCCTCCCCGATTCGGGGGTCTTCCCCTGGTTGGCCAGGTAGCAGGATTCATCGAGTGTCAGCATCACCACGCTTGGGGGGACACCGGGAAACTCGCAGGGGAGATCCGACTCCTCTGCTGCGGTCCTTGCCATGACTCCTGCAACGAGTATTCTCACAGGAGAGAGAACTCGGGCAAGATAGGCCGCCCTCCCTGAATCAAAAATCTCGGGGCCGTGGAGGACCATCGTCATCACGGCAATATCGGAACATGGCCTCTTTCTGTTCATGGCATCATCATATCCCATCAGGTGGATATTTGCTCAAGAGATGTTTCGCCCAATTCCCCTTTCATACCCTGTTATAATCATCAGAGAAGCGCGTGATGTCATCCTCTTCGAGGTACTCACCGATCTGCACCTCGATCACTTCGAGGGGGATCTTCCCGGTGTTTGCCAGGCGATGCCTTGTTGCCGCCGGGACGAACGTGCTCTCTCCCTGCCGCAGGTGGATCGTGCGATCCCCGAGGATCACATCGGCCATACCACTCACCACGATCCAGTGCTCGCTCCTGTGATGATGCATCTGGAGCGAGAGCTTCTTCCCGGGTTTTACGGTTACCCTCTTGATGCGGAAGAACCGGGACTTCTCGAGCTCGGTATAGGATCCCCATGGCCTGTGCACCTGCAGGTGATAATCGGTGATGGTATCTCCGCGTTCTTTGAATCGTTTCACGAGTTCGCTTACCCTCTCCGTAGAATCCATGTGGCAGGCAAGGAGTGCATCCCCCGTATCAACGAGGACAAGGTCAGAAACGCCTATCAGTGCCGCACGTTTTCCGGGGGCATACACAAAATTTCCCGATGAATCAAGCAATTCCGCGTGGCCGGAATTCCCTGACGCGTCATGGGGTTTATGATCATACCATGCCCTGAAGGTGCCGAGGTCAGTCCATTCCGCCTTTAGCGGGACCACCGCCACCCTCTTCGATTTTTCGAGGAGGCCGTAATCAATCGAGAGGGATGGAAGACCGGAATACTCAACAATGCCCTCCCGGAACTGTGAAGAAATTTCCGGCTGGCACGCTGCGAGTTCATCGAAGTACCTGGTTGTCGAAAAAAGGAACATGCCGCTGTTCCAGAGATAGCCGGCATCCACGTATACTTTTGCAGTGGCCCAGTCGGGTTTTTCCCGGAACTTCCTCACTTTCATCCCTACACGAAGGGGCTCACCCGGGTCGATATACCCGTATCCTGTATGGGGGTGGGTGGGGGGTATCCCGAATGTGACCAGATACTCTTCCGAGATCTCCCTTGCCCCGGCAATCTCCTTCATGGCTCCCTCCCCAAGGTGATGATCGCTCGGAAAGACCGCCACGACCGAATCCCCGAACTCTTTTTCTATTGACTGCATGGCCCACGTGATGGCAGGCAGCGTATTCTTCCCGACTGGCTCTTTCAGGATTCGCTGATCAGGAATAGAGATCCCGAGCTCCTCAAGCTGGTTCTTCACAAGGTATTGATGAATCGCGTTTGTGACCACCAGTACTTCGTCCTGGCCTGAAAGCCGGAGGGCCCTCTTGTAGGTATCCTGGAAGAGGGAGGTCCCGTTCAATTTGAGGAACTGCTTGGGATTATAGGTTCGGGAGAGGGGCCAGAGCCGGGTGCCCACCCCCCCTGCCAGAATGACGGATTTGATGGATTCCATGGGATTATTGTTCCATTTAGACCTTTTCCCACTTATTGCTTACCTCGCAGCAGTCTTTTTAAAAAGGATGGATTCAGTACTTCCCCCGTCCCATGATGAGGATTGCAGGGGCGAGA
>CAYNXS010000027.1:0-3070 GCA_964401215.1 uncultured Methanolinea sp. | reverse complement strand
CGGCTGCCTTCTCGTATTCCTTCATGACCAGATAGGTATTGCCGAGTTTTGCGTATGCTTCGTCGTTCGAGGGAGAAAGGGAGAGCACCGCCTGGAATGCGGCAATGGCCTCGGGATATCTCTGCAGGGAGAAGAGAGCCTCTCCCTTCCCCATGAACGCCTGGGTGTTGTAGGGATCGAGCGCAAGGGATGTATTGAGTGCCTCGAGCGCATCTTCAGTTTTCCCCTGCGAGAAAAGTTCCCGTGCCTGCGACGCAAACGCTGCGGGATCTCCCTCGGACCCATAGCCTGATGAACTCCCGGAATCCGAGGAGTCTCCCGATGATGGCCCGTCATCCCCCCCTCCACACCCGCAATCCTCACCATACGCGGGACTGACCAGGAGTATGAGTATGATAATCAATACCCATGTGGCGTGAAGAGTGGAAGCTCTCATATGCAGTTTTTCTTTTGCCAATCCTGAACTTAAATCTAGTGGAAATTAGCAAAATCTCGAAGAAAATCAGGTCCTGTTCCTGAAAGAGCCCAGGGGAAAGAAGACCTCAAACCGTGCTCCGGATCCGGGTTCTCCTGTTTCGAGGATCGAACTGCCGGTAATATCGAGAATCTCGCGTGCCAGGAAGAGACCAAACCCACTCCCGCTCCCATACCCCTTCTCAAAGATTGATTCCTTCTCTTCCTGGGGAATGCCCACACCATTATCTTCGAAATTCAGGATCAGGCCATATGAGCTCATCGTGATACCGATGAAAAGAGAACTCACGTGCCTGCCGTGACGGAGGGAATTCTCAACAATGTTGTAAAAGACGCGTTCAAGGAGGGGATCTGCAAACACCTCGACCTGCCCCACGTCGCACCTGATTAAGACAGCAGAGAGGTCGAAGGATTTCAGTACCTTTAAGAGAATCTCCCGGACGTTCTGCCAGACAGGAACCTTGACGCCGATGTCCTCATATTCCCTTGTAAAGGCTATCTGTGACTCGATGTTCTTTGCGACGCGATCCAGCTTCAGTATGAACTCGCCCAAATCGGTGTGATCCGGTTCTTCCCTTGCATGATCCAGGTAAAATTTCAGAATCGTGATCTGGTTGAGGATGTCATGCCGGGTGATCTGTGAGAGGAGCGTAAGTTTTCGTTTCGCCATCTCGCCGGTCTCCTCTGCCTGGATCATCTCAGTGATGTCCCTGCCCACCGACTGGTATTCCACAATCTCACCCTTCTCGTTGAAGATTGCCTGGTCGGTCCAGCTCTGCCAGTGCACTTCACCGTCGGGAAGAATGACCCTGTGCTGGATATATGCAACAGTATTATCACGGGTGAGTGAGGCGAAATGCTTCTTGAGAAGAGAATGCTCTTCGGGGGGAATCCGCGGACGGAACCTGCTCCCTAAAATTTCTTCACATGGTTTTTCATAGTACCGGCAATATGCCGGATTTGCAAAGATGTGAGTCCCGTCAGGGAGAGTCCTGCTGATAAGTTCTTCCTGCGTGTCGATGATCCCCTTGTATCGCGCCTCGCTCTCCCGGAGGGCTTCTTCAGTCCTTCTGCGATCGGTGACATCCCGGATCGATTCGATAGCTCCGATTTTATTGCGCGTGTCATCATAGAGAGGGGAGGCCTTTCCCCAGAGGAGGGTACGCTGCCCCTTCAGCACCGGAAGGTCGGTCTCACCTATGAGGAGATCTCCCTTTTTATGGATTACGCCGTAATACCGCTTGGCTATCTCATCTGAAGACTCGAATATCAGATCGATGAGGATCGGGCGCCTCTCGCCGTAGAAAGGGAGCGCATATTCGTACTCTCCTCGCCCCAGCATCTCAACTGCCGGAATCCCGGTCATCTCCTCGATAGAACGGTTCCACGCGATCACCCGTCCCTCCCTGTCGATGGCAAACGTGGCATCGGGAAGAAAATTGATGATATCGGAAAGGCGCCGCTCTGACATCCGGAGCGCCATTTCAGCCCTCTTCCGGCTCACTGCCTGCTCAATCATGTTTTTGAGTTCGGCAAACTGTGACCTGGGATGGCCCCCTTTCTGGAGATAAAAATCAGCCCCGAGGTTCAGGGCATCGATGATAACGTGCTCCCTTCCCCTCCCTGTGAAGATGATGAAGGGTATGAGGGGATCGCGTGTCCTCACCTCCCTCAAGAAGTCGATACCGTTCATCTGGGGCATCTCGTAATCGGACACGATCACGTCGAACCCGCGTGTATTGATACGATCCAGTGCCTCCTTCGCCGACAGCGCTGCGGTTATCTTCATGGATCCGTCCTTTTCCATGAAAATCTTCGTCACGTCAAGAAGAGCAGCCTCGTCATCTACCAGAAGGACCTCAATCATTGCCTATCACTCGCGGGAAAAATGACACTATCAATGCATTCCCTGCAGGCTTTAAATACCATGTGACCTGGCAGCGAAGAAGCCTCATCGCATCATGATCTGGATCGCGGTCGGATACGTGCGCACCAGTTCAAAGACAATTGCCCTTCCCACCCATACGCTGCCCCCTTCCATCTTCCTTTCCCGGGAAAACTCCCCCATCTCCTGGAATGCTGCAAATGCGTGGGGATCGCTGAGCATGCAGCTGTCAGAGACATCCATGCTGTAATAGAAGACGAACGGTAATCTGATGTTCCTGCAAAGATCCGGTGAGAGTGCAGAATATATCCTCTTGATCACCTCCCGGTCAAACCGATGTTCTTTTCCTCCCCGGGTGACCGCAACCGGCCGTTCCATGCCGAGGAGGTCCATAATTGGTACTCTCGCGTTCACCACACCATCGTTCATCTTGTTTATCTCGATGCTAATCCACTTCCGGAGCACTCTTTCATCATCCATCATGGTCCACAATCACCATCCAAGAACTGGATTAAACGAAAACATGGGGATTTCCCTGCCATTGAAAGTCACGCAGAACTGGGAAGCTGGTTTCCTTGCTAAAATCATTCCCGATTACGCTATCAAGAGGATTCATGAAATCCCAAAGGATCTCCAGATGTTTCACCTGTCGCTGTCATTGCATACCATTCACTTCTTCCTCCATAATTCGCTTTCACGTATCTCCGATTT
>CAYNXS010000026.1:0-14806 GCA_964401215.1 uncultured Methanolinea sp. | reverse complement strand
TTATCCCCTATCAGCACATGCTGGTGTTTCCCCGCAGTGGGGAGTTTGCGGGTTTCCCAACCTGACTCACAGTAAGCTCTGGATTCTCAGGTGAATAGGAAGAGAGCAATGGATTACCATCAGACGGGAGGGGTTATCCCCTCCCGGCCCACCCAGGCGATCCCGCGCAGGAGGGAGCCTGCGGCTCCCATCTGCTCCCTTCATCCCTTTTTACTGCAGATCATGATGTACGAATGACCCGGACCCATGATGTAGTGGTGGTGGGGGGTGGTCCAGCCGGGAGCACCTGTGCACGGCTCTGTGCAGAGCAGGGGCTCTCCGTGTGCCTGGTGGAAGAGCACGGGGCGGCGGGCATCCCGGTCCAGTGCGCCGGGCTTCTCTCGATGAATGCGTTCAATGAGTGCGAAGTATCGGAGCGCTCTATCCTCTCCACTGTCCGCGGCGCACGGGTCGTCTCGAGTCTCGGACCTGTACTTGAGTTCGATGCCGGAACACCGAAGGCTCACGTAGTGGACCGGGCAGCGCTTGATCATGAGATGCTTCAGAAGGCGGCCAATGCAGGGGTTGAAACCCGGATGAAAACCTCATTTTTTACCAGGAAGGGTGACTGCATCATCACCCGGGGTCCTGATGGGAGGGGGGAGATCCCGTTCCGCATCCTTGTTGCTGCCGACGGAGCGCGGAGCCGTGTTGCCCGGGTGGAGAGTATGCCAAGACCCCCCGTCTTCCTCGCAGGGCTCCAGGCCGATATCCTGCACCGGATCGATCAGTCCAGGGTAGAGATACACCCTGACGCGTCTCCCGAGTTCTTCGGCTGGGTAATCCCCATCGGACCGGGAAGAGCGAGGGTAGGGCTCGCGGGAAGACATGACGTGAAAGATCGGATGACACGTTTTCTTGCGCAGTTCGGGCAGGATTCCCGGCCGGTGCAGGTGCACTTCGTGAGCGGGACTATCCCCCTTGGAACCATGGCCAGGACCTACGGAAACCGTGTCCTTTTTCTTGGTGATGCGGCAGGTATGGCAAAGCCAACGTCAGGTGGAGGCGTGTATACCGGTGTTCGTGCAGCCCGGCATGCGGCCAGGGTGATAGGGGAAGCATTCTTGAAGAATGATTGGAGTGATGCGATGCTCTCGGGATACGAAAAATCATGGAAGAATGATTTCGGTCGGGAACTCAAACTCGGGATGCGGCTTTTCTGCATAAGGCAGGGAATCTCCACAGATGACATGTCCATAATAATTACAGCGCTTGGAGATCCTGCGATCCGCGAGGATATCGTCCATCTGGGAGATATGGACAGGCCGGGAACGCTGATACGAAGGCTTCTTACGCGTCCCTCGCTTTATCCCCTTTTACGCATACTGATTAAATCGGGAGTATGTCAAATTTACAAAGAGTAATATTTTTTAACTATTCCTTATTACGATATTATACATACGTATTATTTCAGGTGATTCAATGCACATTCCCGATTTCGCCATCCCAATCTACCAGGGCGTGGTATACTGGGCGATAGCCCTTGTTTTTGTCATCCTTGCAGTAAGGTGGGCGAAGAATGACATGAGCGAGGAGAAACTCCCTCTCGTCGCGGTCCTCGCCGCGGCAATCTTTGCAATCCAGTCTTTCAACCTCCCTGTTTCTATGGGAACAAGCGGGCATCTCGTCGGGGGTGCCCTCGCGGCAATCATTCTCGGTTCCCCATTTGCGGCGGTGTTCATCCTCACCATGGTCCTGATCGTGCAGGGCGTCCTCTTTGGAGACGGTGGAATTACCACCATGGGTGCGAACATCATCAATATGGGAGTGATCGGTGGTTTTGTCGGATTCTATTCCTACAAGGGGATCAAAGCAGCTACGAAAAGTATGCCTGTTTCCGCGTTCATCGCTGCATGGCTTGCCTGCCTTATCCCGGCACTCGCGTGCGCAGTGGAGATGTTCATTGCAGGAACATTCCCATTGATGGAAGGCCTGGTAGCAATGGGCATTTACCATGCGATCATCGGGGTCATCGAGGGTGTGATCACGATCGCAGCCATTTACCTCATCATGAATGTCAGGCCTGACCTTGTGGACAACGGAGTAAAACCGGTGAAAAAGGCGAGTGCTGTATGATGGACAACAAGACATTCCTCATCATCGGGCTCGTGATCTCGCTCCTTGTGGGGTGCATCGCAGTCTTCATGGCATCTTCGGATCCTGATGGTCTGGAGAGCACGGCCCTAGTAGTACAGGGAGAAAAGACCCTTACAGGGGCGGCTCCCGAAGATGCCGAGATTCACGAAGTGACTGAAGGGCGGTTTTCATACGAATCACCCATGCCGGACTATACACTGGGTGAGGAGTTAGGATCCGTGGGAGGGCTGGTTGCGATTCTTGCAGGGACGATCCTGGCATTCCTTGCTGTCCTGGGGCTTGTATACGTGATGAAGGCACCGGGAAAGTCGGTGTGATCAGACCAATGAACCTATATTTTACCCGTACTACCAGGTCATACTCATGCACCTGATCGAGACCCGCGATCTCTGTTATACGTATCCAGGGAATGTCAAAGCCCTTGATCACATCCATTTCATTGCTCCCAGGAATGCAAGGATTGCGGTAATCGGTGCGAACGGGGCAGGGAAGAGTACCCTCTTCAAACAATTCAACGGAATTTTCAAGCCTACATCAGGGAGTGTTCTGATCCGTGGCGAACCTATCACCAAGGAGAACCTCCGTGAAGTGAGGAAGTTCGTGGGGCTCGTGTTCCAGAATCCCGATGACCAGATCTTCTCTCCTACCGTAGAGCAGGATGTCGCGTTCGGACCCATGAACCTGGGTCTCGACGAGGAGACAGTATGGCACAGGGTCACCGAGGCTTTAGGGGTTGTCGGGATCGAACATCTGAGGGATCGCGTGCCACACCACCTGAGCGGCGGTGAGAAGAAGAGAGTGGCCATTGCGGGTGTGATCGCCATGGAGCCTCAGGTGCTTGTCCTGGACGAACCAACAGCGGGTATGGATCCCCAGGGGGTAAGAGACCTCGTGGGTTTCATCAACTCCCTCTCTTCGAAATACGGAATGACGGTGATCTTCTCTACTCACGATGTCTCGCTGGTCCCGGAAGTGGCCGATTATGTATATGTGATGAACAAAGGTCAGATAGTGGGGACCGGCACTGTTGAGGAGATCTTCATCAACGAGGAGATGCTGAATTCTGTCCGCCTGGAAGTTCCTGTCCTTCCAAAACTTATCTCAAGGCTGCAACAACACGGGATCGGCATATCGATGGCCTACTCCTATGCTGATGCAGAACGCTCGTTTCTTTCCGCGTTTGGAAAACAACCATGATAGAAGAACTCTTCCAGATAGAGCGTGATGCATACCGGGACAGTTGGGTCCACCGTGTGGATGCCCGGGTGAAGATCATTCTCTGTTTTGCCGCTATCGTGGCACTCGTCGCAGTCCCCTATTCAACGATGATGTATACGGTCGGAGCGATCTTCTTCCTTTTTTTCCTTGTCTTCTGGGTAGTAACACGGCTCCCGTTTACGGGGTATTTGAAACGTCTTGCAGCAATCGTGCCTATATGGGGGATTATTATCCTTTTCCAGATCTTCTTGAAGAACAAGTATTATTCTGAATATCACTCCCTTGTATCCCTGCCGTTCGGGATTCATATCTATGCCGAATCCATCGAATTTGCCTTTATCCTGTGTATCAAGTTCATTCTCACCATCTCGTTCATCATTCTCCTGTCGTCAACCACGAAGATGCAGGACCTTCTTGACGGTGCAAGCAGGATTGGCCTTCCCGAGGAGTTCGCACTGGCGCTGGGCATGATGATCCGATACCTGTTTGTCTTCGGGTATATGTACCGGAAAATCCAGGAATCCCTGAAAACCCGCTGTTTTGATCCGTTCGATTCACGCCTCCCATACCGGTACAGGCTTCGCCAGTTGGGCTACACCATCGGGACCATGTTCATCAGGTCATATGAACAGGGAGAGCGTGTGTTCATCAGCATGCTCTGCCGCGGGCACGGAACACGTTCGCACCTGTTTATGAAGAAAAAGCCCCTTCGGAGAGGAGAATGGAGCCTGCTCATCGCGGGTCTTGTGGTTATCATAGCGATGCCATGTTGTGTCTGGCTGATGCACTTCTCGCTTTTTTAAGCCGGTCGCCCTCTCTTCCGGTATCTTATTATGGAAGGCAGGAAAGGCTAGTTCATGGCAAGTACCTTCGGACGTGGGTTTGTTACGAACATTATGCTGATCTGCAACCATTTTGCGCACAAACCCGAGGAAGCGTTCTACGGGGCGGCAGACCACCTTCAGGATTTTATCATCCCTGACCAGTTCAAGGGAACCGATGTCGAAGATCTGGCAGAGAAGCTCCGGAAAAGGATCGTCTGGCACCAGCCTGGAACCCTTGACCGTGAGGACGCAGATGAAGTGGTGAAACTTATGCATAAACTCATCATTGCCATTGACAAGGCGCTGGGCATAAAAGACCCGGATCTGGGAGAATTCACCTAGGCAGGCTTGAAACACCGCCCTTACCCTTAAGTGTTCCCGCGACGAATACTATATGTGACGTCGGTTAGAAGAATCGAACAGATTTTTTTCACGGAGGAGAGGGATTGACCGATACGTACGATGCATCTCATATCACGGTACTTGAGGGTCTCCAGCCAGTACGGGAACGTCCAGCGATGTACATCGGGAGCACCGATACACGGGGGCTCCACCACCTTGTCTACGAAGTCGTGGACAATTCCATTGATGAAGCACTTGCAGGATACTGTGACCGTATCTGGGTGAGTATCAACAAGAATGGTTCAGTCACCGTCGAGGACAACGGGAGAGGCATCCCCGTTGACCGCATGGAGAAGAATGGAAAGTGTGCGCTGGAGGTGGTTCTTACTGTTCTTCATGCAGGAGGAAAATTCGACAAGGATAGCTACCAGGTATCCGGTGGCCTGCATGGTGTCGGTGTCTCTGTCGTGAATGCACTCTCGAGCTGGCTTGATGCACGGGTATACAGGGACGGGAATGTATACGAGATGCGGTTTTCCCAGGGGAAGACCATTTCACAGTGTTCCGAGCGGGAGGAGACACTCTCTGAGATGCGTGCCCGGTTCGCACAGTGGTACGTGGAGCCTCAAACGCCAGGAGGACCGGACGATCAGGCCGCTCCTCTTCCCCCCAGGGACCTGGTAGATGATGGAAAACTTGACAGAACCCAATTCCTGGAAAAATTCCATGCAAAGCTATCCGGGACGAGAATCACGTTTAATCCGGATTCATCAATTTTCGAGACGGTCCAATTTGATTATGACATCCTCGCCCACAGGATGAGGGAACTTGCCTTCCTGAATGCAGGGCTCATCATCTTTATCACGGACGAGCGGAACGGGGACCATGTACGATATCAATACCAGGGCGGGCTGACCGAGTTCGTGAGTTATCTGAACGAAGGATCTGATTGCCTCAACCCGGTTCCCATCTATATATCAAAAAAGGATGAGGAGAACAAGCTTGAATTCGATGTGGCTATCCAGTATACCACAGGTTATGACGAGAAGATCTTTTCGTACGTGAATTCTGTCAATACCCGGGAAGGAGGAACCCACCTCGAAGGTTTCAGGAGTGCAATCACCCGTGCAATCAACACCATGGCCAAGAGGAATGGTCTGGTCAAAGAGAACTCTTCGATATCACTCCGTGGGGAAGACGTCAGGGAGGGTATGACTGCGGTCGTATCCGTCAAGATGGCGAATCCCCAGTTCGAGGGACAGACCAAAATGCGGCTGGGGAACAGCAATGTCAAGGGCATTGGGGATTCCCTTGTGTATTCGGCGCTTTCCGAATACTTCGACGAAAATCCTAAAGTTCTCCAGATCATTGTCGAGAAGGCACTTTCTGCTGCAAAAGCCCGGGAGGCTGCCCGGAATGCACGGGAACTTGCCCGCCGGAAAGGTGTGCTGGAGAGCGGAGGATTACCCGGGAAACTCGCTGACTGCTCCGAACGTAATCCCACGAAAAGCGAGATCTACATTGTTGAGGGGGATTCGGCAGGTGGCAGTGCGAAGCAGGGGAGGGACAGGAAATTCCAGGCAATCCTGCCGCTCCGGGGAAAGATCCTGAATGTTGAGAAAGCCGGGGAACACCAGCTTCTGAAAAACGCCGAGATCCAGACCCTTGTATCTGCAATCGGGACGGGAATCGGTGAAAATTTTGATCTCTCACGCGCCCGCTACCACCATATCGTGATCATGACGGATGCGGATGTGGATGGCTCCCACATCAGGACCCTGCTCCTCACATTCTTCCATAATATGATGCCCAAACTGATCGACGCAGGGTATATCTATATCGCGCAGCCGCCCCTGTTCTCCGTTTCAAAAGGGAAAACCGAAAAATATGCCTACAAGGAAGAGGACATGAAGAAACTTCTCGCTGAAATGGGTGAAAAAGGGGTTTCGGTCAAGAGGTATAAGGGTCTTGGTGAGATGAATGCCCAGCAGCTCTGGGATACGACGATGAATCCCGAGAACAGGCTTTTCAAAAAGGTTATCATCGACGACGCAATGGAAGCGAACGAGATATTCAAGACGCTCATGGGCAAGAATGTCGAAGCCCGTAAAGATTTCATCAAGCGCCATGCAAGGGAGGTCACGAACCTTGACATCTGATTCGAATCCGCCTCCGGGCGATACAGTCCCCGCGAGGGTGGAAGAGGTCAGCATTGAGAAGGAGATGAAGGTCTCCTACATCGATTATGCAATGAGTGTCATTATCGGGCGTGCCATCCCCGACGCCCGTGACGGGTTGAAACCCGTGCACCGCCGTTCCCTCTTTGCCATGTGGGAGATGGGCAATACCCATGACAAACCCACCAAGAAGAGTGCGAGGGTTGTTGGTGAGGTCATGGGTAAGTTCCATCCCCATGGTGACGCCTCGATCTACGACACCATCGTAAAGATGGCGCAACCCTTCTCGTACCGCCATATGCTCGTGGAAGGACAGGGCAATTTTGGATCGGTGGACGGTGATTCCGCAGCAGCGAGCAGGTACACTGAGGTCCGCCTCATGCCGTATGCCGAAGCGCTCCTCGAGGATATCGAGAAGGAGACCGTCGCGCTCGTCCCGAACTACGATGAATCGCTCACTGAACCTGTTGTCCTTCCTGCGAAAATTCCCAATCTCCTTGTCAATGGGTGTGACGGTATCGCGGTGGGCATGGCGACCAAGATGCCACCGCACAACCTGCGCGAGGTCTGCTCTGCAGTGATCGGGTATCTCGACAACCCGGAGATCACCGTGGAAGACCTGATGAGTTCGCTGCCCGCTCCCGATTTCCCGACCGGGGGGATCCTGATGGGTGTCGAGGGAGTGAGAAATATCTATACGAGCGGCCAGGGGCGTCTCGTGGTCCGTGGTGTTGCGACGATTGAGGAGCCCAAAAGCGGATCCCGGAATTCACGGATTCTCGTCTCTGAACTCCCTTACCAGGTCAACAAGGCGCAATGGATCACCACTATCGCGGACATGGTGAAAAACAAGAGAATTGAGGGGATATCAGACATTCGCGATGAGTCCGACAAAGAGGGCATCCGTGTCGTATTCGAACTCAAGAAAGACGCGATACCATCAGTGGTCCTCAACAACCTCTACAAGAACACGCAACTCGAATCAAGTTTCTGGGCTATTAACTACGCCATTGTCGATAACCAGCCAAAGATCCTCAATCTCCCCCAACTACTCGACCAGTTTGTCAAACACCGGATTCATATTATCACGCGAAGATCAGAGTTCGATTTGAAAAAGGCGCTGGAAAAGGTCCACATCCTGAATGGACTCCTGATAGCGCTGTCCAGGATTGACGAGGTGATCGCGACGATCCGGGCATCCGCAACCGTCGATGACGCCCGTGTTGCACTTATCAGCCGGTTCGGGCTCGATGAACCCCAGGCAAATGCCATTCTCCAGATGCAACTCCGACGCCTGGCAGCACTTGAACAGCAGAAGATAAACGATGAGAAGAGCGGGCTTGAAAAAGAGATCGAGCGTCTCAATCTCATCCTCTCCAGCGAGGCAAATATCAAGGCGGAGATCAAGCGGGAAACAATGGAGGTATCAGAAAAATTCGGGGATGCACGGAGAACCCAGATCTCTCTCAACTTCGGGGATATCTCGAACGAAGATCTCATCGAGGACAAGATGGTGCTCGTCTCCATCACCACCGCGAATTACATAAAGCGGACCGACATCGACGTGTACCGGAAACAGAGGCGCGGTGGACACGGGATCACGGGTATGACTACGAAGGAGGACGATGTCGTCGATTCGGTCTTCGCTGCAAGCCTCAAGGATTATCTCCTCTGTTTCACTGATACGGGCCGGGTCTACTGGCTGAAAGTTTACCAGATCCCGGAAACCAGCCGTGTTGCGAAGGGAAAGCCCATTGTCAACCTTCTGAATCTCAAGGACGAAGTGGTGACTGCGGTCATCCCGATCAGGGAGTTCCGGGAAGACCAATTCCTTTTATTCGCCACGAAGTTGGGGCAGATCATCAAAATACCGCTCAAGGAATTCTCGTTCCCGCGATCTGTCGGAACAAACGCGATCAAACTACGAGGTCCGGATCAATTAGTTGAAGTAATCCTGACCGATGGGAACAAGGAGATCATCCTCACAAGCCGTTATGGCCAGAGCCTCCGGTTCCATGAAGAGACCGTGCGCACGGTCGGGAGAACCGCCCAGGGTGTCCGGGGCATGAAGCTGAAAGGGGGTGACACAGTCGTTGCAGTAACCCTTGTAGAAAAGGATCACCTTCTCACGATCTCGGATGTCGGGTTTGGGAAACGGAGCGAATTCGACGAGTTCCGTGGGCATGGCCGGGGGACCATGGGAGTAAGAAATATCCAGCTTGAACGTGATGCCGTGGTCATTGCATCATGCTCGGTTCTGGATACGGATGAGATCATGGTCATGACTGCGTCAGGTGTGGTGATCAGGACTCATGTCAACGAGATACGAATCATCGGGCGCGGAACAAAGGGTGTGAAAATTATGAGGCTCGATGAAAATGACCGTGTCATTGGAATTGCGGTGGTTCCCCAGGAAGTTGAGAGTGAACAGAATGGTGCAGGTTCTGATCTGCCAGAACCTGAGGGCACGTAATTTTTTATCTCCCCAATTTTGGTGCATTTTTACTGTATTGGCAGGAGAGGACTTCCCCGTCCTCATTCCTACGGGTTCCGTGTGGGGTGTCATGTGCAGAATATTTCATTGTAACCCACCTTTACCACTGAAATAATAAAAAGTGTTCTTGATTAAACTCAATTATGCAAACAAAACCAAGGACACATGAAATTGTTCCCAATCAGAATATATCTGGCTCTTCGCTGATCCGTGTGGGTAGGATTGATGAACCGGATACATTTTGTGGAGGCTGTCCGCCCCCACACCCCCATATGCGATGTACGCCGCCGCCCCGAAAATACCGCGGGGCTGCCGCCCTCGAACTGGGGCGACCTCACGGTCACCGAAGATCCAACAATGCCTGTTGGATTTTCCCGGAGATGTAATAGATAATGAAAAAGGGCGGCGGTTCAGTGACTGAATTGGTATGCAGATAACCACCTCGATTCAGTCTCTCTACACAAAACAGCGAGGAGGCAAAAAAAGGGGAGCCCTATCCTCTCGCTCTTGCCTGCGAACCTTTTTGAAAGGCCCCTAATGCCTTGATAGACGCTGGGGTCTTTATCTGAACGGGGATATCTGATCGTGAGAGCAGCTCGCTCCTGTCCGAAACCGGGACGATAGTGGATTGACTGGACATGATTCTGCTCTTCTGCACGGCACTTGAATTCACTCCTTTGACGGCATTCATGTCCATCTTGTTCAGCGCAAGGCCTTTTGCGGCGAGCAGCGAGGCAGGGTTCGTCGTGAATTCCGGTTGGATTCTTGCATTCAGCGTGTTCGAGACCAGGTCCTTGAGCGAGGAGAGCGACCTCTTCTCCGCAACGGCGGGAGCCGGAGTCGCGGTGGAAGAACCGGAGATCGCATCGATCTTTTCCAGGATGAAGAGGATGTTTTCGAGTTCCTCTGCACTCGCCGAGTCGCATGTCCAGCCGCCTTTCGATTGCACGAGCGTCCATTCTTTCATGACACCAGTGGGGGTCATCCCCACCATCGTAATCGTCGTCCCGGAATTCTCGTACCCGAGCCGGGTATTCGCGATGTTCGGGTCGAGTCCGAGAGCGGATAGAGCCTCTTTCATCTCCGGGGTCCAGATCCATTCGGAATGAGGATCAGGATCGGCGATGGCGTCAGGGAACGGACACTCCATAGGTCCATAGAAATTCCCAGTGTGCGGGGGAATCTTTGCGATTGGCAGGGTGTTCTTCGGGGTGCCTGCATAAGGTGGTGCAGGGAATGGTGCACCGGGCGGTGGTTCCGGGAGATGGTCGGCGTATTCCTCCCAGCCTTCTTTCCAGACGAGCCACTGGTAGGGCAGACGATTACCGGAATAGACATCGCCTTCGGGGCTGATCCAGATGTGGTAAAAACCGATGAATTGCCAGGTCCCATCATCGCCATGCATAATCGACGGTGTATGGAACATTTCAAATTGCGACTCCTTGTAAAAATCATACATTTCGGGAGGCATAGTAGCAAGGTCTTCGGGGCTGACTTTTTCAACAAACTCTATTAACGGTATATTCCAACCCGTAAGCATATGAAGACACCAATAATAATCTATCAACGCGATTTCTGTTTCATCCCAGTACCAAAACCAGTCATAGTAGGTTCCCGTCCGAGAATCAGGATCAGGACAATACCGATATCCGGCACACATTGTATCCGCTGTGGAGATTCCGATGATCATGCTGGCAATGAATAATAAAAGCAATAACCGTGGGGTAATGTGAGGGTTTTTCTCGATCATTTCTATCACTTCATACATCTTCAGCGTGAAAGGAGGGAGAGAATTCCTCCCCCTCTTGGGCTGGCCCCTGTATTGCGCACGGGGCCGTGCGGTCTCCTGCGTTACCTCTCCGGTTCACTAAAGGTACTTTTTCCTGCTTGCGGGAAATCAATCCTCATCAACCGGAGAATTTTTTCCGCATCATTGAATAGTGAACTGATTGGGATTCTCCTGGTCTTCCTCGTACCATGAATAATCGGCCTTGTAACCCTGGAAATGTGCAGTCTGCTTATAGGTTCCTGCCTGAAGTGTGGTAGGACCATCTTGAGCATTTACACTTGGCGTGTAAAATACTGTATTTCCCACATAACAGCTGTCCACCCATGTGAACCCTAATCTTTTAAGGATCCGGGTTTCTGCTGCCATTACTGGGAGAGTGGTAGCAGGGTTTGTTATTGAATCGGCCCAGTAGGTAACCGAATTGCCGTTTTTAGTATAATTACATTCATTGTATGGCCCATAGTCGAGTTTAAGCCCAGTTGTTGCATCGGTGAGAGTGCAACCGAATTCCTTCGTCAGGGCAGAAAGGTCAGGGAACTTCTCAGATTCAGGCAGCTTCACGAACACACTCTTCTCGGGAGAGAGTTCGTAGGAGACCCGTTTCTCACCAATAACAAGTGTGAGGATCACCCGGGAGATACTGTTTGCCTTCCGTTCCTCTCCAAGGACACGTTCAAGACTTGCACAGAGCGTCTCATCAGGGTGAATCACGGATTCTGTCCACAGTTTCATGCAGCCGACCGAACCATCGGAATATTCATACACCAGTTCAAGTGCCGTAAGGTCGCCGCTCCCTGCGATGACCTCTTTCAGGCTCGCACAGGCGGCATCCGGGTCGTACGCGCTTGCCGCGCCAACGATAAGAATGCAGACGAGGAGCGCACCTGCGATGCCTGCCAGGCATCTTCGTGTGTTGTTCATATTTTCCTCCATTTTTTTCATAACGGAGGCACAACGCAAAGGCTTTTTAACCAATACGGTCAATGCCGTTATGCCTTCGGGCCGCAGCGGGGTTCACCGGCATTTGCATGTGGAGAACCTCCCTGCGACATATCCTGATAGTCGTCGCAGGTTAATATCTTTATCCTGATATAAAAAGAAAGATAAATGATTTAACCACTCTGTTCGACGCATTTTCACCACTTCCGATGAAATGCGATTGCCTTTGATCATGATTGAAAAAAAGGGGAGATCTACCCTCTCGCTCTTGCCTGCGAACCTTTTTGAAATGCCCCTGCAGCCTTGATCGATGCCGGGGTCTTTATCTGAACGGGGATATCTGATCGTGAGAGCAACTCGCTCCTGTCCGAAACCGGGACGATAGTGGATTGACCGGACATGATTCTGCTCTTCTGCACGGCACTGGAATTCACCCCTTTGAAGGCATTCATGTCCATCTCGTTCAGCGTTAGGCCTTTTGCCGCGAGCAGGGAGGCAGGGTTCGTCGTGAATTCCGGTTGCATCCTTGCATTCAGTGTGCCCGAGACTAAATCCTTGAGCGAGGAGAGCGATCTCTTCTCTGTCACGGCGGGAGCCGGAGCCGCAACCGAATTATCGGAGATCGCATCGATCCTTTTCAGGATGAAGAGGATGTTTTCCAGGTCTTCCGCACTCGCCGAGCCGCAGGTCCAGCCGCCTTTCGATAGTGTCAGGGTCCATTCTTTCATGACACCGGAGGGGGTCATCCCCACCATCGTAATCGTCAACCCGGACTTCTCGTACCCGAGTCGGGTCCTGCCCATATCGGGGTCAAGACCGAGGTTCGCGAGATGTTCCTTCATCTCAGGGGTCCACTCCCATTCGCTGAGGTCTATGGGATCGATAATCGCATCAGGACAGGGGTTTTCAATCTCGTAATCAATATTATAAAAACCGCGTATATCCATTCTTGCAAAGGGCAGGGTGTTTCTCGGGGTGCCCTTATATTCCGGCGCCGGGAAGGGTGCACCCTCGGGGGGGGCGGGGAGATGGTCTGCATATTTTTCCCATCCATTCCAGACTAACCACTGGTAAGGGGGGAGGTCGCCATTGTAGACCTCTCCATCCGGACTGACCCAGATGTGATAGCGGCTCACACTATACCAGGTGGAATTGGAGGAAGAAGATCCATATCCATCGTCAAATAAAGGCGTAATACGAGGCGTAATACGCCCCATATTAAACAACAGCTCATACATCCCGGGCGGCATGGTCGCCAGGTCTTCAGGGCTGACTACCTCAAGGTACTCGAGGAGGGGTATATTCCACCCTGTAAGGGTGTGCACGATTCGGTAGTATTGATATAATTCCAATTCGTATTTGTCCATACACCAATTCCAGTCATAGTAAGTCTCTCCGGTAGGATCATTGATATTGTCCCATACGCGAATGTGTTTCCTCGATTCCTCTGTTTCCGCATATACAGGACCAACGATAAGGAATATCAAGACAATGCATACAAGGAGTTGAAGATTTTTAAGTATCATTTTCTTCCCTCTGGTTCATTTACACTCTGGATATCAGGACATCTCGCCTCAATTTGCAGTTTCCTTTAATGGCGGAAATCACCATCATTTTGTCATCGTGTTTTCTCATCAGAATCCGTAGAATAAATGCTTTATGGCACGATCATTTACAGATCGTGCCATATCAACAAGTGTCACAATTCACAGTCCGAGTTGATGATCTCACTCCGAGAATTTGTCAGACGGTGAACTGTTCTCCTATCTTATCATCCGAATAGGAGCTGTAATCATCCCGGACCCCTGAATAATGGGCTCTGTGACGATACTCTCCTGACGTAAGTGCGAAGTTCGGATCTCTTGCATCAATATCAGGGACATAACTATCGGTAATTGATGTAACACGATGCGTCTGCCACCGGAGCCCGACTTTTTTCAACAACCTCGTTTCTGCCGTCATGAAGGGGTAATACGCCACGGGATCGGTATATGAGTACGCATATTGCGTGTAATATGAACCCCCCTCAGGGATCACATCGAATAAGTATTTCGGATTATATCTCACCAGATTACCCGGTTCAATTTCATCCTCCACGATATCTTCAAACTCGGGAATATCCAACGGGAACTTGATCGCTTCGGCGAGCATCACGAATGTGCTTGTTTTGGGTGAAAGCTCGTATGAGGTCCTTTCCTTCCCCGCAACAGCAGTGAATACAACCCTAGAAAAATCCCGTTTCTTGGCTGCATTTTCTTTGAATGCTTCCTGTAAGTCCGTTACCATCTCTTCCCCTGCATTGGGGCAGCTTTCGGTCCAGATTTTCAGACAACTGGTAGCACCATCGGAATATTCATACACCAGTTCAAGTGCCGTAAGGTCGCCGCTCCCTGCGATGACCTCTTTCAGGCTCGCACAGGCGGCATCCGGGTCGTACGCGCTTGCCGCGCCAACGATAAGAATGCAGACGAGGAGCGCACCTGCGATGCCTGCCAGGCATCTTCGTGTGTTGTTCATATTTTCCTCCATTTTTTTCATAACGGAGGCACAACGCAAAGGCTTTTTAACCAATACGGTCAATGCCGTTATGCCTTCGGGCCGCAGCGGGGTTCATCGGCATTTGCATGTGGAGAACCTCTCTGCGACATATCCTGATAGTCGTCGCAGGTTAATATCTTTATCATGATATAAATGGAAGGATAAATGATTTAACCACGCCGTTCGATGAATCCTCACTGTTTTCGATGAAAATGCGATTGCCGTTGATCATGAGTGAAAAAAGGGGAGATCTACCCTCTCGCTCTTGCCCCTGATGAAATTCCCTATATGCACGACAGTCGCTGGGGCGACGGGAATGGCCGGTCCCACGTAAGGGCTTCCCTGGTCG
>CAYNXS010000025.1:0-14981 GCA_964401215.1 uncultured Methanolinea sp. | reverse complement strand
GAGCGGCCGGGACCTGAAGAAGTCATGCTGGAGCATTGAGGAGAAACCTTCCTCCCCAATAGCACCAAGACCAATGTGTTCGTGGCGGTCGAGCCCGCTCCCGAGTGTTCCCCGGGAGTCATTGAAGTGAATCAAATGTATATTCGAGAAGCCCAGGATCTCGTCTAGCTTGGCAAGAGTATCCTCGATACCGTCGGGGGTCCGCAGTTCGTACCCTGCACCGAATGCATGGCATGTATCAAAACAGAAGCCGACCCTGGATGGTTGTTCGATTCCATCCCAGACCGCACGAATATCTTCAAAAGAGCTGCCTACCCCGTTCTTTTCCCCTGCAGTGTTCTCGAGCAGGAGGATAACATGATTCGGTGCGTCCTCAAGAGCCCTGTTCACTGCATGGATTACCCGTTTTCTCCCGCTATCCATGCCATCACCAAGGTGATGTCCAAGGTGAGTGACAAGATAGGGAATGTCCAGCGTGTTACACCGCAGCAACTCTGCGGCGAGTGTTTCGCATGACTTCTCGTACATGTCCTCTCTCGGAGTGGCAAGATTCGGGAGGTAAGGCATGTGATCGAAGACCGGGGAAAGGCCCGTTTGACGGATTTTTTCCCTGAACTGCCCCGCATCCTCTTCGGAAAGATCCCGGAAAGCCCATCCCCTTGGGTTCCGGGAGAATATCTGGTATGTGTCGCACCCGATGTCCCTGGCACGTTCAACCGAACGTGATATTGACCCGGCAATGGAGACATGCACCCCTATCCTCATTGTGAACGAACACACTCCTTTGCGATCAATCCGGACATACTGTCAGATCATGACCTTCCAGGAAAAAAGGATTGGTATAGTGGCTGATCGCGGGGCTTCTGAACCGGTGATTACTCCGGGAGCCCCGCCATCACGCTGTCGATCTCCTGGAGGACTGCTTCTTTCTTGAATGGTTTGATAATGAAGCCCGAAGCGCCCTTCTTTACCAGGTCGCGTACGGTATGCTCCTGGTGGTCGCCTGAACACATGACCACACGGATGCGGGGATTTATCTTCCTGATTTCCACAAGTGCCTGGGTACCTCGCATCTTTGGCATAAGAAGGTCGAGGATTACGACGTCTGGATCTGTTTCTTTGACTTTCTGGATGGCCTCAAGCCCGTCACCTGCCTCTCCCACGACTTCATGGCCCCCGGCAACGAGGATTTTCGAGAGGAGGAACCGGGTGAGCTCGGAGTCATCAACTACGAGAATTTTACCCATGATTTGTATTCCTCTTTAAGGTATTCATGTTATTAAATATACCCGGAAATGTTGTTCACTTTCTGATCAAACCTTCAAGTTCGGCGAGCATCTCATTCCCGAATTCACGCGTCCCGTACCTGCCACCAAGGTCCCTTGTCCGAACATTGCGATGGATGAGCCTCTGGATCGCTTCCTCGATCTGCCGTGCGCCAGCGGCGTCTCCTGCCGAGTGCTCCAGCAGCATCGCCGCACTCCTGAGTGCTGCAACGGGGTTTGCCAGGTTCTTTCCGGCAATATCGGGTGCGCTCCCGTGAACAGGCTCAAAGAGGGCATGGAAATCCCCGATGTTGCCGCTCGGCAGCATCCCGAGACCGCCGGAAAGAAAGGCCGCCACGTCAGAAAGGATGTCGCCGAACAGATTGGTGGTCACGATCACGTCATACCTTTGGGGATGCTGGAGAACATCGAGACAGAGTGCATCGATATAGCTGTCTTTCCAGGAGACTTTTGCCTTCTTTGCCTCCATGATGCATATATCACGGAAGAATACATCAGACTTCAGCACGTTTGCCTTGTGCCCGATAGTGAGGGTTTTTTGGGACCTGGCAAATCCGCAGGCACACCTTGCAATCCGCTCGCTTCCCTTCCTCGTGATGCACCGCACCGTGCAGGCCGAATCCTGCTCGATCTTTTCGACTCCCGAATACAACCCCTCTGTATTCTCGCGGACAATTAGGATATCAAAATTTTCTCCCCATACAGGGCGCAGGTTTGCATAGAGATCAAGTTCTTTCCGGATCCGGACAATAACGCTCCTGTACTCAGGTGCCGGGGGCGTGGTGACAGCCCCGAAGAGGATAGCATCAGCCGATGAAAGTTCCTGTATGGTTTCATCAGTGATGGCCTCCCCTGTCCGTTCCCATCGACCGTATCCCACCTCTACAGGAAAAAATTCCATTTCCGGGTGGAGTAATGCAAGGGCATCCCTCGCAATGGGGATCACCTCATGTCCTATCCCGTCACCCTCCACGACAGCAATTTTCACGAGTGCTCCCTCCACTTCCGGAGAAGTGTGCACACCGCCTGGTATATCTGAGCAGGATTTGCACCCCAGTGCACCACTGCCCCGAACCTTCCGTCATATACTTTCACGCCTTCGCGTTCTTTCCTGCAACACCTTGCTATGAACGGTTCATCCCGAACCATTCGCAGGGGGCACGTTTCAACCATTCCGAAACCCTCACCATAGCATTCGCTGACGAGCTGAGAACCAGTGAAGCATCCTGCAATTTTCTCTCCTCCCAGCGGCCGGTCAGCATCAAGAGTGCGGGAAAACCCGGCTGCCCTGCAGGGATACACATCTGCATACCCCCCCGTAATATCATGCAGGTGGTGGTCGAACATGACATCCAGGTCTCCGAAGAGCCCGTCAAGTTCGAGTTCCCGGATCGCTGATGAGAGGCTCGGCCTGGGGGGGATAATATCATACACATGTACCCTCTGGAATATCCCGGGGTCTGGATCCATGACGAATGTGGTGTGCTCGTCAAGGCCGGTGAAGATGGTGCATCTTGTGCCGGATTCGAGTGCCCGCTTCACCAAGAGGGCCCGGTTATGTATGTTGACCCTCACCGGGTGAACTGTTACATCGCGTGCCGATGCGAGAAGCCGGTCTCCACAGATGGTCCGCATCAGGCCTTTTTCATCGGGATTGGGCACGACTTCCCTGACTTCCGGACCGTAAGGGGTATCTCTGACAAGGTATCTGGAGAGGAAATACACCTTGTCGCCGCAGGGTCGGGTCGATGCAAAGCCGACCTCTTTGCACTGGCGGGGAAAAATCACCGCCTGCCCCTCCAGTACTCTACGAGACCTCCTGCGGAAAGGATCTCAACCATCCGGGGTGAGAGTGGCCTGATACGATAGGATCGCCCCCCTATTGTCACGATCCCTTCACCCAAATCGGCAGTAACCGGCTCGCCTGCCCTGCATGTGCAGTCGCACTCGATGACCGGCAACCCGATGTTGATGGCATTCCGGTAAAAGATACGGGCAAAACTCGGGGCCACCACGCCCTTTACCCCGGACTCCTTGAGTGCGATTGCCGCCTGCTCCCGGGAAGATCCGCACCCGAAATTTTTTCCCGCAATGATCACTTTGCCTTCCAGTCTCGGAGCCAATGACGGGTCGAGGTCCTCAAAAGCATGCCTCGCCCATTCGGTTCTGTCCCTTGTGCGAAGATAACGACCGGCAATGATGATATCGGTGTCGATATCAGGCCCCATGCAAAGCGCCGTTCCCTCGATCTTCATCCCGTGACCTCCTGCGGGGACGCAAGAGCGCCTGAAAGGGCGCTCGCTGCTGCGGTAGCGACAGACGCAAGATAGATCTCCCCTCCCACACCCATCCGGTTCCGGAAATTCCTGTTTGCAGTGGAGAGGCAGACCTCCCCTTCACCAAGGACCCCCTGGTGGGCTCCAAGGCACGGCCCGCACCCGGGGGGAAGGATCGTGCATCCCGCCATGAGCAGGTCATGTACAATTCCGGATTCGGTTGCCCTGGTAAGGACATTTCGCGAGGCGGGGGCAACGAGTGTGCGGATTTTCACCTTCTTTCCCCTGACTATCCCGGCAAACCTTTCCAGATCCTCGATCCTGCCGTTGGTGCAGGTCCCGAGGAAGACCTGATCGAGGGGCATTCCCTCAAGATCTGCCACGGGTTTGATGGTATCCACGCGGGGAGGGATCGCAACGACCGGCACGACATCTTCAAGATCGATATACAGTTCGCGGAGGTAGCTGCATTCATCGGGGTGCTGGGGATGAACCGTGTGCCCAAACTTCTTAAGGTAGTTGCAGGTAACCTCATCCGAATAAAAGAGCCCGGCCTTTGCACCGGTCTCCACCGCAAGGTTCGAGAGCGTCATCCGCGAGTCCATGGAGAGGGCTGCCACACCCTCGCCCACGAATTCGAGCGCCCGGTACGTGGCACCATCCATGGAAAGCCGGCCGACATACGTCAGGGCAAGGTCCTTTGCCTCTGCATACCCGGACAATGAACCTGCCAAGTTCACTGCAATTGTCTCGGGAACGCGAAACCATGTGCCACCCTCTGCCCAGATTGCGGCCATGTCGGTTGCACCCACTCCCGTCGCAAACGCTCCGAATGCACCAAGGGTGCAGGTATGCGAGTCCGCACCCACGACGATTTCTGCCGGGAGGGCAATCCCCTCTCCCATCAGCTGGTGACAGATACCTTCACCCACATCGGTACAATGAAGGCCTTTTTCACGGGCAAAGAGACGGAGATCATGCTGCAGTCCTGCCGTGACCGAGTTGTTGGCCGGGACTATATGATCAAAGAGCACATACACGCGATCGGGGCGGGCGAGGGTTTCCGCCTGCATGGACTTCCATGCCTCGAGCGTCAGGACTCCAGTCCCGTCGTGGACGTAGGCCCGGTCTACCCGGCAGTCCACGTAACTCCCTGCCTGTGCACCCAGGATCTTCTCTGAAAGCGTGCTCATAGCGGCGGTCCTCCCATCACCTGTTTGATGAGGTCGATCAGGGTCTCGTCGGTAAGGTCAACCTTCTTCTCACCACGGTCTTTGACCATGTCGAGTACTTCGCAGATTTTCTTCTCCGGGAGGCAGTACCCGAGGCGGCATACCTCATGCTCAAGCGCTTTCTTCCCGGTATGCTTCCCGAGCGTAAACTTCCGCTGTGTGCCTACCAGTTCAGGAGGGAAATATTCGTATGTCTCAGGGTCTTCAAGGATAGCCGCGATATGGATGCCGCTCTCATGGCGGAACGCATGGTCACCCACCACTGGCTTGATCTTGTCGATGTCGATCCCGGAGTATTGTGCAACCATTGCCGAGAGGGAGACAAGGTGGGAAAGGTCGTATCGCCGGACTCCTCCCTTCATGTAAAGGCCTACGAGCACTTCCTCAAGTGCTGCATTTCCTGCCCGCTCGCCTATCCCGTTCACCGTGGTGTGAAGCTGGAAAGCACCTGCCTCTGCAGCAGCGAGGGTGTTGGCAGTAGCCATTCCCATGTCATTGTGGCAGTGGGCGCAGAGAGGTCTTTTCACCGCCTTTACGATTTTTTTCATGGTCCGGAACATCTGGAGAGGAGTGAGAGCCCCGACGGTATCTGCAAACGAGAGAAGGTCCGCACCATGCTCTTCTCCCTGGCGATAAACCTCGAGAAGGAAGGGGAGATCGGTCCTGGACGCATCTTCGGCTGCGAACCTTACTTCAAGCCCGTGATCATGCGTATAATCCACCATCGCAAGCGCATCGTTGAGCACTTTTTCCCTCGGTGCATGGAACTTATGCCGGATGTGCAGCTCTGATGTTGGCATGAAGATACTCACCATATCGACTCCTGCATCGATGGCAGCATCCACGTCACCCTGCCGTGCCCTGGCAAGGCAGCATACCCGTGCGTCCAGCCCGAGCGATGCGACTGCGCTCACACAACGTTTCTCGTAGGGAGAAGTAGCCGGAAACCCGGCCTCGATAACTTCAACACCTATCCTGTCCAGCATTTCTGCAATTCTTGACTTTTCCTCGCAGGTGAAGGAGACACCTGGTGTCTGCTCCCCGTCGCGAAGGGTCACATCACAAATCTCGATATGCCACGATTTCATGTTCCTGCCCCTCCGGGCATGTTCCCCTGATCACAATCACTCCGGGCCTTGCTGCAGTCTCGAGGAGGTGCTTTATCTCCTTCTTTTCATTTACGGGCACATACTGCGGGTTCGCCCACCCGATATAGCGTTCGAGCGGGAGCGCAGGTTGTTTCCCGGTCATGGCTGCACACTTGTTGTCCAGGACCACGCATAGGAGTGGAAGCCCCTTCTCATACACGTCCATGAGTGCATTGATCCCGCTGTGCAAGAACGCGTAATCACCGGTGAGCGCCACCCCTGTGCTTCTGGCCGCCACAGCAATACTTGAGCCCATCCCGTAGCTCGCCACCCCAATCCCGTAAGGAGGGTTCATGGCGAGCACCACGCACCCGGCATCGCAGACTGGCCGGATCCCTGTTTCCTGCATGAGGGCTATTACGTGCTTAAACGGGCAGTCCCGGCAGAAAGTCCGGAAATATCCGCGTTCCTCAAGTGTCTGCGGTGAGGATATCCCTTCAGTATCAGGGAGGAACTTGTGCCTGCAGTGGTCTGATGTGAAGGGGAGACCTTCCTCGTGAATTGAGGTATAGCCCGCTGCCTTCGCAGGTGGCGGAAAGACCGTCACCACCCTTGAAGGCCCGGGACTGGGGCCGACACCAGCGGGTTCGCTCCCCCACATGTTGAGGGTCGACGCGTCTGACCACTCCTGCATCTTTCTGAAAAGAACCCTCGATGCGGTCACCCTTCCGTGCATCGTGTAACTCCGGTCGGACAACCGGCCCCGTCCATCATTTCGTGCCACAGGTGTATCCGTAACTTCTCCATCAAGGAATCGCGGAGTCACCCTTACCATGGCCACACGGGAAAATTCCTCAGATGCACGGAGGGCAGCCTCGACAGCCCTGAAACAGTCGCCTTTACCTGGCTCTATCACCGGGATCTCGGCAAGTTCTCCGATAATCCTCGTATCCTGCGAGGTCTGGGAACCCACCGCATCCGGATCGTCCCCTGCCACCAGCAGGACCCCGGCAACGAGACCCTGGGCGGTTGCCTGAAGGAGAGGATCCACGCAGGCATTGACCCCGACGTTCTTTACAATTAAGGCTGCCCGCCTTCCTGAGAGGGAGTCCCCCAGCGCATACTCAAGCCCCGTTTTCTCGTTCACGACCATCTCGGCACCGGTCTTTGCTCCAATCTCCGTGATGGGATATCCGGGAACCGTGTATACCCTGTCTGTAGCGTTCAGGAGTGCACGTGCAAGTGCTTCGTGCCCGTTCATTGATCAGTCCCTCCCTGGAACCAGGTCGCATCCCGTGCAGGCGATGCACATGGTCTTTGCCTGTGCCGGGTCAAGACCTGCCTCTTTGACCGCTTTTTCGTGGATGGCATGGACCCTCAGAAGCCGTTCCTTCGAAGGTCTCTGCAAGTCTTTGCAGCCGGATGCAGGGGAGAGGGGCCTTACAATGGGGATTACTCCCATCCTGGTGAGGTCCCTGATGCATCCTGCTGCTTCCTCGTCGGTCTCACCAAGGCCGATGATCAGGTTTGAGAAGACGTGATTTTTCCCGAATAGCGGCACAGATTGTTCGAGCGCCCGCCACATGGCCTCCCAGGAGAGCCCGGGACACATGCGGGCAAAGAGATCGTGTGTTGCTGTCTCCACGTTGAATTTCACCTCAGCCACCCCGAGTTCATGGAGCCTCTCCGGTGTTTTTTCCGTTGGATATATTGAGACCCCGATTGGGATACCAAGAAAAGAGAGGCTGCGCACAACCTCAAGCACATATTCCTCCTCCTCCTCAACGCTTCCCATCACTCCGCTCGTTAGGGAGATGGCATCAATCGAGTCTGAAATTCCTTCGACCAACGACACAATCTCGTCGATGGTTTTTCTCTTTGGGGTATGGTTCGGTACCTCGCAGTATCTGCAGGAGAAGATACACCCGCTGCTGACAGTGAGATAAGCCTGTCTTGGACAGTGAAGGGCAACCGGCTCGAGTCGTCCGTCGAGTTGTATCCCGTCGACATAGAGCTGCGCCTTTCCCATGCCACGGTGCACGATCCGGGTATTGCTCCCCTGATCAAGGGCCAGGCGAACCTGCTTCCCCCTCCGGGAGAAGAAGACCGATCCCAACCCCCCTGCTCCGGGTCCCGCGGTGGATGATGAGATATACCCTTCTGCAGGCTCGCCTTCCAGCCGGGTACAACCCCCCGCGAGCAGCCCGGCTTTCAGTGTTTTCCATCGCATAACAAAAGCGCCTCCTCGTACCGTGTGTAAAAGGGTATCGCTGCAACTGCACCGATGATCCCCCTTCCCTTGATGAGGCACCGTACATTGCCTCCCTCAAGCGCGGAGAGCCGTTCCGGGTTCACCTCACCCCTCTTGACGGCCCATCCATATTCTTCAAGGGGAGCTGGATCAAACCCTGTAAAGACGGCCATTCCAGTCTTCTCGGAGAGAGTATAACGCTCAAGGAGGGCCTTGAAGGACGTGACCAGCCCTGCGGGATCCGTGGTCGCAAATTCACAGACCACCGCCACACAATTCTTTGTGCGGTATGGAACGGGGAAGAGCTGAACAATGGTATGGGAGAGGTAGCAGGATTCCGGGGTCTCAACCGCCCTCGCAATGTTATGGGCAAGGGTCCAGGTGGCGCCCTCGTCCGGGGTATCTGTATCATCAACGCCTATCAGCACACGTTCCCGGCGTGGAAGCCATATGGTTGCACCTGCCTTTTTTCCTCCCCCGCAGGGATCGCATTCCGTCCTGATCACGCCCCCTGCGAGAGACCTGCATCCTGAAGCCCCGACACCTCCGCCACCAAGACCGATATAGGAGATCGCAATCTCGTGCTCATCCACCTCTACCCCGCAGATACCTGCCGGAAACCGTGATCCTTCCAGGTCAAGATCGATGCGCCCCGGGTTCAAAAGATACCGTGAACTCGACGCAACAGTCCTTACCGAACGGACAAGGGGGCTCTTTGCATAGTGAAGTCGGGCCCACATCGCTCCCCCGACGCAATCAAAGAATTCAACCAGTTCTACATTCCGGCCATCACTGTCACTGATAGCAACAATCCTGGGGTAGCGGATGATGTAGGGATCAGGGAGCCCTGGTGGTGGGGACTTCTCACTACAGGTCATTTGATACCTTCAGAATCCCGAAGACGTGCTCTTTCCCGGTACGATACCTGCATGCGAACCAGTCTTTGAGAGCGCGATCTGGTCCACACGCCAGGTTTTCTCAAAAGATCCTGGCTTCCTGGTGAGAAACAGGCATTAATCCATTTTCCCGGAATGTGATGATTGTCACCGTTCATTTTGTTGCCGAAAATTTCGTGAACAAATTATCCGGTAACAAATATTTATACAAATCGATCCGAACACGGGTCAGACACAAAAAAAAGGGATCAGAGAATCTTGTGGAGATCAATCTTGAAGGGGCCCAGGTTGCCACCGAAGTTACCCGCGCTGATAAACTTCACTCCCGGGACCTTGACGGCCGCCTTGATTCCCCGTGTCATCGCCGCCGCAACTGCCTTTTCGTCCAGCCCGTCGATGACGATCTCGTAGACTGCTGTCACACCTGCAGGAACCTTGGTGTCAGGGACCTTCTCCCGGAGCGTGGGGCAGTACTTCTCATTGGTGCTGGCAACCATGAACTTGTATTTGTTTGATCCCACCTTTGACCCGCTGGCAACCACGCCCCCGGGGAAACTGGTGATCACGCCATCAATATCGGCAATGGCGTTCGAAGCTGCCTTTGCACCCATCAGCGCTGCCATCTGGTTCTCTCCCATGACGAAGAAGTTACCTCCAGCGACCCCCTTTACTATCCCGAATTCCTCCTCGCCCACGTATTCTCCTTCCATGATGGGTATGGCCCAGCATTTGCGGCCGCCCACCTCTTTCTGGTATTCATACCCGTCACCAAAGAAGTGAAGCTTGACCGGGATCTTCTCTTCAGCGGTTGGAAGACCATTGAATACGGCCGTTGTCGGTGCCGTCAGTACACATTCCGCGAGCCTCTCGACAACCTGCTCTTTGAGCTTCTTCTTGGGTGCACAGATGAGGATTGAATATCCGGGCCTCCCATCTGGCGTCTCGTTGATTGTGAGCCTTTTCTCGATTCCAGCTTCGCAGGGGCAGCCGATAGCCGACGTGGCAAAACCGGTGGCTTCTGTTGCGGCCTTGTATGCCCATTCCCATGTCACTGCCGTAATAATAATGCGGGCGATCCAGGTTGGGAACGCCTCTGCGTAGGTGTTGTCGATGGTAACCCCGTTCAATTCCATGTGTGTATCCTCTTTTGAGAAGTGTGTACCATGATGATGACAGAAGAAATTTTCTAAATTTTCCTGGAGTATCAGAGTGTCAGGCACGGCATTTTGAAAAAAACATATGTCCATCCCGAAACAGGTGGCAGGTGCAGACCCTGATTGTAAATAGATAAAGATTTCCATAACTCATGGTAATTCTAGATATAAACATTTTTATTTGACTTTTTCAATGTTTTTCGATGCCAAAACGCAGCATTTTACGGGCTTTTTTGAGCGGAAAAGATTAAAAAATAGATTTATCAATTATTTTATATTAACAAAATTGGGCCGTTTTCAGCCTGTTCTCCATGAAAATCAGACAGGTTTATGTATGTACGTTAACTATTGTTTTTTAGTCGATTTTTGAATCGATTGAAAACTGGTGCGTGAAAACCAATGGCATTTGCATTACACGTGAACATGGACCGTTGTACCGGTTGCAACAACTGTGTGGTGGCATGCCCTGTCGATGCACTCGAACTCTTCACCGTAGATCCCGCGACGAACGAGAAGATCTACAAGGTGAAGCACGGAAAAGCCATGATTCTCGATTTTAAGTCAGAATTGTGTGCCGGATGTGGAGTGTGCGTCGAAGCCTGCCCGCACGATGTGATTCGACTGGCAGGTCGTGGAGCAGTGCCCTCAGAGGCAAAGGTATGAACGTGTGACTACAGGAGAATAGTGAGGATACCCATGACACTGTTTCCAAAATTTAAGAAGACACGAGATGGCATGAACGTCATCTGCGAGCAGAGACTTCTCCAGCAGGTGAACAACCTGGTGCTCAACTCAGAAGTATGCACCGGGTGCGGTATCTGCGTCGAAGCCTGCCCCGAGGAGGCCATCGTGATCGGCCTTGTTGGTGCAACCCGGCGTGGAGCGGTCGGCTATGCAGCGCCCATCGATATCGATGAGACCAAGTGCTCATATTGCGGCGTCTGCGTGATTATGTGCCCGTTCAATGCCCTGACCCTGAAGATTGACGGAGAAGAACGACTTCCCATCATCGAAAAGGAAGGATTCCCGCAATACGATATGGTGGCCGACATCAATGACGAGAAGTGTACCCGCTGCACGATCTGCGAAGAGGTATGCCCCCGCGAGGCCATCGTCAGGGATGTCCCCGAGTATGAAGGTGTGAAGGAAGGCGCAAAGGAGCGCCAGGAAGCCCTGAAGAGCAAGATTACATTTAAGGTCGATGATGAGAAGTGTTCGCTCTGCGGTATCTGCGGAGCGGTCTGCCCTGCAATCACCGTCAAGCACAAGGCATTTTCTGCCGAGGCGGGGAAGGTCGAAGGAGAGGTTGTCTGGGACGAGACCCGCTGCGATGCCTGCAAGGTGTGCGTAGAACTCTGTCCTGAAGAATGCATCACCGTCGAGAGGGAAGTCATAGAAGGCAAGAAACTCCCCGGAGCGGTAGACATCGACCAGAAGATGTGCTGCACCTGTACCTGGTGCTCCCGGAACTGCCCGACCGAGGCTATCACTGTCGAGAAACTCTTTGAGGGAGACATCGAGTTCTTCCCCGAGAAGTGCCCCGGCGGATGCTCCACCTGTGTCGAGGTGTGCCCGGCAAATGCCATCTACCTGCCAACCCCCCAGAAGGCAAGTGAAATGAAAGGGAAGATCGAGGCGACCATTGCCGTCAACAAGGATTACTGCATCCTCTGCGGTGCCTGCGTGAACGCCTGCCCTGGTGAGGACATTATCCGGCTTCACCGGACTGGCATCCGTGTGAAGGGCAAGGAGACTGACCTCTTCAACAAGATCAAGGAAAAACTGTGCACCCCGAGAACCTCCAAGGTGAAGGAGGAGACCTCCGGAAGCGTGCAGCTGAAGATGATGGAGAAGGCGTGAGGGACATACATGGCCAGAACGAAAGGATACCCTGAAGCACTCGAGAAGAAACTCGCTGACACCCGTCTCTATGAAGATGAGCGCCATCCAGAGTTTACCAAGACCGTAGAGAAGATCTCAATGACCATCCCGCACATGTGCTTCCAGTGCGGGACCTGCACTGCGTCCTGCCCTTCCGCACCACGCAGTTCCTACCGCATCCGGAAGTTTGTCAGGAGGTCTCTCCTCGGCCTCGAGGATGAAGCACTGACCGATCCGGACCTGTGGCTCTGCACGACCTGCTACAGCTGCACCGACCGCTGCCCGAGGGACATTGCTCCGACCGACGTCATCATGGCGATGCGGAACCTTGCATTCAAGAGGGACATCATCCCGGTCAATTTCTTAAAGACCGTGCAGGCAATCTATACCACCGGCCACGGTGTCCCCAATAATGACGTGAACAGGGCTGCCAGGAAGAAACTCGGTATGCACCCTGATCCGCCGACCACGCACCGGCACCCCCAATACATCAAGGGAATCCAGCATATCCTGGATTATTTTGAATTGAAGAAAAATGCCGACCGTATAGTGAAAGAAAGGGAGGGATGATCAACCATGCGAGAATATGCATTCTTTCTAGGCTGTATTGCACCCAACCGGTATCCCGGGGCTGAGTCGGCATCATACAGGACTGCCGAGAAGCTTGGAATAAAGCTCCTTGATCTTGAAGGTGGCAGCTGCTGCCCGGCTCCCGGTGCCTTTGGATCAATTGACCTGAATGTGTGGTACGCAATGGCAGCCCGGAACCTGGTTCTTGCAGAACAGATGAAGAAGGACATTGCGCTCATTTGCAATGGCTGCTACAAGTCAATATGGGAAGTGAACCACAAGCTCAAGCATAACAAGGAGCTTCGCGATGGTGTAAACGAGGTACTGAAAGGCATCGATATGGAGTTCAAGGGAACCATCGACGTATGGCACCTGGCGGAACTCTTCTATGATCCCGAGATTGTCGGTGTCCAGAAGATACGCGACAGCGTGAAGGTCCCCCTCACCGGAACCCGGATTGCGGTCCACTATGGCTGCCACCTGATGAAACCAAGGAAGGAACGTCACTTCGGCACCACCGAACACCCTGTCTGGATGGAAGAGATGGTGGCTGCTCTCGGCGCTGAACCTGTTGAATACAGGAACAAAATGCTCTGCTGCGGTGCCGGTGGCGGTGTCCGAGGCTACGACCTGGTCCACTCACTCGATATCACAAACGAGAAACTGATCAACCTGAAGGAAGCAAAAGTCGACGCTCTTACCGAGGTCTGTCCATTCTGCCAGCTCCAGTTTGACCGCGGCCAGATCGAGATCCAGGAAAAATTCGGTGTGAGCTACAACCTTCCGGTTCTCCACTACTGTGAACTGCTGGGCCTTGCCCAGGGTATGACTCCCCAGGAACTTGCACTGGACCTCCATGGTATCAGCTGCGAACCGTTCCTTGCAAAGGTGCTTTGATGGAGGTCTGAATAATGGCTGATAAGAAAACCAAGAAAGAGCCTGCTGCAAAGAAAGAGACCAAGAAACCTGCGGCTGCAAAGTCAACTGCAAAGGCACCTGCACATGCAGCCTCTGCTGCTGCAGCCCCTGCAGTATCCCCTGAGAAGTCCCTGGCAAAAAACGCCCGGGTTGGCGTATACATCTGCCACTGCGGTACTAACATTGCAGGATCGGTAGATATCCCTGCAGTACAGGAATACGCGAAAACGCTCAAGAACGTGGCTCACGTGGATAACTACCAGTACATGTGCTCCACACCGGGCCAGAAGAAGATCGAGACCGATATCAAGGAGCACAAGCTCACTGGCATAGTCGTGGCCGCCTGCTCCCCCCGTCTTCACGAACCCACGTTCAGGATGGCGACCAAGATGGGTGGACTGAACCCCTTCCGCTTTGAGATGGCCAATATCCGTGAGCAGGGTTCCTGGGTGCACATGCATGACCGCGAGGGTGCAACCTCAAAAGCACAGGATGCTATCCGTATTGCGGTCGCGAAGGCCTCGCTCCTTCAGGATCTGATACCAAAGAGCGTACCGGTGGAGAAAGCCGCCATGGTTGTCGGCGCCGGTATCGCCGGGATGCAAGCCGCACTCGACCTTGCAAATGCAGGGATCAAGACCTACCTGATTGAGAAGAACCCGACCATCGGCGGGCGCATGTCCCAGCTCGACAAGACGTTCCCGACCCTCGACTGCTCGCAGTGCATTCTCACCCCGAAGATGGTGGACGTAGGGAGGGCTGCAAACATCGAGCTGATGACCTATGCTGAAGTCGATGCTGTTGAGGGTTACATCGGCAACTTTGATGTGACTATCCGGCGGAAGGCCCGGGGAGTGCTCACTCCTGCAGAGGCCGAGGCAAAAGGCATCGTGGGAGGCGGCTGCAACGGATGCGGCGACTGTGACGTTGTCTGTCCGGTCATCAAGCCGAACCCCTTCGAGATGGGGATGAAACCCCGGAAGGCCATCTATATCTACCACCCCCAGGTGGTACCGCTTATCTATACCGTGGACTTCGACAGCTGCGTCAAGTGCGGCCTGTGCGTTGATGCCTGCGGTGATAAGAAGGCCATCGATCTCGAGATGAAGGATGAGCTCGTCAAGGTCAAGGTTGGTACCGCCGTACTGGCGCTTGGGTACGACATGTTCCCCATCGAGAAGAAGGAGGAGTGGGGATACAACAAGTACGAGAACGTTGTCAACAGCCTGGAGTTCGAGCGGCTCATCTGCGCCTCGGGCCCCACCGGAGGACACCTGGTCCGGCCGAGCGACGGGAAGACGCCGAAGAAAGTGGCGTTCCTGCTCTGCGCCGGGTCCCGTGACAACACCGGTGTTGGGAAACCCTACTGCTCCCGGTTCTGCTGCATGTACTCCCTGAAGCACGCCCACCAGATCATCGAGAAGATCCC
>CAYNXS010000024.1:0-15392 GCA_964401215.1 uncultured Methanolinea sp. | reverse complement strand
GAACCCGTGGCCTTCACGTTGCAAACGTGACGATCTACCCCTGATCTACGAGCCCTCAAAGAGCGTTGAAAGATATGCCTTATTCTGTTCTTCTCCTGGATACATATGTTTTGCTGAATGAGAGTCTTGCCAGGGGATGAACCATGGACTTGGCGGGATTCGAACCCGCGGCCTTTACGTTGCGAACGTAACGATCTACCCCTGATCTACAAGCCCGATTGCGGTAGTAATGTTCTCTGCGGTTGGATTATAGTTGTTGTGTTGGTTTTTCAAAGGGTAATAGTCCCTCAAAAGCAGTGATTTCGGGTCTGAAGGAAAAAAGCCAAAGAATCAATCGATCCAGTCAAGGAGTTTCTTATCAGGATCGGATGGTCTGACCTTCTTTATAATGAGCGGAGCATCTGCTCTCCTCTCTCCCTCTCCAAGGTCAGCATGCTGCCCCAGATCCGCGTATTCAGGGAGGATGTCCGGATCACGGCGGAAAGGGATCTCATCCGCCAGGATGATCGGCTTGGATGGCACCTGTGTTGGGGGATTGATGAGGAAGTCCGGTGAATCGCCGGGTTTCTCCCGCGGAGACTGGCGTGAGAGTAAAAAATCGACAAAATCCTCGATCTCGCGCTGACGTTCGGGTGGCAACCTTGAGATTTTCTCGGCAATTCCTTCCATTCTTGAAACGCCCTGCCCTGATATTTTTATGACCTCCCTCGTTTTATTCCCTTTGATTCCCTGGTCGGATTGAGAAAGAGAAACAATGCGAATTACTTACCCGAGAGGATCAGCACGCGGCAGCTGTGTTCCACGATCGAGGTTATGATAAACGCCTCTTCCAGGGTTTTTCCTCCTGCGAAGGTCCCGTGCCCCCTGACAATGACAGCCTTATGACCACACAGTGCAGACGCAACATTTTGCGCCATCTCCATGCTTCCCGGGGCGCCCGTTACCACCGGTATCACAGGGCTGAACATCTCCCCTTCGCTGTCGAGGGGGATTATCCGTTTCCGGTTGAATGAAAGCGCAACAGCGTGGGGCGGATGGGCATGCACAACAGCACGGTGCGGCGTGATCCGATAAACCTCTCTGTGTACGCGATATTCACTTGATGCGTTCGGGGGGACTTCCCCATCTACCGGAAGAAAAATCGTCTCCCCAGGGGAGTCCAGAAATGCTCCGGTCCGGGTTATTGTGAATCCGTCCTTCTCACGAACGCTCATGTTCCCAAAATTTGCACCCACGAGACCCTCTCCAAGAAGCCTCTTTCCAATGTTCTGGAACTCTTCAATCAGGAGGGTCATACCATGCAGGAAAAAGAGAGGGGATTACTTGAACTGGACCCCGACATCCCGCATCTTGTTGAACCGGGCGATGTTCAGCAGCAGGGGGGTTAAGCACTCCACCATGTTGGAGGCAGCAAGCGGTCCGGCATTGTATGCCCTGACATGGGAAACGCTGTTGATCAGCTCCATCACCACGGCCTTTGCATCCGCGTCATCGCCGCAGACCGGGATTGCGAGGTCGAGTTCCTCATCGAGCGCCCGCCACTTGTTGGCAGCGACCGTGTTGAACGCGGTGCACAGGCGGGCATCGTCGGGAAGGAGACGCTTAATCATCATGGCTGCTGATCCCTCGGGAGGAGGAACGAATACGAAATAATCGCGTTTCTCCATGGGATTCACGGGTGATACCACTATCTTCTTTGAGAAACCGGTAAGCGTGGCGAGCGTGGGTTCAACATGCCTGAAGGGGATCGCAAGGATGATCACGTCTGACTTGTCAACTGCCTCCTGGTTGGTATGACCCTGGCAGCTGCAGGGGAGGCCCCGTGTTTTCAGCAGGTCAAGGCAGCATACACTGCTCTCGATCGCTTTTTCCTTCTCCCGTGAACCGATAATCACGTCATGGTGGGAGGAGAGGCGCATGGCAATGCCCTCGCCGATATCACCTGTTCCACCTACTATGCCGACCTTCACTTATTCCACCAGCGGGTTCAACAGGGATTCGAGTGTTTCGGCACTGGTGACCCCTTCAAGGCTCCGGATCACTTTTCCGTCTTTCTCGATGATGAGGGTGGGTACCACGCGGATACCGTATTTATTCGCCATTTCCATGTGCTCATCGACATCAATCTTTTTGATCTCAACCTTGTCACCCATCGTCTTTTTGAGGTCTTCGAGAATGGGCCCCTGCCGTCTGCACGGCCCGCACCAATCTGCAAAAAAGTCAAGTAAAACCGGTCGGCTCATGTAACACTCCAAGGTTCTAAGTGGAAGAAAAAGGGTGATAAAGTTTTTTATAGGGGGTTATTTCGAGAGGATCTCCTTGATTACCTCTCCATATGCCGGCCGGGTTATACCGACTCCTATGATCACGCCGAGTATGGTGATGATCGCAAAACCCCGGAGGCTGGAGAGATCCATCAACGCCAGGGGGATCATCGCGATGATCACGGTTGCAGCGGAGACAAGGATGATTCCAAGCGCTCTCGTGAGGCGCTTTTTGTAGAGCGACGGGGATGGTACTTTCCCTTCATGGAGCACTTCATCGGTGATGATGACCAGCTGGTCGATTCCTGTCCCCATAACCGCGATCAGCGCAGCAATACCTGCGAGGTCAAGCTGCTGGATGAAGGTTGAAATCCCGAGAAGGATGACAATCTCGGACAGGTTTGTCCCAATCATCGGGAGCACAATGCTTGCCTCCCGGTACCTGTAGTAGATCACTGCCCCGACTGCAAGTGCTGCAACGATGAATGCAATCGCACACATCAGTTTGAAATAATCTGACAGTTCCGCCGGGACATAGCCGGACCCTGCGACGGCTACATCAACAGGGAGCGCACCTGCACGGAGGTGGATCTCCAGGTTTTTTGCCGCTTCAAGCCCCTCATTCCCGGGTCCTGTCGAGGCGTAGAGTTGCCTGATGGGTTCCCTCTCGAGACTGGCTGCCAGTTCGCTTGAGAGTGGAGCGCTATAGACCACGTTTTCATCGAGGACCATGTCCAGGAAATGAGCCTCCGGGTTGGTTGTTGCACCGGTGGCAATCGCTCCCTTCTGGAACATGCTTGCACCTTCCTCGTCAAGCGTGAATGTGACTCCCCAGGTGGGGTTACCCGGATCAGCATGGCTTGGTACACCCACACTGGTGATCCTGTCGCCGTATACGATATGCTCGGTCTCGTTCCCCGTGGTGTGGATGCGGATCTCGAATTTCCCCTGCCTCCCTACGATCTCCTTTGCCTGGGCAAGGCTCACTCCTGCAAGTTCTACCCGTATATAATGGGTCACTCCCGAGAAACTTGAGAGGGGGTTGACCCGGGCATCCTTGGTTCCGAGCGCATTTAACTTATTCTCGAGGATCCGTTTCACGTCATCGGCAGTTTGCTTTGATACTCCCTGTTCATACGAGGTGAGCCTGCCACCTGCGGACGTGAATGCAGTTTCAAGGGTCTCCCTGGGGAAGTAACTCCGAATCTCGAGCGTGTCCTCTTCAATGATGTAGATATCCGCGTCAAGCTGCTTCTTGAGATTGTTGACGAACTCGTCTGAGGAGAGATCGGTCTCAAATCCCACGATCTCGGCTTTAAACTCCATCTGAAGCCAGGTCCCCTCCTGCAGGTCAAGACCGTACTGGAGGTTTGTGGTAAATTCTCCATTCTCAAACCTCGGTGCAATCGCAATCACCGATGCAATGATCAGGATGAGCATCAATGCGACCTGCCAGTGCTTCAGGCAGGCAACGAGTTTACTGTCGCTCATTTTCCACCCCGCTTCTGGACGAACCACTTTATTATCCCTGCGTTCGTGAGCCAGGTGTTCATCATGTCGATCAGAAGTCCAATGAAGAGCACTGTCGCAATTTCCCAGATCACCGTGATCTGTGCTGCAAATGCGACAACCCACATCGCTGCGACTGCAGCCATGGTCGTAGTGGTCATGATAATGCCGGTCTTGAACGCTCCGGATAATTTCTCATCGAGTTTTCCCTGTCGCTTGAGAACCCTCATGGTGAGCAGGATATCAGAGTCGACAGAATACCCAATCAGCATAAGGAGGGCGGCAGTGGTAGGAAGGGAGAGCTCGATCCCGATGAGGCTCATCGCCGCTGCCGTCATCACGATATCCGCAAATGCGGAGAGAATGACAGCGGCGGATGGGACAAATGAACGGAATGCGAGGAAGACCACGATAGTCATCCCAATGAAAGAGATGAGAAGTGCAATCAGGGCCTGCTGCTGGAGGGTCTGGCCGAACGATGCGCCTATCTGATCGATCTTGGCATCGGGATATTGCGAGGTGATCGATGTTGCAAGCGCCTGGAGGTTTGCATCATCCATCGGTCCGAATCTCAGGTATCTCCCATTGTTCACCCCTTCACCAACGGAAAGGAGGGGATACCCCGAGAACGCAGCCTTGAGCTGCTCCGGGGTATCGGTCGAGAAAAGGGTAACCGCAGTACCCCCCGAAAAGTCAATCCCCGGTCTGACTGGCATGCCTGTGGTGGCAATATTATATCCCAGAATGGCCAGGGATATGATGAGGATGATCATCGGGATCATCACCATCTGCCGGGGAGAGTATGTGTTCACATCATAATTGATGAGTCCCATAGCCCAGTACTTTGGCGATGCAAGGGTAAAACACTTCGGGAGTCCGGCAATTGTGGTCCCCCATATCCGGCAAATCCAACGTTCCCTGGATATGGTTTCATAAACCTCACGATCTGTTTCCGATTTGTATTTGGTGGTCCCCGAACTGGGGAGAAAAAATGAAAATACTTAAATAAATCGGGTGGCGAGTACCAGTTCATGAGATCTCCGCACGAGATCAAGGCTGTCATTGAAGGCCGCCTGCGCATGTACCTGTCGAGGGATCAGACTGGGGTCAGGCATGCCATGCTCAAACTCTTCATTAAAATAAAAACTCTCACCATCGCAAAGATATGCGAGCTCTTAAACAGGCGTTTTAAGATCAGCTATCACTCTGTAGCAGCCATGGTCGGTATCATTGCATCCAGGATTGGCATCCTCCATGTCAAGAAGAACAAGGAGGGAACTCACAGTGTGTATCAGCTCAAGGAGCAGTATGCAGATCTTGTGGCCGGAATTGTCGGTGCTGTCTGAACAGCGGACAGCATAAACATTTTACCATTTCCGGTCGATGTGTGAGAATCATGTACGTGAGGCCTGATACCCCCCTGCTTCCTGAAGATATCACGGTGAATGAAGACGTTGCAGAATATATCGAGAGGAGGGGGTGCGATTTCAGGGTCTGCACTTCCTGCGGAGGGCCGATCCTTCTTCCCGTGAGCATGAAGCCCCCGAAATCCACGGACCTCACGATCAGGTCAGGAAATCACACTATCTATATCTCCATTCACCAGGCGAGGTACCTGCATTCCATCCACCGCGGGATGCTCCCCATGTTCCTGGACCAGATGGAGGACTATTCCACCTGTCATGAGTATTGAGGAACTGGAGCATACTGCTGATGTCAGGATGAGGGTCCGCGCACCAACGCTCGAAGAACTCTTCTCCGAAGCTGCTCGGGCACTTATGATGGTCATGTATGGGTGTCCCGGGAAGGGGGGGAAAATCATGAATGTGAGTGCGTCTGGTCATGACCTCGAATCGCTCATACATGCCTTCCTCTCGGAACTCCTTTTCCTCTCTGAGGTGGAAGGGCAGGTCTTCTCGGGTGCAGAGATTAGGATTCGTGGGTATACCATCGAAGGAACGGTAATGGGTGAATCCTATAACCCGGATGTGCATAATGCCGGCCAGGGTGTTAAGGGAATATCCTTTTCAGGTCTGTCCATTGTCCATGAACAGGGATCATATATACTTGATGTCATCTTTGATGTGTGAATAATCATGCTGCAGGGGATATCGCGAATCGGACCGTATGAATGGGAGGTGCCGATAGGATATGTTCCCGGGATGCGGGTACCCGGGAGATTCTTCCTTTCAGATGCACTTGCGGAAGATTGTGAGGCGGGGGCTGTCCAGCAACTGGCACATGTCGCCACCATGCCCGGGATAGTGGGGAGATCTCTGGCTATGCCGGATATTCACTGGGGCTATGGGTTTCCCATCGGAGGAGTGGCAGCGTTCTCGCTTGATGAGGGGGTCATCTCGCCAGGAGGTGTGGGATTTGACATCAACTGCGGGGTTCGGCTCCTATCAACACCCCTCAAAGAGGACGAACTCGGGAAGAGACGCGAACTTATCGAACGGCTTTTCCAGGCTGTTCCCACCGGGGTTGGGGGAAAGAGCACCATCAGACTCTCTGGCAGGAATCTTGACGGGATGCTCCTTGAGGGATCTTCCTGGGCGGTTCATCAGGGATTCGGGATTGATGAGGACATCATCAAGTGCGAGCAGTCGGGCTGCATGAAAGAAGCAGATCCTGCTGCGGTCTCCCAGAAAGCCAGGCAGAGGGGCATGCCGCAGAGCGGAACCCTTGGTTCTGGGAACCACTTCCTCGAGATCCAGGCAGTCAGGGAGATCTATGACCCGGAGGCTGCCCGTGCGTTCGGTATCTTTTCAGGTCAGGTCTGTATCATGATCCATTGCGGATCAAGGGGCCTCGGACACCAGGTATGCACTGATCACCTGAGCATCCTGGAGTCTGCGACCAGGAAATACCATATTTCACTCCCGGATCGCCAGTTAGCCTGCGCCCCCCTTGACGCTCCCGAAGGAAAAGCCTATTTCGGTGCCATGGCGGCATCGGCAAATTATGCATGGGCAAACCGCCAGGTGATCATGCATTATACACGGAAGGTCATGGAGGAGATGTACGGAATTCCCTACAAGGAGATGCGCCTTGTGTACGATGTCGCACACAACGTTGCGAAGTTCGAGGAGCATATCGCGGGAGGCTCCAGGATGAAGGTATGCGTGCACAGGAAGGGTGCTACAAGGGCGTTTGGCCCGGGCTCTCCTGATCTCCCGCCAGAATACGCATCGGTGGGCCAGCCAGTTATCATCCCCGGAAGTATGGGCTCTCCATCCTTTCTGCTCCGAGGCACCTCCGCTGCAATGGAGAAGACCTTCGGGAGCACCTGTCACGGCGCAGGAAGGATCATGAGCCGCACCCAGGCGAAAAAGCAGGTCTCCGGGAAAGAAGTCAGGGAGACCCTTGCTCAGAGAGGGATCATTGTGAGGGCCCCGAGCGATACGGCGATCGCAGACGAGGCTCCAGGGGTATACAAATCAAGTGCAGAAGTTGTCCGGGTGGTTCATGAAGTTGGACTGTCGAGGATGGTTGCACGCCTCGAACCGCTCGGGGTGATAAAGGGTTGACAGCACGATGCGGGCTCCTCTGGGACGATTCAATCGTGTTCTCACGTTTCCTCGAGGGGTGCGGTCTTGCGTGCGAGCAGGTGACTCCTCATCTGCTCGCCGCACCCTTCTTCCGCGGGCGTTTCGCTGCCCTCATCATCCCCACGGGATTTGCCAATCCCTCGTATTCACGCCTCCTTCCTGCGCTTCGCGCATCATCAGGAAGGATCCGGAGGTTTATTGAAGGGGGGGGCAGGCTCCTTGTGTTCGGGGCGGGGATTGATCGTGCCGATGCCTATGACTGGATGCCCTTTCCAATGACGTATCGGCACCAGCGGCAGAAGGGTTCCCTTGAATGTGCAGGCTCACACTGGTGTTCTACCCTCTTCTCAGGATATGATCAGGATGCTATCGAATGCGACGGGTTTTTTCCCGTACATGGAGGGGAGGCAGTCGCCAGAATTGATGGTGGGGCAGTCCTGATCCATGCAGTGTTTGGGAAGGGTGACATCATTGCGACGACCATCCACGAATACCCGTCCCGTGTTTTTCTCAACGAGTTCTGCCAGGACTCTAGAGAAACATTCTTGTGACAGGAAATCAGGGATTTACTAAGGGATGCGTTCATGAACCGCTACATTCTATCAGGGGATTGTGGGGCAGATGATCTCGAACCGTTGGGGCTCGCCCTCCATGATCTTCTGAACAGGCTTCCGATCACTGCGCGATCACGTGACAGGATGGGAATTCGGATTGAAGATGGGCGAGTAGTGGACAGGGACTATACCGGGCCGGTTCTTGAGCGCGTTCTTTCAGAAAACCGGGTGCTCAAGGTCACCCCTGAGAGCGGTGAATATAAGGGAGTTCCGGTCGTTGTCGGCCCGTTGCGGGATTCATCAGGAGAAGCCATTGCAGCCATCGGGATAGTGGATATCACCGGCATTTTTGACCTGGCCACGCTCATGGAACACCAGTCAGAGATACTCAGGCAGGTGTGTGGAAAAGATCCCTGCCCGCTCCCTGGTGAGCAGTCAGTGGCGAAAAGGTAGTTTTTCTCATGTACGAGGCAGCGTTCAAGGTCCTTGAGGTGCTTGAGACCCGGGAAGGCCCGGTTTCGGGAGAAGTTATCAGCAATGCTCTCGGTGTCTCCCGTTCTGCGGTCTGGAAACACATCAAGGAACTCATCGACATGGGGTACGGGATCACCACCTCGCACAGGGAAGGATATCGCCTGGAAAAGAGCAGCAACCGGTTGCTGCCATACGAAGTGCATAAAAAGCTCCGGACCACCTTCATGGGCAAAAAGATGCGGTATTTCGAGAGCACAACCTCGACCAACTGGGTCGGAAAACAGATGACCCGCGAGCAGGATCCAGACGCACTTCATGGCCTCGTGATCATCGCCGAGCAGCAGACAGGGGGCATCGGAAGACTGGGGCGGTCATGGGTCTCTCCCCGCGGAGGTATATGGGCTACGGTTGTGTTAAAGCCGAAGATCCCCATCGACAGGGTGTTTATGATAACGATGGCCGGCGCCATTGCGATTGCGAGGTCGCTCCGGAAGGAGTATGACCTTGGCGCCCTGATCAAGTGGCCGAATGATATTTACCTTGGGGACAGCAAGGTTGCCGGCCTCCTGCTCGAGCTCTCTGCCGAGGCGGACCGCGTCCATTACGCGCTCCTTGGCATAGGCATTGACGTGAACGTTTCCCAGGCTGACCTGTCCGGGGTTCCAAGTGCAGTCACTTCGGTCAGTATCGAGGTTGGCCGTGATGTGGATCGCCCACAGTTGCTCGCCCGGATCCTGAAGGAATTCGAGAGTCGTTATCTCCTCCTTGAAGCAGGGGAATACGAAGCGATCGTCAGGGAATGGAAGAGCCTCTCCTGCACCCTTGAGCACAGGGTCAGGGTGAATACCCTGAAGAACAGCTTTGAAGGGGAGGCCATTGATATTGATGAATATGGGGCCCTCTTGATCCGGAAGGACAACGGAAAGATCGAGAGGGTGATTGCAGGAGACTGTGTTCAGCAATAAGTATTTTTTCGTCAACCATTCATTTATTTCTGGTTGACGATGAACCTTCGAAGGCAGCGTGCACTCTTTCTGGCGAATACCGGGGCTTTTTCAGCATTTCTCGCTGCAGGTTCATGGATTTCAATCCCTTTCGTCCCGGTCCCCCTCACACTCCAGACGCTCTTCCTGTTTCTTGCCGGGGGTGTTATGGGAAGATACGCGGTCGCTCCGGTATCACTTTACCTGCTCATGGGCGCAATGAATTTTCCCGTGTTTCACAGCGGCAGTGCGGGTATCGGGGTATTCCTTGGGCCTACCGGGGGATACCTCCTGGGATTCCTTCCTGCCGCGCTCATCTCGGGTCTTGGCTTTGAGAGGGATTCGTGGAGTATCCGGTGCGCCGGGATGGCGCTGGGCCTCGTCGCACTCTATGCATGCGGGGTTGCCTGGCTCTCATTCTCTTCAGGTCTTGCAATCCCTGTTGCTCTCATCATAGGCACCCTCCCCTTCCTGCCGGGGGACATCCTGAAGGCAGCGGTTGCCTATGCAGTCAACTGCCGCATTGTCAGGATGAGGGAGAAAAAACGCCTGAGATTTTCGCCCGCAGGAAAGGATGATGGAATATGATCATCATACGCGGAGTCCGCCATGGGGTTCTTGACATCAAGTCGTGTACCATCCCCGGAGGGCATATCGCAATCATCGGGCCGAACGGAAGTGGGAAAACCACGCTGCTCCGTCTTGTTGCAGGACTGGAAGAACCCGAACGGGGCTGTGTAACGATCGGGGAAAAATCCCCTGCAGATATTGCAGTCGGGTGGGTCCACGAAGTGCCCGGGCAGAACGGCCTGTTTCTCCGGGTTCGCGATGAGCTCGCCTCCCCGCTGCGGTTCCGCCATCTGCCCTGTGACGAGATAGCCTCCCGTGTGGCAGAAGTTGCTGCACAGACCGGGATATCCACTCTCATGGATCGCGAACTCGCAACCCTGTCCGGGGGTGAGCAGGTGCTCATCGCCCTGGCAACTGCAATGGTCTCACAGCCCGATATCCTTGTCCTTGATGAATGGGATTCCCACCTGGATGCCCCTTCTTCATCGATGCTTCAGACTCAGCTGAATGCCAGCGGTGTTTGCACGATTGTCCAGTGCACCCAGAATATGGATCTCGCCGCATCAGCGGATACCGTAGTATTTCTCACAAAGGGAAGGGTAAAAGCAACGGGAACCCCCCATGATGTGTTCGGGATGTGCAAGGATTCCTGTTACTACCCCCCTTCATGGAGGTGGAGGGAATGGAACTTGCCTTCGAAGGGGTGAGTGTCACCCGGGGGAACTGCGATATCCGTGTATCGGGATCTTTTGGCCGGGGTATCCACCTGGTGAGCGGAAGGGTGGGTTCGGGAAAATCCACGATCGCTGCCATGGCTGCAGGGCTTCTTTCCCCGGACGTAGGAACAATCCACAGGAAGGAGGTTTCAACCGCGATGCTCTCGTTCCAGTTCCCGGAGTCGGGCTTAACGGGAAGTACGGTGCAGGAGGAAGTTCACTCATTTGGCCTGGATAACGCTGATACTCTTGCCATGGCGGGTCTTTCAGGAAGGGGTGAGGATGATCCACTCTCCCTCAGCCGTGGTGAATTAAAAAAGCTCAGCCTTGCCTGTGTTCTTTCCAGGCCCTGGGATCTTTGTATTCTCGACGGGCCGTTCGAGGCGCTCGACTGTGGAGGGAAGAGAGAAGTGTGCCGCTGGATCGAACAACGGAGATCCTCAATCGTGATCCTGTGCACGCATGAGCAGCACATTCTTCCCCATATCGATGCTCTCTGGGAGTTCCAGGAGCACACACTCGTGTACAGGGGGCCTGTTCCGGAATCTCTGGTCAGATGGGACCTGGCTCCTGCGTCAATAAAGACACTGGTTTCCCTTGGAACTCTTCCCGGTAATATATCAGAAGATGACATCAGGGAGGCAGTATGCAGGATCCAAGGCTGAGGCTCCTCTCGGTCGTTGTGCTCTCAATTGCAGCATTCCTCTCGATACCCGGTGCAGCCCTTGCTTTCGTCTGGTGGCTTCTTTTCAGCGGGGGCCCCGGTCTCCTGAAACGATCGGGCTGGCCGCTCATCGCGTTCGTACCGCTTGTCCTTGTCACGATCTCACTCTGGATAACAGGAATGGAGTGGCTGTCGTATCTCATCCGCCTCGGGGTGGTGCTCCTGATCGCCATATATGCGTATCAGGACCAGAAATCCGGTGATTTCATCAGCGTCGCAGCGTGGGCTCTCGGGCCGGTAAAGGGATTTGATATCGGACTTGCCGGGGAACTGGGATTTGGTTCGCTCCGTTTCCTCGAGGATGAAGTCAGGAGAATGCGAAGGGCGGTACTCCTGAAAGGAATACCCTTCGGGATAAAAAGCATCCTTACTATCTCAGCAGGGCTCGTGTTTGCCCTCATACGGAGAACAGATGAGCAGGCCGATCTCCTGGTTACCCGCGGGTATACCAGGGGAGGGATGGCATGTGCCAGGTTTACATCTTCCCCCATGGACTTAATTTCATCGGGAATTGCAATTTCCGTTTTTATTCTTTGTTTTTTGCCATTTAGAGAATTTTTTATACTTATACAATGAAGGTTTTAGAGGTTTAACGCCCGGTCCTCACCCGGTGAGCCCATGCCAGGCAGGAATATTTCCGATGTGTGCCGCACATAAGAAAATTGCCATCACCGACACCACGCTCAGAGATGCCCACCAGTCCCTGATAGCAACGCGGCTCAGGACAGAGGACATGGTTCCTCTCGCGCGGCAGATCGAGAATGTGGGTTTCTTTTCTGTCGAGGCCTGGGGTGGGGCAACCTTCGATTCGAGTATACGGTACCTGAATGAGGACCCCTGGGAAAGACTGCGGGTGTTGAAGGAGGAGCTCAGGCAAACCCCCATCCAGATGCTTCTGCGGGGGCAGAACCTCGTCGGGTACCGCCATTATCCCGACGATGTGGTTGATCATTTTGTCGAAAGAGCCCACGCAAACGGCGTGGATATATTCCGTGTCTTCGATGCACTGAATGACATCAGGAACATGAAGCGGTCCATGGAGAGGGTGAAGCAGGTAGGGGCACACCTCCAGGGAGCCATCTGTTATACCACAAGCCCGGTTCATTCCATCCAGGGATTTGTTGAGATGGCAAAGGAACTCCATTCGATGGACTGTGATTCTATCTGCATCAAGGACATGGCCGGCCTGATCATGCCGGATGCAGCAGCAGCACTGATAGAGGGTATCAAGGACGAGGTTGATACCCTTGTCGACCTCCACTCCCACTCGACCAGCGGTATCGCCATGATGAGCTACGAGTCAGCGATCAACGCAGGGGTGGATATCCTCGATACTGCAATGTCCCCCTTTGCGCTCGGCACATCCCAGCCCCCGACAGAGAGCGTTGTTGCCTCACTCAAAGGCACACCCCGCGATACAGGAATTGACCTGCTCGCGCTCAGGGAGGTGCGCAATGCATGTCTCAAAATCAGGGAGAAGTACGAGGGGCTCGTTGATCCCATTTCCGAGAGGGTCGATAGCGATGTCCTTCTCTACCAGCTTCCGGGAGGGATGATCTCGAACCTCGTATCCCAGTTAAAAGAGCAGGATGCCCTTGACAAGGTGAATGCAATGTTCGAGGAGGTTCCCCGTGTCAGGAAGGATCTCGGATATCCCCCGCTTGTCACTCCCACGTCCCAGATAGTGGGAACCCAGGCAGTCTTCAATGTCCTCATCGGCGGGGAGCGGTACCGGAATGTCACGAACGAAGTCAAGGATTACGTGAGAGGCCTGTATGGAAAGCCCCCGGGACCCATCAGTGATGAGATCAGGAAGCTCATTATTGGAGACGAGCCGGTCATCACAGTCCGGCCTGCGGATCTTCTGGAACCAATCTATGAGAAGATGAAGGCACAGGCATCAGCCGAGGGGATGATCAGGAAGGAGGAGGATGTCTTGACCTATATCCTGTACCCGGCCATTGCTCCCTCGTTCCTGAAAGGGGAGAGGAAGCAGGAGGACATTCCGCAAAAGAAGGCGAAGATCCCTGAATCCTCCCCGATACCCCCCTCCATGGAGGTGGAGGTGGATGGGGAGGTGTTCAACGTCAGGATCATATCAGTCGGAGGGAGTGCCGTCGCCAGCACCGCACAGGTCCAGGATAAGATACCGAGAGGCGACATCCAGGGGGGTATCAAGTCCAACATGCAGGGGATGGTCTTGAAGATCCTCGTCAGCCGGGGTTCAGAAGTCTCGAAAGGGGACGTCCTCCTTGTCCTTGAGGCCATGAAGATGGAGAACCCCATACAGAGCCCGGTTGACGGCAGGGTTTCAGATATTTTCGTAGATACAGGGGACACCGTCAAGAGCGGTGACGTGCTCCTGGTGGTGGAATGAAATACTTCGAGAAGGTCCTCATCGCAAACCGGGGAGAGATCGCCATCCGGGTGATGAGGGCCTGCAGGGAGCTCGATATAGAGACTGTTGCCATCTATTCCAACGTCGATTCCGATGCACTGCACGTGAAGTATGCAGATGAGGCCTTCCTTGTCGGGGAAGCCCCTCCTGCCAAAAGTTACCTCAATATGGAGCGGATCCTGGATCTTGCAAAAATGTCCGGGGCTGAGGCCATCCACCCGGGATATGGGTTCCTTGCTGAAAATTACAGGTTCTCCAAACTCTGCCAGGATGAAGGGGTTGTCTTTATCGGCCCCTCTTGGAAGACAATCCGGGCAATGGGGTCAAAAATCGAGAGCAAACGGATGATGAGGGAGGCGCATGTCCCGGTGCTTCCGGGAACCCCGGGAGGGATACAGGATCCCGGGGAGGCAACAAAGGTTGCTGCAGAGGTGGGGTATCCCGTTATTGTCAAGGCAAGCGCAGGCGGTGGCGGTATTGGGATGCACATCGTGCATGATGAAAAGGGCCTCGAGGAAGCGCTGGAAGCCGGGAGAAGGATCGCACAATCTGCATTCGGAGATGCAACTGTCTTCATCGAGAAGTATCTCGAGAAACCAAGGCACATCGAGTTCCAGGTCCTTGCGGATGAGCACGGCCACGCGGTGCACCTCTTTGATCGTGAATGCTCGATCCAGCGGAGACACCAGAAACTCGTGGAGGAGGCCCCATGCCCGATTATGACACCCGAACTCCGGGATGAGATGGCCGCGTCGGCGATTGCGGTGGTGAAGGCGTCGGACTACACGAATGCAGGCACCGTCGAATTCCTCTATGCGGATGGCAACTACTACTTCATGGAGATGAATACTCGTCTCCAGGTCGAACACACGGTGACCGAGATGATCACCGGGAGGGACATCGTCAAGGAGCAGATTGCCATCGCAGCGGGAGAATCCCTCCCGTTCGAGCAGGAGGATGTGACAATTAGGGGGCATGCAATAGAATGCAGGATAAACGCCGAAGATCCCCTGAACAACTTCACTGCAGACCCGGGCAAGATTCTCAGGTACCGATCTCCCGGAGGCCCGGGAATCAGGGTGGATTCCGGCATTCACATGGGATATGCTATCCCCCCGACGTATGACTCCATGATCTCCAAGCTCTGTGCCTGGGGCGCCGACCGGAAGGAGACCATTGCAAGGATGCGCCGTGCGATCTACGAGTACGTGATCATCGGGGTCAAGACAACGTTGCCCCTCCATCATGCAATCATGCACAACCGGCAGTTCGCCGAGGGGGATACCCACACTCACTTCCTGCAGGAGGAGCACATCCAGAAGACCCTGGCCCGGTACGTCCGCGAGGAGGAGACACGGATGCAGACACTTGCCGCCTCCCTCCGCCACGGCAAGCAGATCGCTGCCATCACGGGGGCCGTCAACGTCTACCTCCACACCCAGAAGAAGTAGGAAAACCAGATCTCCGCCCTTTTTTACCCGTAAAACAGAATCTTTAAGAGTGTAGGATACGTTTCTATTATGCACTTTTGTGCGCTGCGGTGGCCTAGCTGGTTAGGGCGCCAGACTCATAGGGTTTTGAGCATTGAACTATCGCGCCCATCATCTGAGACATCTGGAGATCGTGGGTTCGGATCCCACCCGCAGCAT
>CAYNXS010000023.1:0-15834 GCA_964401215.1 uncultured Methanolinea sp. | reverse complement strand
ACAAATGCGGCTGCAATAACAAAACCAATCGTCGTGAAAAGGACGGTGAGAACCCTGTTCCATCCCAGGATCCAGGCTATGATCGGTGTTCCATAGAGGCCAATTCCCGGAATCCATGCAATCAGGATGCACGAAATTGCCCCATACTTCTTGGTAATCGGGTATTTCTCCATCTGTTTTCCGATATTTTCAATCCACCCGGACACTCTACCCGACGTGAGGGCCAGGCTCTCGCATAATTCCAGTATCACAATGATAATCCCCACAGCAAAGGATGCCATGATCACAAGGATCACCATACGTGAGATGCCGAGGGGGCCTCCCAGGGGCGGAGCTGCTGCCTGGAGGATGAACGTTGAGGCGATATAACTCAGGATAATGGCCGGAGATATGTTCTCGATCATTCCGACCAGGACCGGTATCACAACAATAAACATGAAAAAAAAGACAAGCGCTTTGGAGAGTTCCTTCAAGATCCTTATTCCTGACAGGAACCTGGTTCGCATGGTGCTATATTGGTGGGGAAGAGATTATCTCTTTTGATTATTCTGCAAAAAATATGAGCCTGCCACCCGGAATACCAATACCTGTGACAAAATATCCCGCAGTGATAATACCGGGAATATTGGAAGGACACAATCCCTGTACGTCAGGCTCATCAGCTACACCCCGGAGTATCCTTCATCTTTTCCCGGAGTCTCAATCCCCCTGCACACAATACAATACCGAGCAGGAGAACCAAGATGCCAAGGATTTCCATGAGCAGGGCAACCATTGCATCCGGGATCAGTAATATCAATACCGCAAGGAGAAAGGAAAATATCCCGATGAACATCCTTCGGAAAAATCCCTCTGGGACTGAATCCTTACCCTTCACAACCAGGGAAAATGACATCCAGGCACTGCCGAATGCCCAGAACGAGAGGATTAACAGTACGACCTGGATAAAAATATCGAGAGGAAGGTAAAAGCTCACAATTCCCAGGAAGAATACTGAAATGCCGAGAAAGAGGCTCCCTGGAGAGACAACCTTTGTTCCATCCCTGCTGACACCTTTCCGGCTGATCATGACCCCAAGCACCATGATTACTGCGGGTACGAGGATATTCGTCATTCCCGCGAAGGTGAGAAGCGGATTGAATACAATCCAGAGTGCAGTCAGGGAGAGCGCAACACCTACGAGAACCAGAATCTGCCAGGCCCTCTTCTGTTCTCTTAATAGCGCACCGATTTTTATTTCCGGGCTTTTCCGTGCACTTGCAACCAGGGTGACAAACGTGTCGGCAATCATGAGGAGAAGCGGTGCATCGTCAACGAGGTGGAGAAACGGGTGGCCTTTTGGATCATACCGGTCCAGATGGACATTGTATGAATACTCGGTCTCGTGGACATGATAATGCCCTTTCCGGTAACTTGCAACAGTACCGGGCGTTGGAATGTTGAGGAAGGACCGCTCCCACCCGGGATCCAGAGGTTCCGTGACCTGATTTTTTGATATGGTGACTTCCCAGACACCTTCATGCAGCGGACCCAGGAAGTCATCGAGTGTTGAAATGCCCCTCACTACCCAAATGATATTGGGTCAATGCCGGCATCAAAGTTACCTAGCATCAATCAACCCCAGCAACCGATAGCTTAACAACGCATGCTGCGAGTAATCCTGCATGGATACGGTTATCACGGGCATGGTTGTTGCACTCCTCGTCATCCTCCTCTGCACCTGCGGATGCAGTACCCGCCCCCCTACAGGTGATACTCCCGCCCAGGGGCCGCATACCACAATAGTGCCACCCACAGGCATTGAACCGACGCTTGAGGGTATGACCTGGTATCTGGTCGTTGTCCATACTGCTTCAGGTCGTTCAAATGGTCTTGTCCCAGGTTCGGAGATCACGGTATTTTTTGATGGAAATGGAAAGATCACGGGGAGTGCCGGATGCAACCATTACACGGCATCCTATTCGGCTTCTTCAAGTACTCTTTCAATCGGCAGTCCGGCCGTGACAAAGAAGTATTGTGCATCCCCAGAAGGAACCATGGTACAGGAAGCCACCTACCTTTCCATGCTGAAGCGGGCACATCACTTCAGGGTCGAGGAAGGTCTTCTTACGCTCGCGGACATGGATGAAATCCCGCTCCTTGCATTCAGCACCATACAAACCGCAGGCTTTTGATGCTTCTCATGGATGATAATAAGATCCACAAGCCCCATGTCAAGTTGAGGGAAGCACATCCCTCTCAATTCCAGGGAGCAAAATAAAAGTGCGTGAGGATCCTCCCCGCCACCCACTGGTGAGAGAATTCAGGAGGATTTATCCTGTTCACACCATATCAAGGAAATTTTTGAGCAGCCGAAGACCTGCTGAACCGCTCTTTTCCGGGTGGAACTGCACCCCGAAGACCATGTCACGGTTCCAGATTACAGAAGAGAAGGGACAGATATACCCCGTCTCAGCAAGGGTGTAGAATGCAGAGGTTTCAGCGTAATAGGAGTGGACGAAGTACATATACTCCCCGGGGGAAAGCCCTTCGAAGAGGGGGTGTGTATCTTCAGGAAGCGAGAGAGAGTTCCACCCCATGTGTGGAATCTTGAATCCGGTGACCTTGGGAAATCTCCGCACCCTTCCCGGGATCATACCAAGACCCTGGTGTATCCCGTTCTCTTCACTCCATTCCATCAGCATCTGCATCCCCAGACATATGCCGAGTGTAGGAACAGTCTGGGAGAGACCGACGAGCAAGGCCCGGAGCTCTCCAAGCTGCTCCATGCCATCGCGGAATGCCCCGACACCCGGAAGAACGATGGCATCTGCTGAAGAGATCTCATCCGTGTCCGTGGAGATGACCGGGGCTCCCCCTGACTTTTCGAGTCCTCGCATGACTGATCTCAGATTGCCGAGGCCGTAATCAACAATAACTATCCTCTTCACCGGGCACTCCCCTTATTCTCCAGCGGGCTTCGTCGATCCATGATTGTGAAAGCCCGTGTTCTTTTTGCCATTCTTCGAGCCTTGTGTTCCAGCCCTGCCACAAGTCAGGATGGGTGCGTGCGATATGTCGCAGAGCGGCTATATCGCTCGAAGGGCACATAAAGCACCCTATCCTGTCCAGACCTTCTTCATACAGGGAATTGTAGGGCGCCCCTTCCCTGAAGAGGTACAGCCACACATTCAGCGCTGTCCAGTGGTGGATAGGTGCCGCGGAGAGCTGACTGCGAAGATTCGGATTTCTCCATACCCTCCCGCTCTTCATCCGCCTGAACGATTCATACTTCCGCTGCCCGATAAACGAGAGACATTCCCCCCATTGCTGCTTTATAACGTTTTCCATAGGAACCAGTTTGGCAGTCCGGCAGCACCACCGAAAATCCATTGCAGGAGGTCCCTGTTTTCGAAATGCCTCCCAGAATGCATCTTCCCCGCAAGCACGGACGACAGGCATGCCATAATTGCCTGACACTTCTTCTATATTTTTATATGTCTCGGGAAATTCAAGACCGGTATCTGCAAAGAGCAGGGGAACCGTGCCAAGTGCTTTTCTCACAAGGATGAGCGTGGCGAGGCTGTCCTTGCCTCCTGAATATGAGACGTTCACCGGGAGAGGATTTTTTGAGGCAATGTCTTTTATAAAGGAAATTGCCTCCGATTCCCTGCCATCAAGGGGATGAACATTTGCGGCCACGGCATCCTTCCAGGTCGCAGGGCCCGCGATGCAGGTTGAAGGTATATTTCTCCTGGTCCTGACAATGGCTCCACGGTCCATGAACTCCGCATCACCTGCATCGACTTTGGCCCGCCCCACTGCAATGACTGCCTTGTCCTCGTCCATTACGAACACCTCATCCCCTTTCCTGACACGGGACTCTATCTCAATAAGCCCCGGAGCGAGAACACTTGCACCCTCATCTCTTATCGAAGGGACAGCGCCGTTGTCAACCACTACGTATCTTCTTGTCGGGGTGAGGAAGACTGATGCCTCCGGACGTGGTATAGGCTCCCACCGGTTAGCAGAAGGGAGAAACTTCAGTGAACCTACCACACCTCCTCCCACAATGATCTCATCCATCCGGTCCTGATCAGGCACCTTATTCAGGAGTGCAAGATGACCGGGGGGAATGAGGGGCATACCAAAATGTCCTGAAAAAACCTCGTTCACGAGGTTGATGTCTGAAGGAAATGCAGGCCTGGCATCGCCTGGCGGAGTAAGTTGTATCTCGCGGGCAGGGGTTGCGCAATGAGAGCAGATCCCGGTAAGGACAGGGCTATGGCAGGAGTCACACCACCACACCAAATCCCTGCGTGGAAATGAGGGGCGCATCCACCGTACACTATACAGACAATTCCATAAATATCCACAGGTAGTGAACTTCCGATCCAGGAAACTGAAAATCTTTGTGGTGCTTAAAAACCGTAAAAATTGAAATATGGCTTTTATTTGCAAAAGCAATCCTCAATATTTATTTGTTTAGCAATAACCATATCGCATCATTTATCAGGAACAATTTGCATAATTAATCATGATAATTAAAATATTGAGGACTAATGTGTTGTTTTCGATGTCTGTGCGGAAACAATGTGGAGTTGCGTGTACTGTGATGTATTCGGCTATCGTTGTATTCTCTTGCTTTGAATGCCTGGATTTGGGGAGGCCGGGATGATACCTTTCCTTATCACGGCAGGAATCGCCTTTGTTGGCTACCTCATCCTCACAGCCGGTTCCGGGAACATCGGCCTCTGGTCGCCCACGGAGCTGATGATGGGAGTGATTCTGGCGGTTGTCACAGGGGCACTGACCAGGAACTTCCTGTGCCGCTCCCGGGATTACCGTCTTCTCCATCCAGGGCGCCTCCTGCGCCTCCTGGTCTACGTGCCCGGCCCATTCTTTGTAGAGCTCACCAAGGCTAACCTGGACGTGGCCTACAGGGTGATCACCGGCAGGATTCGACCTGGGATCATCCGCGTCCGTTCGAACCTCAAGACCGATCTCGGTATCTTCATGCTAGCCAACTCTATCACCCTGACCCCAGGGACCCTCTCGGTCGGGATCGATGAGAAGACCAACGACCTCTTCATTCACAACATCAACGTGGGGGAAGGGGACGAGAAGAAGGAGTATTTCGAAAGCACGGAACTCTTTTCCCTGGTCAACCTGCCCGCATGGATCAGCAAGATTGCCGAACATGATCAAAACACCACGTCTGAGGATTCGCCATGATAGATCAGTGGCTCATAGCAGTCCTCTGCCTGGCCTGTCTCATGATCCTTGCGGCAGTAAGACTCATCCTTGGTCCGACCGGCCCTGACAGGGTCATTGCGGTGGACACCGTGAATACACTGACTATTGCAGCCATGGTCATCCTCGGGGTCGTCTATCAGGAGATCATCTTCGTGGATGTGGCTATCGTATACGGCCTCCTCTCTTTCGTAGCTACTCTCTATGTTGCCAAGTACATAGGAGGCGAACTCTGAAATGACGAGCATTCTAGACATCGTGACCTGTATCCTGCTTGGTATCGGCATAACTTTTAATGCCCTGGGTGTTGTCGGACTCCTCCGTTTCCCTGATCTTTATACACGCATGCATGCGACAACCAAAGCTACAACATTCGGATCGATCTTCACCTGCCTTGCCGTCATCGTGTATGGCCTGGCCCTGTTTATAGGAAGGAGTGACTCCCAGTACCTGACACTCGCAATCCACTCATTCCTGGCCATGGCCATGCTCGCATTCACAAACGCGGTGAGCGCACACGCTCTTGCCAGGGCAGCCCATAAAAGCGGCCAGTTCCCAGCCCCGGCTGTATGCGACCGCCTTGCGGAGGCAAAATTATGATCTATGAAATATTCCATGTCCTGGTTCTTCTTGGACTGGTCATTGCCGCTGCACTGACATTCTGGTTCAGGGACCTGCTGGCAGCAGTCCTTGCGGCGGCGTTCTTCTCATTCCTCATATCCCTGGAATTCTATATCCTCCAGGCACCTGATGTGGCCATCTCCCAGGCGGCCATCGGGGCAGGCCTCTCGACTGCCATATTCATCATCGCGATCCGGGCAACCGGGCGTTTTGAGGGGGGCGCCCAATGAAAAAGGCTGTTACCGCGATCGTCCTGGTCGCACTCCTGGTTACTCTCGTGGCCATGATCCTGCCCCTGACCTTCGGTTCGCCCCTGATGAGTGACATGGACGATTACTTCATCCGATACGGACAGGAGCAGACCGGGAACAACAACGAGTGTACTGCGATCGTCTTCGATTACCGTGGGTTCGACACGTTAGGGGAATCGGTGGTCCTCTTCACTGCAGTAGTCGGGACCGGTCTCATGTTCCGCAGGCTTTTCGGGGGTGAAGAAGTTGAGGATGAGTAAACTCGTCCGGTTCGCAGCGGACATCCTCTACCCTGTTGTTCTCATCTTCGGCCTTTACATTGTGGCACATGGACATATCACCCCCGGCGGAGGGTTCCAGGGAGGTGCGGTGATCGCAACAGGCGTAGCCCTGGTCATCGTTGCCTACAGTTACAAGGAGGTTATCGGATGGATAGGGAAAAGCGGGCTTATGGGCAGGGAGGTCATTGGCTTGATGGGCTTTATCGGGGTCGCCCTTTTTGCATTCCTCTTCGGCATGCCCTTCTTCTACAACTACCTTGCAGGGCAGGGGGGGCTCTTTGGGGTACCAATTGCTTTCGGGCCGAATCCCGGTGAACTCAACACGGGGGGAACCGTGCCGCTCATGAACTTCGCAGTGGGTATCGAGGTATGGGGCGGGCTCTCCCTTGTGATTCTGTACCTCCTGTCCGGGCTGATAGAGAAGAAGGATCAGGAAGAGGAGGGATCCTGATGCTCTGGAACCTTCCCTTTATCGCAGTGGTGGTTATCACCATGATCGGCCTTGCGACGATCCTGCTCAAGAAAAATTTGATCAAGGTCATGCTAGGGATCAACATTCTTCAGTCCGCGGCAAACCTGTTCCTTATTTCCCTCGGGTACCGTGAGGGAGGAATCGCGCCCATCTTCACCCTGGCTCCCTCCACCCACATGGTATTGCCCACACCTCAGGCCCTCTGCCTGACCTCGATCGTGATCGGGCTTGCCACGAGCGCGCTCATGCTGTCGTTCGCCGTCATCATCCACAAGAAGTACGGGACCGTTGATCTCGACAAGATCCGGAGGCTGCAGGGATGATCCCCGACTTTATCTGGACACACGCTCCGGCTCTCCTCGTCGCAATACCGCTCCTTGGTGCATTCCTCTGCCCCATCATCGGCAAAATCTCTCCAAGGGCAAGAAACGTCTGGGTTGGCGGGATCATGCTGGTCACCGCGATCGTAGCGTTCATATTGGCCTACCGGGTGTTCTCCGATGGGACCGTGCTCTATACATTCGGGGCTACTGCTCCAGGCCTTACCATCCCCATGGACTCAGGCGGGATTCCGATCCGCATCATCTTCACCGTCGATGCGATGAGCGCCTTCATGGATATCATCTGCGCAATCGTCGGGTTCTCCGCCATTCTCTATTCACTGTCATCCGAATCGCGGAATAGCGGACTGGAAATGTATTACACCCTTTTCCTGCTGATGGTATCCGGTGTCTTCGGGATGGTCTCCACCGGTGACTTCTTTAACTTCTTCGTCTTCCTGGAGATCCTCTCCATGGCCTCAGCCGGGATCATCGCGTACCGGATTGATGGAGGAATAGCCGTTGAGGCTGCAATCAAATACTTCGTTCTCTCTTCAGTAGGGGCAATATTCGTCCTTTTTGCGATTGGGATCTATTACGGTCAGTATGATGCGTTGAATATGGCGGTAATCGCGTACCGGATGCAGGGATCCTCATTGGATATGATTGCCCTGGTGATACTTGTGGCCGCACTGGCTATGAAATGTGGGGCAGTGCCTATGCATTTCTGGACCCCCGACGCCTATTCGATGGCACCCGCTTCGGCAACCGCATTCCTGGTGGTGGCCAGCCAGGCCAGCCTCTATGGCCTCTTCAGGATACTCTTCACTTTCTATAACATAACCCTGAATGCGGGAACGATGGGATGGATCATTATCATCCTCGGGGTGCTTTCCATGGTAGTGGGAGTCACAATGGCTATCCCACAAAAGGATGTGAAGCGGCTGATGGCCTACCACGCCGTCTCACAGACGGGGTATATGCTCCTCGGCGTTGGGGTTGGCCTGGCCGTGCTCGGCAATCAGCCCCTCATGGAGTCTTTTGGATATATGGCCATGAACGGGGGTATCTTCCACATCCTGAATCACGCCCTCTATAAAGGCTTGCTCTTCCTCACTGCCGGGGCAATCTTCTATCAGATCGGGACAAGAAACCTGAATAACATGGGAGGACTCGGACACAACATGAAATGGACCATGCTCTTCTTCATCATTGGAGCCCTGGCCATTGCAGGTATTCCTCCACTGAACGGGTTCGCATCCAAACTGATGATCTACGAGTCTGTATTTATCTTCAACCCAATCCTGGCCATCATCGCCATGGTGGTCAGTATCCTGACCCTGGCATCCTTCGTGAAGGTATTCCACTCCATCTTCATGGGGCCGCAGCTTCCGGAGTATAAAGATGTACAGGAGGCCCCTCTTGCCATGCTTATCGGTATGGGTATCCTCGCCTCGCTGGCGGTCCTCTTCGGACTCTTCCCTGATGTTGTGGTGACCACTCTCGTGAATCCAGCGGTACATGCACTGACAGACCAGGCGACCTATATCGCTTCAGTTATGGGAGGCGTATGATGAGTATCTTCACGCAGACCCTTCTTACCGGGACCGGCTTCTGGAACCCACTGGCCTGGCTCCTGGGGATTGCTGTAGCCCTGGTGCTCGCCTATCTTCTCTGGACCCGGGGCGAGGAAAGCTGGAAGGAAGGGACTCCCCAGACGGAACCCTTTATATCCGGGAATCCCGAGCCCGCGAAGGGTCTTGTGCACATCCGTTCCGGGAACCTTTACTGGGGATACCTGGAATCTTTGAAAGGATATTATGACCGCATTGTTCCCCTCCATACCGGTGACCTCACCGACTACCTCCTCTGGTATCTCTCGGTCATGGTGGTCATCCTTGTTCTGGTGGTGATCTTCGCATGAAACTCAATACCGCATTCAACCGCTCCCTCTGGGTCTACCACGCGAATTCCGGCTCCTGTAATGGATGCGAGATCGAGATAGTGGCTACGATCACCCCCCGCTACGATCCCGAGCGGTTCGGGATCAAACTTGTCGGAAGCCCCAGGCACGCCGATGTGATGCTCGTGACAGGGCCGGTAGTCCACAAGATGAAAGACCGGTTGCTGCGTGTATATGCGCAGATGCCGGATCCGAAACTCGTGATGTGCATTGGCAGTTGTGGAATTTCTGGCGGAGTATTCTACGACTCCTACAATCTTGATGGACCGGTCGATGAGGTTATCCCGGTTGATGTCTATGTCCCAGGCTGTCCCCCCCGTCCCGAGGCTATCATTCACGGCGTCGTTACCGCCCTGGCCAAGCTCGAACGGCTTCAGGGGGTGAAGGCATGATAGGAACCGTCCTCTCCCCCGAACAGGTGATGGAGAAGTTCACCACGAAATTCGGGACAGGTATCAAGGAAGCCCGTATCAATGAAAGGCGCGAGGGGATGAAGAAGATCCCCCACTACACCCTCTGGATTGATCTGGACCGGGACCTTCTCAGGCCTGCTGTCGAGACCCTGATCGGGATCCGGTTCCCCCACCTCTCGGTGATAGGTGCAAGTGACCTTGGAGATTCCATCCGGCTAGTGTACATCTTCTCCATCCAGTACGGAGAGGTGAAGAGCGAGTATATGGTCACCCTCGCGGTGACTCTGCCAAAGAACAACCTCACTGTCCCCACCATCTCGGATCTGATCCCGGGTGCGGTGTTCGGCGAACGCGAGAAGCAGGAATTCCTTGGGATAAAGGTGATCGGCATCCCCGATAACCGCCGGCTTTTCCTCCCCGAGGACTTCCCTGAGGGTATCTATCCCTGGAGAAAGGACGAGACCGGGATCCCCGAGAGAATGATAAAAGACCTCTGGGCTTCGAAGAGGCCTACCGGCCGGCCGGTTGTGCCGATCGTGAAGATAAAAGAGACGTGTGAAACAGAACCGGAATCCCAAAAAGGATCGGAACAACCGACGAAGGAGGGATCCTGACATGGCTGCCGATGGAAAGAAAGCACCCTACACCGTGCAGATCGGCCCCATCCACCCTGCACTGAAAGAGCCGGTGATGTTCACCTTCGAAATGGATGGAGAGCAGGTAAAATCAGTCGATTTTGCCCCGGGTCAGACACACCGGGGGATAGAGTGGATGGGAATGCGCAGGAACCCGGTTCAGATAGTCCACCTCACCGACCGTATTTGTGGGATATGCGGGATTGTCCATACCCTCTCGTTCTCGCTTGCTGTGGAGCAGATCGCTGAGATTCAGGTTCCGGAGCGGGCGGATTATATCCGGGTCATCCTCCACGAGTTCGAGCGTATCCAGTCTCACCTCCTGTGGGCAGGGGTGGCTGCCCACGAGCTCGGGTTTGACTCACTCCTTCACCTGACCTGGAGGGTGCGTGAGCAGGCAATGGATGTGATCGAGAACCTGACCGGGAACCGTGTCAATTACGGGATTGTCCAGGTTGGAGGAGTGAGGAGGGACATCGTCCCAGAGCAGCACCTGATTATCGAAGAGTGCCTCGCCACGTACGAGGGACTGCTCGGGAAGCTCCTGAACCTCTTCCTTGACGACCGCACGATAGCCATGCGTTGCAGGGACTGCGGAGTGCTCTCGAGGAAAGATGCCATTGAATTATGCACGGTTGGCCCGACTTCGCGGGCTTCCGGAGTGAACATGGATGTTCGACAGGACTACCCATACGCCGCATATGGTGACCTCGAGGTGCGAGCCATACTCCCGGAGCAACATATGGGGGAGACCCGCGGGGATGTCTACGACCGGATTGTTGTCAGGCTGTTCGAGGTTGGCCAGTCCTGCCAGATCATACGGCAGTGCCTCTCGGAGATGCCGGCAGGACCAATCACTGCCGAAGAGAAGCTTGCAAAACTCCTTGCCATCTGCAAAAAGGCCACAGGGGAAGCAATAGGGAGAGTCGAAGCTCCCCGCGGGGAGTGCCTCCATTACGTCAGGATGGATGGGAAAGAATCTCCCACCGCATGGAAGGTCAAGGCATCATCCTACAGCAACCTGATGTCCTGGATCCCCATGCTGAAAGGCGAGCAGATCGCCGACATCCCCATTATCGTGGCATCCATCGACCCCTGCCTCTCCTGCACTGACAGGGTGGCGATAGTCCGGCATGGAACACGAAGTATCCTCACGAAAGAGGACCTGACCCGTCTCTCGGTTGAGAAGACCAGGAGGATGCAGCGATGACCCCCCTCGAGATCGCCGTTCTTCTAGGATGGTGCATCCTCCTGTCACTCTTTGCACTCGTGGTGGGACTCTTCCTCCTCGGAGTCGACCGAAAATTTGCAGCCCACATGCAGGCCAGGATCGGACCTCCCCTCCGCCAGCCTTTTATCGACGTCGCAAAACTCCTCCAGAAAGAGAATGTCGTCCCGGCAAACGCCATCCCCTGGCTCTTTCACGCGGCCCCGGTGATCGCCCTCGCATCGAGCATCGTGGTCCTCTTCTACATCCCAGTGGGAAGCCTCTTCCCGGTCCTCGGGATGTATGGAGACCTGGTGCTGGTGATGTACCTTCTCACCGTGCCCGCACTCGCCTTGGTAGCCGGGGGGTTCGCATCAGGGTCCCCGTATGCCACCGTAGGGGCACAGCGTGAAATGGTGACCATGATTGCCTATGAATTCCCGCTCGCTGTTGTGGTGATCAGCGTTGCATGGCGCCTCGGTGCTGCGGGTCTCGCTTCGCCTTTCGCCCTCTGGACCATGGCTGCAAATCCCATCTGGACCGTGGTGGGGCCGGTTGGGCTCATAGGCGTCCTCCTGCTCCTCCTGGTACTCGCATTCGTTACACCGGGGGAGCTCTCCCGTATCCCCTTCGACACTCAGGAGGCCGAAACCGAGCTTGCCGGAGGATTGCTGGTGGAATACTCGGGGAGGAACCTCGCCATGTTCTACCTCGCCCAGGGAGTAAAGACGCTCGTTCTTTCGGCGGTCATTGTCGCGATCTTCTTCCCATGGAACCTCTCAGGATTTCTCGCGATGCCCCCATGGCTTGCACTCCCTGCGGACCTCCTCTTCTTCCTCATAAAAGCAATCGTGGTGATGTTCTTTGCAGTCACTCTTGTCCGGGTGGGGATGGCCAGGTTCAGGATCAACCAGGTAGTATCCATCTACTGGATTTACCTCTCGGTGATCGGTTTAACCGGCCTCCTTTTCCTGATGGCAGATGCATCGATTCCAGCACTTATGGGGGGAGTGGTATGAAGTTCCTCCCCCTCCTCCCCGAGTTGATTCGCCAGTTCTTCCGCGAGCCCGCAACCAACAAATTCCCGGCCAAGTACCTTCCCCCGACTGTGACGGGTTTCCTGAAGGATGTCGGAACCGGAAAGGCCACACTCATACCCCCAGTCCCAACCCCTCCAAAATTCCGGGGAAAGATTACTTACCAGCGGGATTCCTGTATCGGGTGCGGCTTGTGCGCGAAAGTCTGCCCCGCCCATGCCATCGAGCTCATCACTGATACGAAGCAGATCCGGATCTGGGTGGACCAGTGTATCTTCTGCTCACAATGCACCACCATATGCCCGAAGAGCTGCCTCTCTATGAGCGAAGTATTCCTTCTTGCCGATGAGAACCGGTACTCCGAGAACCTGATCGTGGAGTGAAGAGATCTTCGTTTTTTATATGAAAATCGCATCCGCGATTTTCATTCTGTATGCTTGCTTCACAAAGTGAACCATGTAGTTTTTTCCATGGATGTGTTCATCCTTTCCTATTTCTCGCACAATACCGGTATCAGATCGAGCTCACCCTTCACCAGCATTTCAACGCACCTTTCTGCTCCTTCCTTCACCGCAGGGCTCAACCCTTCCCCCATCTCCACAATCCCAGGTTGAATCCCGATAATCACAACCTCCCCCGCGTCATCGCCCAGGAAGTCAATAAAGATATCCAGTGGTAACTGATGCGTTCCAAGACCCACGTCCCTGATCTTCTCTTTCGGAATGATACAGAACTGCCCAGGGGTTGTTCCCATATCCGCAGCATCTACAATGACGAGCGAGTCGGGGCGCTCCCTCCTCACAAGGCCTGAAAAGTTCTCGGGAGCGGTTCCGCAGCTGATCGCCTTCCAACCTTGCATGTGGAACCGGGATGCCACATAATTCCCAACACCGTCATCCCTTCGGAGCATATTGCCGATTCCCAGGAGAAGATTTACCATGAGTACCTCAAAAAAAAGATATGCCCGGTGATAGTGTCCCCATATCCCTGGAAAATGCCTTACTGTTCACGTCTGCCCGTCCACGGGATCAGGCTGTCCATGCTTTCCGGTCATCATGGCCGGCACCTGTTTCCTTATTCCCTGGAGTTGCTCGATCATTGCGTTCTGCGTCCCTTCCATCCTGGCAATTGTCTCCAGGAGTTCCTCCTTCCGGGGATCTCCGTCCTCCGTGGTTCGATACACGTTCCACATGAGGAGGAGGAGACGTTTGTGCACCTCGATATCCCGGGAGAGCTGTTTCAACTCCCCCAATACCTCCTCGTCAAGACCGCCACTCCTGGCTTTCTGCACTTCACCATGAATCTCCTGCTCTTTTTTGAAAAACTGCCGGATGACTTTGCAGAGGTTCCTGCGGGTGATTGGTTTTTGGATATAATCCTCAAAAAGAGTGCTGTATTCCTGGACTTCCGCAGGATCAAGCGTCTTCCCGGTGATCATCATCACCGGGATATCGTGGGTTTCCTCCCCTTTTTTAATGCTCTCGAGCGTTTGCCACCCATTCATGGGTTCCATCATGATGTCGAGGAAGATGAGATCCGGGCGTTCTTCCTTAATCATGTGAAGGGCATCCTCCCCGGAGTGTGCGACACTCGCCTTCAGCCCTTCATGCCGTATGATCCGGGCGAGAATATCCGTGATGGCAGAATTGTCATCGACAACGAGGATGTGATGCATCAGGTTACATCCCCCCGGCATCGGTTGCAGACGGGATATCCTTCAGTATCTTCCGTATCTGGCCCAGGTTGACCTCGGGGCTCGTGAGGATGCAGAGGTATTCGTTGAAATAGGGGGCAATGATAACCTTTCCTGCCGGGATCTGGAGCGTCAGGTGGACAAAAGGCCCGGTGCGCATGACGGAACTGATCTCCTTTGCTGCTTCGAGCATGTCCTCTGCGAGGATTACAAGCGAGTCGAGCTCAACATTTCCGATCGAAAGTACAGAGGAGCCTTTCCCGAAGATGGATACCGCCTGAACACCGGGGAGCCTGAGCATGCGGCCCAGGAGCAGATGCGCGAGGTTCTCGGTATCAAGACCGCTGGGAAGTACCACCGCTTTTTCATCCTTTGCGAGCTGGGCGCTCTCCCTTGGCTTTTTGTAAGATGATGCCGTTCCTCCCTCCTTGACCGCTGCGACCCCCGTTTGCCCACTGGGCTTCTCTTTTTCAGGTTCTTGGTGAAGAGCACCATGTTCCGCGACAGGTTGTGACGTGGCAGCGGATTCTGCCATCTGGTAATCGGCACCATCTGACAGGAGAAGCCGGGATGCTTCTTCCATCTCTTCTCCTGAATAACGCTGGATGGACAGGTTTACGACGGGGTAGCCGGTAATATGCGAATAGGCCGCTTTACCCTTCAGCAGCGTATCCTTTCTCTGGAACAAACAGCCCATCGGCTCACCCTTTTTGACCATAACATATCCCTCCCCATCGCCGGCTTTTACCCTGATCATGCCCTGGAAGCGGGCAGCATGAATAAGGATCCACTTGAAGGGAGCCTGCATCTCTCCAATGAAGGTACCGGGAGGGAACGATTCCGTCATAGAACGGCCCCCATGTGTTCAAGGCTCTTTTTCAGCTCGTAACTTATCTGACCGACATTGGCAGAGGGATCGGTGAGGAGCAGGAGGAAATACCCCTCATCAAGGGGTATGGAGAGGAGCGCGATATCCCGGAACTCGACAAAGACCATGGATATCTGATCCTCCCCCAGACGCGTGGCCATTGCACGGGACTCAGCCATTACGAAAGAAACAACTGCCGCGAGCTGGTCGCCATCGATGTTCTCCGCCCCCATCTCCTCCTTGACCTCTCCCTCGGGATCGATGACGATCGCCATTCTCACTCCATCGAGTGAAAAGATCCGCTTGATGTCGATCTTCGGCATATTGTCGGTACTCTTCTGCCCTAAGTCCTTCATCGTCCCTTCACTGTTCCGTCTCGGCCTCTTCTTTGGCCAGGGTATCCAGGATCCTGTAGGTATTGACCATCTTGTTGAATGCAATAACAAGTTCGCCGATCTCGTCGTTGGACCTTACCTCAATCCCTTCCTTCGGCACATAACCCCTGCTGATCCTGGTCGCAATTGAAGAGAGCTCCACAATGGGCTTTGTCACATGGTGAGCTACAAAGTAGCTCCATAGAAAGACAACCAGGATAGTTCCTACTGTGAGGAGGAGGACCGCACCAGATGTGCCGATCGTCCCGATAAAACTCCCCGTCCCACCCATCGAGACGACCAGGAGCAGGATTACAGGGATAACCGCGACGAAGAGCATGCTTACCAGCACCTGGTAAAAAATCGGGATTGTCACGCCATTTTTGAACAGTGATCGTTTACCCTCACCGGGAGACTGTTCCATACATGAATGTTCCCGTTGAACCTCCATTAAACCTTTTCTTGTG
>CAYNXS010000022.1:0-16548 GCA_964401215.1 uncultured Methanolinea sp. | reverse complement strand
TGCTTGGTATCGGGATTCTTGGTGTCGGAGTATTCCCTGGCAACAATGCGTTCTTCCATCCGCTCTTTGCACTCCTGACGTTCATATCAGGTGGGCTTGCTGCAATCGTGTCCTTCAGGATGACCCGAGCACCATTCAGCTACCTGCTTGCCCTTCTTGGGATCGTATCACTGGTGTTCCTTTTTTTCTCATCCGTTTTCATCCCAGTCCTGGGAGACGGGGGAACGGAACGTTTCGTCGCGTATCCCCTGGTCCTCTGGATGGTTGGGTTCGGAGGGTACCTGGTTGGGGATGTGGGGAAGGGATAGTGCCATCAATTTTCTTCTCGTATGAATTTGGATAATCAAAGGTGATCTTCAGTGACCAGTCCTTCCTCCTCCCCGCCCACCAAATTATAAATACAATCCCCTCCGAGGTTTACAACACCATGTCGAGAGGACCCTTTCTCAAAATTCTCTCCCTCTTGTTCATCTTCAGTTTCACTCTCTCTGGGCTGGTCACCGCGGACACCATCCAGCTCGGGAAGGCGTTCGTCCAGACCGAGCGGGCGGACAACTGCAGGTGGCGGGGGAGCGAACTTTTTGCGTGCAACTGGTGCTTAAACCCGACACCCGTCTATGCCGAGTTGGCTCCTGTGACTGATAACATGAAGGACGGGCAGCTCGTGTACGGCCTCCATTCGTGGGCCGGTTACACGATCTGGCCGAACAACACGCTGAACTACACCGGAGCATATTACAAGTCCCCGACCGAGAAGTTCGTGAAGGTCGCAACGCCGTTCGTCCAGTCGACCCTGTACGCTGACCCGCTCTCGCTGACGTTCCGGAACCGGTACGCAAACGTCGACGGGCAGGGCCGGATGAAGGGACTCGTCTTCTCGATGCCGATCCCCGCAGCGGCTGACGGTGCGGAGTACGGGAAGAACTCCTGTGCGGAGGGATCGACTACGTTCTCTCCGGATGGGAAGACCCGGGAGATCAGCCAGAAGGGGCAGTGGGTCTCGGGTCTCCGGGTGTTTCCTGCCGGGGATCTGAATGCGACTGAGCCCGGCTGGGGTGAGGCGTTCCCAGACAACCTTGTCACCGACCGGATGGGGGACTGGGACATCGACTTCATACTCGACAGAAAAGGAACGACCGAGCAGATGAAAATGACGATGGCGAAAGGGTCGCCGTTCTCGTGGTTCACCTGGAAGAACGTCCCGGCTGGCGAGTCGATGGCGTTCCAGTTCTATACCGGGAACCCGTTCAACACCCTCAACCTTGAGAGAGGCCATGTCAATGTCACTCTGGTTGATACCGGAGTCCCCGGTCTCGGCTGCTACCTCGTCGGGACAAACCAGGATAAAGCATTTCTTGGCGGGGTGAAGGACAAGACGACCACGAACTGGAACTATTTTGCAGTCTACTACGACACCGCATCGTTCCAGGTGTCGGAGTTCCCGGATCACGGGATATGGCTCACCCCGGCATCAGCCGGCGGATCCCGCCACTTTGTGATCGCCGGCCTCCCCGTCGTATCGTACCCAAGGGGATCGGCGAATCCCGACGCGTACATGCCGACTCGTGAACAGGCATTCTCGGAGTCTTCGGCCTGGGCGAAGTCGATTGCCCCATACGCCTATAACTACGTGACCGATACCAAGGTCACGTACAGCGTGGACCGGAAGACCGGGCTCCTTCATACCACCTATAAGGCCTCTACCGAGAATTTCGGTCCAACTGGAGCCGGGGCGTCCGGAAAGACCGTGATGCTCCTCCAGCGGCACCAGTACGAGACCTTCAATGACGGCAGGAACCAGCCGGTTTACGACGGGAACCTTGCAGCCGACACGGTAGGGCCTTCAACCCCCGGCCAGTGGATTTCGTCTATGCCTGCTGTAAATAACGGTCACTACCAGTACTGGATTGCGAAGGGGAGACTCTACCCGGTTGCGGTCTCCACCTTCTCGACCACGTACGTGTACAATAACCTGATACCCTTCATGCCCGTGATGGATAAGAACGAGACGATGGAGGGGGTTCCGCTCTGGCATATTGTCAACAACGATGAGGAGGGTTACACCAAGAAGAGCCTCGGAGCCGACCCGCCGCTCTTTACCATGATCGACGGGGGCGACCAGGATGCCGCGTACAACCTCGCGAAGAAGGTCCGGTATATGTCGTCAAAGCTCGCCCTCGAGAAAGGCCTTTCTGACGTTGCATCCACGAACCCCGAGATCACCGGGATCACCGAGTTTGACGTTGAACCATGGAACCCATCCGAGAAATGGAACGGGACCACATGGTACAATACCTCGTATAAGAACCCGTACGACCCGACCCTCGCCCTGTCAAGGAACCTCGCGGGGATAGAGGACTTCTTCGCCCTCTATACGAAGGAGGCGCCGTTCCGGACCGCAAAGAACACCCCCGGGTCCAAAGATCAGTACTCCCCCTATTACTTCCTGTCAGACCCACGAATCGGGACACTGCACATGTATCCTGCACAGGGCCCGGATACCGATGACCAGCACCCCGCGTACGGGTACTGGCCGATGCCTGACGACGTCACCTATCCGAGGGAATGGGGAGAGGACGGCTTCGGCACCGTCTCCGAATGGAACGATATCCACTACCAGAACGGGTACCTGATCACTGCAGCTGCACAGGCTGCATGGTTCGACCCGTCCTGGGCAGGCCGGGACAACTACGGCTCGTTTGTCGACCAGCTCGTGATGTCGATCGCATATGACCCGGACCGTGCTGCTGCATACTACTCCCACCCGGAATTAAAATATTCCAAGATGAACTTCTTCGACCAGTGGGCCGGGCAGGCGTGGACGCAGGGGTTGCCCCAGACCGGGCCGGGCGGTGGAATTGGCGTCGGCTCGCTCCTCGAGGATGGGAAGGATGATAACTCTCTCGGGGAATCGATGCAGGCCTGGGCAGGAATAGCGATGTGGGGGACGGTGACGAACCGCCAGGATATCGCTGACACCGGGATTTACCTGTATACGACGAACCTCTATAATGCAGACGCTTACTGGTTCGATAAGACACTTGCGTACGTCCCAGACTCGACCGGGATCGCCCAGCCGACCGCTGCGAAGTGGTCGAAGCACGGCGACTATATCGCCTCGGTAAGCATCCCCGACGATTCGAAAAAGTACAGCCAGAACGAGACGATGTGGGACCGCTGGTACAACTGGGGCAATCCGAAGGTCTCATCCACCTGGCCGGTGATGCCGGACGGGTACCCGAAGGCGACTTCCTTTGCCCCGAAGATGCCCCAGTCCGTGGTCCAGACCGCCTCCCAGTTCGGTATCTCCCCAACATCATCGATGTACAACATGTGGCTCCCGATGGCGGGTTACACCCTTTCGTTCGGAAGGGATCCAACGTATGTCGAGCTGATGGAACGTGCCCTCGATCATGCCCCGAACGGCGGCTTTTGCGATAAAACAGACCCTTCAGGCGTGCCCTATCTCGCGGTGGTGAACCAGCAGCGGGCCCTGGTTGGGATCACGGATACGTCGGCAACGGGGATCGCTGCCTCCCCGTACCATTGGTACTGGGACCTGGTCCAGTCCTCACGGAACACCACGCCGGGCCATTACCCGTATGACCTCGGGACCTGGTGGAACGCCATGAAGGATCATATCGACGATGCCACAAGCCCGTCGGAGGTCCTGAACTGGTTCTGGGCAATCGATGCCTACGGACCTCCCGATTTCTCATACTTCGCGTATTCGGGAGATGCAGCCGGGAAAGGCCTCTCCCAGCCGCTCTGCGCCGCCTTCACTTCAAGTCAGGGCCAGACGACGTTTGTCGCGTGGAACCCGCACAAGGAAGCACTCAAAGTCAACTGGTGGAAGGTTGGACAGAATGCCGGATCCGCTGCAGGTGTCCTTGCACAGGATCTCGCTGTGCCGCCGGGATGGTATGCGACGGCAGGAACTACCCCTCCCGCAAACGCATCGCTCGTCGTGACTATCGACGCTCCATCCAGTATCCGCCCCGGTAGCACGGTCGCATTCAATGTGACCGTCAGGGCGCCCGGCCCCGGGCAGGTTTCGGGTGTTGCGGTCTCTGGCTATCTCCCATACTCTATGACATATGTCTCGAGCAATCCGGCCGGGACGGTCTCCGGCAATTCCGTCAGATGGAATGCAGGCACACTCTCTCCCGGGGAGACCAGGTCATACCTGGTGACCGGAAAGGTTCCGGATACTGCCAACGGCCAGTACACCGCTGTCGCCGAAGCATCCGGGCAGGCGGCCGGAAACATTGCGGTGAAAGGCAACCGGATCCTCCCGATCTCCGTCAAGGGAGGCCCTTCGCTTGATGTTTCCATCTCTGCGAATAAGGCTACTGTCAAGCCTGGGGAGGATATCACGTTCACCTTTATCCTCAGGAACGATGGCACGCAGGACCTTGAGGGAGCGCTTGCGAAGCTGAATTTCCAGCCGGTCGGCGGTCTCTCCTTCATCTCCGCGAACTATGCCCCACAGTATACTGCCCCGCCTACTGCGATATGGGACCCGCCACATCTCCCGGACACCGGCGCACTCCGCCTCGGGACCAACATCACGATCACGGCAACATACAAGGTAACATCCAATGCCAAGGATCCTTTAACCACAACTGCATACGGACAGGCGAATTATGCCGGTGGACAAGCGAATAAAACGGCTGTGTTAACCACGGGGGTGACGGTATGAGAATACGTCACATGAGTGCAGGGATTGCCGCACTTCTCATTGTGATCTGCCTGGCAGCAGTCCCGGCACTTGCAGCCAGTCCCGGGATCGGATGGGAGAAGTCTTTGGGAGGTTCCGGTGAGGAGTATGCAAAATCTCTTCAGCCCACGAACGATGGGGGTTACATTGCAGTCGGTGACACCACCTCGACAGATGGGGATATCACGCATTCGTACGGGATGACCGATGTCTGGATTGCAAAACTTGATGCTTCCGGGGAGAAGGATTGGGTCAAGACCATCGGGGGATCGAATGACGATCACGTCACCTGTATCGAGCGGCTGAGTGACGGCACGCTGCTGCTCTCGGGCTATACCTGGTCGCATGACGGTGATTTCTCTGACAACCCCTCTGGTATCGCGATATGGAACATGCAGATCAACGAGCAGGGATCCGTCCTTTGGAAAGGGTGTTACCCTGGTAGAAGCGGCAGTTTTGCCATGGATGGCAAAGAGACCCCTGACGGAGGGATGATCATGATTGGACAGTCGTACTCCATCCCGGGAGATCCGGCGTATCATGGCGGCTACGATGTCCTGGTGGTGAAGACCGATTCGCAGGCAAACATCACATGGGAGAGGTTGCTCGGCGGATCGGGGGATGATTTCGGCGACAACATCCTCTCTCTTCCCGGCGGAGGCTACCTTGCAGTAGGGTATACGAACTCGAACAACGGCGATGTCAGCGGAAACCACGGGTTCTACGATGCATGGTTATTCCGGCTTGATAGTTCAGGAAACCTCCTCTGGCAGAAATGCCTCGGGGGGAGCCTTCACGATGAAGGCCGGGAGATCGTTGTCACCCCTGACGGAAATTTTGCGGTGATGGGATTTACCAACTCCAATGACGGGGATGTTTCCGGGAACCATGGTTCATTCGATTACTGGTGGGCATTGGTTGCCCCTGACGGGAACCTGCTTGCGCAGAAATGCTTCGGGGGATCTGACTATGATCATGCCTACGACCTCGAAATGACCGATAATGGGAACTATGTGGCACTCGGCGTCTCCTATTCGACCGATGGAGATGTCAGTGAAAATGCCGGGAACGGTGACTTCTGGGCAGTCGAGTTTGATAAGACCGGGGCGATCCTCTGGGAGCGGTGCTTCGGGGGGTCAGGACTTGACCGGGGGCAGACGATTAAGCCAGACCCCTCCGGAGAAGGCCAGTTCTTCCTGATCGGCGACTCCTCGTCCACTGATGGAGACGTCACCGGGAACCACGGTGGACTGGATTACTGGGTGGTGAAACTCAGCGGAACGGAAGGGCTTTCTGCGAACTTCAAGGCAGAACCTGCAACCGGCAATGCACCGCTGACAGTCAAATTCACAGACCAGTCGAGAGGGAACCCGGTCCTGTTCCTGTACGACTTTGGTGACGGATCCAGGGGAGTAGGTGCAAACCCCACTCATACTTACCGGAAGGCAGGGGAGTTTACCGTCACCCTGACGGTCGGGAAGGTCAATCCCATCACCAAGAGGATGGAGAAAGACAGCGTGGCAAAGACAATCGTGGTCACAAAGGGAACTGGCGTCCCGCTGGTCGCTGACTTTACCGCTTCCCCGACGATTGGTGCCGCACCGCTCTCAGTCAGGTTCACGGATGCGTCGTCAGGAGGCCCCATCAGGTACCTGTACAGGTTCGGCGACGGAGGAATTTCCCGGACTGCCAATCCCGTCCATACCTATAAAAAGGCCGGAACCTACTCGGTCACGCTCACGGTGTGGAAGATCCAGGACAGGAGAATGGTAAGCAACACCACGGTCAGAGAGGATATCATTCAGGTCGGGTGATCCCGCCCGGGGATTTCCCCCCTGTTCGTATTGGGAACAGTTCATTGTTAATTTTTTTAGAGAGAAGAGAATCCTTGCATTCCTTCCCTTAAAATCAGGTGTCCGTGTTCAGGGCTCGAGGATACTATTGTAGATCGTCTCCTGCCTGCCATCGAGGTAGGTGACGACCACGGTAACCCGGGACCCTGATGGATTGAGAGGAATGGTCTCCGTATCGCCCGTGCGTGGGGTGTGTATCCGGGACAACACCGTGTGATCGTTCACAACGACACCATACTGCTGCACATCCGGTAACTCAACGCCTCCCTGCCAGGTGAGAAGGAGTTCACCATCGACGCTCTTCTCCGCAGTGATCGCACACCCTCTCGTAACATCGTCTCCACCGGCACCAAACACGCATCCCGTAGTGGTAAGGTACACTGCAAGCGTTATCAGGCATACAACGATTCCCGGGATTGGCGGTTTTCGTCGTGGGATCCGGTCAGGATCGGGAACATTCATTGAAAGGATGTATGACGGGAAGAGGTATAAGAATCCCATTCACGATGAAGGACTGGCCGCATGAATCACGTTTCCATTCCATGCTCGTTGCATGGTGCGCAACACTTCAATTAGGTTGATACTCCTTCACATCGGAAGATTCAGTGTTCATGCCATCGCGTAGTGATTGCACTATTCAGACATTGGGGGGATATCCCTGAACGTTGCAATCGTCGGAGCAGGAATTGCCGGGAGTTACCTTGGCCGCCTCCTTGAGGAGAAGGGAATCCACCCCACCCTCTATGAACAGGGAGACCATGACACCACCTGCAGGTTCCGTTCCTGCGGATGGGGCGGACCGTCAAGAATAGGGAGGTATCTCGCACATGCGGGGCTTGACCTTGACCGGTATCTCCTGGCATCCATGGAATCGATGAACTTCGACGGGCTTGTTGCAAAAACCCCACTCTGTACGATCGACAAGCCGCGGCTCATCCAGGATCTCCGAACTGGTCTTACTCTCATACCGCACCGTATCACAGACGAGGAGATGGAACAGTATGAGGTCGTTGTGGATGCGACCGGGATAGCCCGTAACCTGCTTCCTCCCTGCACTTCGGATCTTGTGCTGCCGACACTCCAGTACCGGGTAGTAATCGATCAGATTGATGGGAAAGAGAGCCCGGGTGCAGGGGTCTATGGCAATCACATCCCGGGGCTCGGCTACATCTGGGTCTTCCCGCTCGGCCGGAACCAGTATCACATCGGGGCAGGGGGACTGGCATTCGACCGGTACGGAGAGATCCTCGACCGGTTCTTCGACGAGATGTCAACGAACTGCAGGATCACCAGGATCTGTACCTGTCCGGGACTGATCCGGGTGGCATCCCCGTTCTATGCGCAACCCTTTTCGACCGTGAGAAGAAGGGTTGATGGTTCATTGCAGCGGATCGTCGGCGTTGGGGAATCGATCGGGACCGTATCCCCGTTTACCGGTGAAGGGATCATCTACTCCCTGGAATGCGCGAAGGAGCTCGCCGATTCCTGGTTCGATGAGGATCGGTATTCATCGCAGATCCTCACCCGGTACGGATGGATGAAAAAGGAGCGGGAGACCCTTGATTATCTCCTTGCTACCGGCCAGAAGAACGGTCCCCGGCTTCGTGACCGCTGGCGGTTCTACCAGAACGCCCGGAGATCCGGGGTAAAACTCCCGATCAGGGAGGCTTTTGCACGGATGGGCAGCCTCACGCGGTGGATCGAAGGGTAGTAGGGCACGATTTTTTTCGTTATGCCACATCCCGGAGAACCAAGGAATTCATCCCCTCATCATAATAACCCCGGATCCCAATACTACAGACAACAATGATGGACCGGAGAGACAACTGCGAATGGTTCCAGGATTGGGCGAACGAATACGATACCACCCTTGGAAAATTACAGAGACACCATGCGATGCTTGACCTGGTGGTGAACGCATCCGGAGTGAAGGAAGGAGAACAGGTCCTTGATATCGGGTGTGGTACAGGACTTCTCTCGTTAAAATTCCTTAAGAAGGCAGAGTGCAGGATTCTTGCAATTGACAGCTCGGCCCAGATGCTCACGCTTTTCCAGGAGAAGATTGAGAAGTGCAACCTTTCAAAACAGATTCACTGCGAACAGAAGTCGGCGGAGGAGATAGATTTCCTGCCGGGCAGTTTCGATATTGTTGCAGCAACGGTCTCCCTTCATCACGTGAAAGAGAAAGATCCAGTAATAAGGAAGATACATGATTCCCTGAAGGAAGGAGGGAGGTTCCTTCTCGGCGACATCGACATGGATACGACGGGAAGGGTGGATGACCCCCGGCGATTGAAAAGGATCCTGAAGTACCTGACCAGCGAACTGGAACTTGCGATGAATGAGGGAGGGGTGCAGGCATTCGAGAGGATGTACGCCAACGGAAAGAAGCATATCCTGAACGATGGGGAATTCTGCATTGGATTTGACCAGTGGGTAGCACTCTGCAGGGACGCGGGTTTCTCGCACGTGGACATCATCCCGGTGCACGAGTATGAATGGTTCAAGGTGCTCGTGGCAATAAAATAGAGATTAAGTAAGGCCCCAGGCAACGATTCCATCCATCAGGTTCGGCCTGATGTGAATGTGAAGGCAGATCTCCTGGCCGGGTTCTCCAGAAGTGATCAATCCTTTCTCCCGGCGCTTGGAGATCCTGGTAGCACGTGAGGCTGAAATGATTCTGGGTTCCCATTGCGTACCGGATCATGAAGCAGATATGCCAGGCAATCATGACCCCCATCCTTCATCGCATATCGCTATTATATCCCACAGATCATTCACATTCAGTCACAGAACGTGACCAGGGGGATACACAATGTTGATGTCAGAGTTACAAAGGGTACATGAATATGTGGAATCTGGAAACCTTCGCGATAGCCAGGGTCAGTACGCACAGGCACTCACTGCATATGATCGTGCGCTTCGGATCGACCCCGAGGATGCAGATGCACTGTTTGACAAGGGAGAAACCCTGGAAAAAATGGGAAATCTCATGGAAGCACAGAAGTGCTATGATCTTGCATTGAACCTGTATAACGGCTATTAAACTCCACCTTTTTTCCAGTGACCTGTAGCACGATTCTTCAGCCAGGGGTATGGAATCGAAAAAGAAGAAGGGGGGAAGTGTTTTCATCCGTGCTGGAGGGGAATTTCACCGGTTCCCCGCTGCAGGGCAACCGCTGCCGGGGGGAGCTCGATCCCGAGCGTCTCTCGCAAGACCTCCTCGATGGATTCCACCATCACAATGTGGAGGTCGCATCTGACATCCGCAGGTATATCTTCGAGATCCCTTGCGTTCTCATTCGGCAGGATGACCTTTCGTATACCTGCACGATGAGCAGCAAGGATCTTCTCCCTGATACCTCCAACAGGGAGCACATTACCGGAGAGCGTGATCTCGCCGGTCATGGCAGTTCCCGGGTCCACGGTCCTTCCCGTGATCAAAGATGCCAGTGCCACGCAGAGCGTCACACCCGCTGAAGGGCCGTCCTTGGGGGTTGCCCCTGAAGGCACATGGATGTGCACATCGGTGGCGATGAAGTCAAAACTCGTGATGGTATGCATCAGTCGTGACCGAACAAGGCTCATGGAGATCGTTGCAGACTCCTTCATTATATCGCCGAGCTGGCCGGTCAGGGTGAGTTTTCCCTTCCCAGGCATGAAGGTTGCCTCGATAAAGAGGATATCCCCGCCGGCCGGTGTCCAGGCAAGGCCGGTCGCCACACCCGGGACAGCCTGCTTCCTGGCCCACTCCTGCCTGACCACCTCTTTTCCAAGGATGGCTGGGAGCATGTCGGACCTGACTACGAAGGGAATGTCGGCCGTGCCTGATACGATCTTCTCGGATACGTGCCGGGCAATGTGATCGAGTTGTTTCTTCAGCCACCGGACGCCGGCTTCGCGGGTGTATCGTTCGATGACTGCCCGGAGTGCCTCGTCTTCGATTACCAGAGTGGCTGCATCGAGGCCGTGCTCTTCAAGTGTTGCCGGCAGGAGATGATTCCTGGCAATGGAGAACTTCTCGTTCCCGGTGTATCCCGAGATCTCGATCAGTTCCATCCTGTCAAGGAGGGGTGCCGGGATGGTGGCGAGGCTATTGGCCGTGGCAATGAACAGTACTTCGGACAGGTCGTACGGGACCTCCAGGTAATGGTCAGAGAACGTGTTGTTCTGCTCGGGATCAAGGACCTCCAGGAGGGCGCTCGCGGGATCGCCCATGTGGGAATACGAAAGCTTGTCGATCTCGTCGAGGATGAAGACCGGGTTCTTGACACCAGCCCTCCGGATCCCCTGGATGATCCTGCCAGGGAGAGCCCCGATATAGGTCCTCCGGTGGCCTCTGATCTCCGCCTCGTCCCTGATTCCCCCAAGGCTTATCCGCACGTACTTGCGACCAAGGGCATCTGCAATGCTCTTCCCAAGGCTGGTCTTGCCGGTCCCTGGCGGACCTGTAAAGAGGAGGATGGATCCCTGCTTCTCGTGTTTCAGCTTCATCACCGCGAGGTGCTGGATGATCCGCTCCTTGACCTTCTCGAGGCCGGTATGGTTGGCGTCAAGGACTTTCTGAGCGAGGGCGATGTCGACGCTGGGCTTTTCCCGGGTTTCCCAGGGAAGTTCGAGCAGCGTATCGAGGTAGTTCCTGACAATCGAACTCTCGTGGTTCTGGCTGCCGCCGGACTCGAGTTTCCTGGATTCAGCCAGAGCCTTTTTACGGACCTCGTCGGGCATATCTGATTCCTCAATCCGTTCGCGATAGCTCCTGTCGGCGGAGATGTTCCCGTCACTGTCGTCAAGTTCTTCCTGGATAATCTTGAGCTGCTCGCGGAGCATGGCCTCCCGGTTCGACCTTTGGACCTTCTCAGAGATCTTGTGCGCCATCTCTATTCGAAACGTGATGTTCTCCCGCACATTCTCAAGGATTTCGAGGAACCGCTGCCCTCGCTCCTGTTCCGAGAGCGTCTCGAGCACAGCCTGTTTCTCTGCGACAGGGACTGGGGCAAACATCATGACATACCCGATGATATGGTCAATCGAGTCCATCGCATCAATGGGGTGTGTGAAACGCTCTGAACCCTGGAAATGGCTGCTGATCTCGTGGACGGTCTGCTTTATCCCATCCAGGAGCGCCTGCCGTGTTGCATTGTCAATGTCGGAATCACCCTGCAGGGGAGTGCAGGTCGCATAGAACAGCCCGTCTTTCTCGTAAAGGTCTTTAATCCTGGCTCTCTGGAATGCGAGAGCATCGACCACGTATCCATCCTCCCCGGGCTCTGCGGCTGTCACTGTGACAAGGCATCCCACCATGTACAGAGATTCCCTTGTAATCCCGCTCTCACTTTTCATGGCGAGCGTGAAGGCATGGACAGATCCGCCATGTTCAAGTTCAGCGGCGAGCAGAGCGCCTGTGCGTTTCTCGACGTTCAGTTTTGTCCGTATCCCTGGAAAGACCACGGTCCCGGGCAGAGGGAGCACGAGGAATTCATGATCCCCATCGGTATCAATTTCAATCATTGTCGGTATCCTATGGTAGAGGGCGAATGGTTTCTGGAGATCCCGTTCATAGGCGGGATCAGCCGACCTTCATGAGTATCCTGACGAGGACATTCATCTCGTCCTCATCGAGTGAATCCATCATTCGTTCTATCAGCCTGGAGAGGGCGAATTCTTCAGCCCTGGCGATCCTCCGGCCCTTCTCGGTAAGGCGGATATACAGGACTCTCCCGTCATGGGGGCACCGTTCACGGTATACACACTCCATGCTCTCGAACCTGTTGATCATCTCGGTGATCGTCGGTTTCGAGTTCCTGGTGATCTCTGCAAGGCGGCTGAAGGTCACATCGCCATGTTCGTCGATTATCTTCAGGTACCCTATCTGTTTCACCGTGATGTCGGGGACCCCGCATTCGGAGAGGATGGCACAGGAGGTTTCATTCCGTAACCTGATCAGCTGTTCCAGGCTGATCAGGAGTCGCTCCACCTTTTCCGCCATGTCCTCTTCCTGTAATTAGTTAGGTTTTACCTAATAATAAGTTTGGGATATATGCAACAGGCCACCTCCCCTTTCATCACATGCAGTTCTTCCTTTCCAGGTATCGTTTCAGATCCAATCCTGTGCCTGGATGTTTCAATGAGATCGAATACGGGCTGGTGAAGGGAGAAGGAAAAAATCCACCCTTGCAAGAGCGTGGATTCCCTCTCCCATTTGTTCTCAATAACTATTTATCCTGCCAGATATCACTTTATTTTGGGAAAAGACAACATATCGAAGTAAAATCATGAAAATAGGGACATTCTTACCTTTGCGATACATACCGATCGTGTTTTGTGGTATCGGGATATCCCTGTTTACCCTGTTATTCCTCTTTATCACCTATCCCGCGACCTGCACACAGCTTGAATGGCTGTCAGGGGGTGCATTCAGGTGCGGTCTCGGACCGGGGGCCTACATCCTCGCGTTCGCACTCGGGTTAAGCCTGGTTGTCTGGATGTATTTACTGTACTCCGCGTTGATGAGCTCTCTTGAGTATTCGTGGGATTGATCCAGGATTCCAAAATCCCCGTGGATGAGATTAGGCCACGTTATTCCAAAATACCTATACCCTCTCCCTCACATCGTTCTCTATTCCACCCGGTCCATTCCGGCGGAGATCACCGTGATCATATTCCTTGTCCTGACCCTGATTACCTGTATCCATCCGGTTGGAGTGAATCTTCTGAATTATTTCTTTCAGGGGATACGTGACTGGCGTATCGGAATCAGGCAAGAACTGTTTCCCTTCAGGCGACATACCGATGCGGATACTCGAGAGTCACGAGAAACGGGTGTCTAAGAAATCTTCAATGTCGCCGGTAAATTCCAGCGTTCCTCGCTCTATCTGTTCTGTCAATGCAGGCAAATCACGAAAATCCGGGTGTGCAACCAATGTATGCGCAAGAATAGAATCGGCTCCCCTGGTGGTTTCCGGCAAGTGGTATTTCTTCCAATCCCTCTCCTTGAACAGGTTCCAGTAGTGTACCTGGACATGTTTATTGTAGCCTGCCAGCCAGACCTCGAAACTGCAGGTCTCGTGAAGGAACACGATCGCGACCTTCAATTTGCGTGGTGAAAATGACATTGGGGTGAAGGAAAAATATGTCATATCCATGTATCCGGGATACAGGTTCCCGGATACGGCGTGTTCAGGATACTTGTTCTTCAGATACACCCGCAATTCCATCAGGTATTCCATCAATCCCCGGTATGCCTTCCTGATCTCTCCTTTTTCCATCTGTGACCGGTATTCGTCCATGTATTCGTGAAAAGGGTTCATAGGGATTCCTTCATCAGGTTGTTCAGGAGTATCTGGATGAACCATGAAAAAATCCTCCCTATGATCCTCGTCTTTGTGCGGCACCCCCGGGATCAGAACGAATATAATGCTGTATGATTCTGCGTTCTCCGGCCAAACTATATCCTCGCCATGCGCGGAATAATGAAAATCCGGCGTTTTCCGGCGTAAAGAAAAACAAAATTTAAACGCCTGGTTTTGAAATTAACCGGATTATAATAGATTTAAAGCGCTTGCAAACCGGAAAAGATTCCGTTTGGCAATCCGGTCGTAAAGCGTCAGACACATGCCAAAAGAGACCCGGAAAATCTGCGTTTAACAAATGAATTTAAATACAAGAAGATGAAATGAGAATTTTGTTGGTGGACCGTGTAGCGGGCCCCGCCAGCCTGAAAAAGCACTATATTATTCAAGGTGGATGCAATATAGGCATTACTGCAAGTTTTGTATGACGGGGCGCTTCCCGGTGCACCAGGATGAGATATCACGTTGTGATATATAAAGGATCGGATCGCCCCGGGAGGCCAGCCCCGTCACACTTCTGGAATATTCTCTTATAGGTCCTGGTTATTCGATCACTCAACAATGCATGCGTATTTTTTCAACCCGCCGATCTTTTCACCATGCTCATGCAGGAAGGCTATCAGGTTTGTCGCAATGTCACTCCACACCGCTGGTGCAACCGGATCCGAAAGCGTGCAGGAATCATGAAAAAGTGCACTTTTTCGCGGAACGATCGGAAGAGGATGTGATCACTGAAGAGGACATGCGACATACGTTTGGTATCGATGTCCGCATCATGACTCAGCCTGATACCGGGCGAAGGATACACCGTTCCGTTAACACGAATCCGCCCCTCCTGAATCACGCATAGTGGTTTTCCGACTCACAATCACAGGAATTTGGGTTACCAGCATCATGTTATAGGTTGAAAGGAAATCCTGCATATGCATTTCCTGGGAGAGAGGTGACAGGGAAGGGTCTATGAAAGGTATGACTATCGGCCTGAAAGAAGCAATGCAATTGATGTTTGGAAACATCACTCCGCTTTCCTCTGAGTACGTCCCGCTCGTCGACTGCGTGGACCGTATCGCGGCATCAGATCTCCTTGCCATGATGGACTCTCCTTCCATGGATACATCCCGGAAAGACGGCTATGCAGTTGTATCCAGCGACGTGGCCGCCGCAACATACGAAAATCCTGTGAGACTGCAGGTGCTGGGGGTTATGGCCGCCGGATGCGCACAGGATATCCCCGTAAGACCCGGCACCGCTGTCAGAATACTGACCGGAGCCCGTATCCCGACCGGCGCGAATGCCGTGGTATCTGACGAATGTGTGAAGAAGGGTGACAGCGATGTCCTGGTTGAGAACTGCGCCGAGCCGCGTAATGTCCTCGTCCGGGCGAGTGATGTGTCGGCGGGAATATGCATCCTAAAAAAAGGCCAGCAGATATCGCCCATCACCGCAGGCCTCCTCGCGGTGGCCGGGCACAGCAGAGTCCCGGTCATTCAAAACCCTGTGGTGGGGATCATCGGGACTGGCGATGAGATCACCGCACCAGGCCAACCCTTGTCGGATGGCAAGCTCTACGCAAGTAACATCATCACGCTGGCAGGATGGTGTATGAAATACAAGATGACTCCCTCCCTCGCGATTGTAAAGGATGATCCATCCGCCATACGCGATGCCCTGCAGGAATTCTCTGCACGCACAGACGCGATCATCACGAGCGGAGGGGCGTGGAAAGGAGACTGCGACCTGGTGGCTCATGCGCTCGGGCAGCTGGGGTGTAAGATCGTATTTCACCGGATTCGCATAGGGCCCGGCAAGGCAGTCGGGTTCGGCATGCTCAATGGAAAACCTGTATTCGTCCTGCCCGGAGGACCACCTTCCAATGTCGTGGCCTTTTTGCAGATTGCATTGCCAGGGCTCCTCACATTATCAGGCCATCCAAGCCCCGGCCTGCCGAGGATTCCTGCAAGACTTGCCTCTGCAGTCGGTGGAGGCGATCGTGAATGGACTGATTTCTTCTTCGGGAATGTTACCTTCAATGGGGGAATGCCGACCTTTACACCGCAGGAAAAACGCAGCCGTCTGGTCACCATCGCAGATGCCAATGCAATCTCTGCCATACCCGAAGGGCTCGATTATCTCCCGGAGGGATCGGTCATCGAGGTGCAACTGCTGTAAGAGGAGACGGGGTACCAGGAGCCTCCAGAGGTTAACGGGAGGCATGCTCTCTTCTTCATGAGGAGATTGATATCCAAGGGGTCGCTCTTCTCACAATCATCCTTGTCTCTTCATGAACACCCTTATCTCATCGATATACTCCAGCAGTCTGGATTGATATAATTCAAGAAGCATCCAGGTATCCCTCTTTGCATTGCAGGAACAGGCAGGTAGCCCTATCATCCGGATCTCTTCGGGATGGATATCGTCCCCTCCATAGATCTGATCGATTGCAGAACAGGTTTTTGACAGCCAGCCAACCATATCGTAATATTCCGGGCCCTGCTGTGTTGTCCTGATAGTCTTCATATCATCAAGTCTTTCCTCAAGGAGGGATATCGCCCGCTCGGGAGGAATCTTGAGATGTATCATTAGGGCATTTCCAGAAAAATGTTCAATAAGGAAGGTAAAAAGG